>NZ_JBGUAW010000001.1:0-300000 GCF_041821045.1 Thiohalorhabdus sp. Cl-TMA | reverse complement strand
GGGGTCTCGGTGCTGCTGCTGGTGCTGGGGCTGGGCGTACTGGCGTGGTCCCTGCGCCGCACCGTCTCGCAGCCGGTGAACCAGGTAGTGGAAGGACTGCGCCACGTCACCGACGACTGGGACCTGACCCACCGGCTGCCGGAGAAGGGCCTGGCGGAGGTTCGCGCCCTGGGCCACGGCTTCAACCACTTTACCGATTCCTTGGGGGGCATCCTCCAGGACTGGCGCGACCGCAGCTCGCAGCTGGCCTCCGCCAACCAGGAGCTGTCCGCCACCGCCGACGAGCTGGCCAGCAGCGCTTCCGCCGCCAACCAGCGGGTCGATGACGTGAGCAGCTCCGCCCAGGAGGTCAATCAGGTGGTGCAGGACGTTGCCAACAACATCCAGGAGGTCTCGCAGTCGGCCTCGGCCAGCACCGAGCAGACCCGCAGCGGCATGGAATCGGTGGAGCAGGCCTCAGACCGCATCGGCCAGCTGCAGGAGTCCAGCAAGCGGGTGGACCAGATCATGGAGACCATCCAGAGCATCGCCAAGCAGACCGACCTGCTGGCCCTCAACGCCGCCATCGAGGCGGCCAACGCCGGCGAGCACGGCAAGGGCTTCGCCGTGGTGGCCGACGAGGTGCGCAAGCTCGCCGAGCAGACCTCCCAGGCCACGGAGCAGGTGAGCGACATCGTCTCCGAGCTGCGCAGCCAGTCGGATTCCTCGGTATCGGCCATGAGCCACGTCACCGAGCAGATGCAGGGGGTGATGGAGCAGATCCAGAGCACGGAGGGCAACGCCAACCAGATCGCCACCGCCGCCGAGGAGCTCGCCGCCACCATGGGCGAGACCACCGACAACATGGGCGATATCTCCGGGAACGTGGACCAGGTGGCCGGAAGCGTTTCCCAGCTCGAATCCGCGGCCCGGGAGCTGGAGGAGCTGGCCAGCGGCCTGGACGGCGACCTCAACAAGTTTCGGCTGGAGTAGTCCATGTCGACCCGACTACCGATCCAGCTGGCCGGCGCGCTGGTGGAGCGTCTTCCGGATCCGGTGGTGACCGTGGATCCCGCGGGCCGGATCCAGGCCATCAATCCCGCCGCGGGACGGTGCTTCGGCTGGCAGCCGGAGGAGGCGGCAGGCCAGCCCCTGGAGCTGCTGCTGCCGGTGGCCCCCGAGATCCTCGGGCTGGACGGCGAGGAATCGGCCCCGGAGCCGGACCTGCCCCTGACCCTGCGCGCCCAGAGCCGCACCGGCCGCCCCTTCCTGATCACCCTGACGGGGCTGATCCGGGACGGGCTGACCGCCCTGCTGCTGTCCCCGCCGGCCGCCCCCGCGGACCATGCCGAGGGCCGCCACCGGCTCCTCGGCCAGGCCCTGGAGCAGCTGGGCGATATGGTCTGGATCACCGACCGGCGGGGGCGCATCGAGTACGTGAACCCTGCCTTCGAGCGGGTTACCGGCTACACCGCCTCCGAGGCGGTGGGCCAGCCCAACGCGGAGATACTCGGAGCCGATTACGAGGACGACGCCTTCTACCGGCGGCTGAGCACTGCCCTGGAGGCCGGGCGCGCTTTCCGCGACGTCTTCACCAACCGCACCCGGTGGGGCGAGCTGGTCTACCTGGACGAGACCATCACCCCTGTTCTGGAGCCGGACGGCAGCATCAGCCGCTTCGTGGCCACCGCCCGCGACATCACCCGGCGGCTGGCGCTGGAGGAGCGCCTGCAGCGGATGGCCTTCCACGACCCGCTTACCGGGCTGGCCAACCGCGACCTGCTCCTCAACCGGGCCGACCGGGCCATCATTCGGGCCCGTCACGACCAACAGGCGGTGGCCCTGGTGCTCGTGGACCTGCGGCAGTTCCGCGACATCAACCAGAGCCTCGGCCACGCGATAGGCGACGAGGTGCTGAAGGCAGTGGGCGAGCGGCTCCAGGAGGGTCTGAGCGAGAGCGACACCGCCGCCCGGGTGGGCTCGGACCGTTACCTGCTGCTGCTCGAGGGACTGCACAGCAGCCGCTGGGCCTGCCGCATCACCCAGCGCCTGCTGGGTCGGCTCGAGGAGCCCCTGGAAGTGGCCGACCAGGAGTTCTTCCTGGGAGCCTGGTGCGGGGTGGGGGTCTATCCGGAGGACGGCGACGACGCCGCCTCGGTGCTCAGCCGGGCCGAGACCGCCCTGGGCCGGGCCCGCAGCGAGCGCGTCCGGGGGCCGGTATTCTTCTCACCGGAGCGGGACGAGCAGGCCCAACATCGCCATGCCCTGGAGGTGGAGCTCCACCGGGCCCTGGAGCAGGACCAGCTCCACCTGTGCTACCAGCCTCAGTACCGGCTGAGCGACGGCGTTCTGGTGGGCGTAGAGACCCTGCTGCGCTGGCGGCACCCCCGTCTGGGGCCGGTCTCTCCCGCGGAGTTCATCCCGCTGCTGGAGGACACCGGCCTGATCCATCCGGTCGGCGACTGGGTGCTGCGCACCGCCTGCGCGCAGATGGCCCGGTGGCGGCAGGAGGGCCTGACCGGGGTGGACCTGGCGGTGAACCTCTCCCCCGAGCAGTTCCGCCACCCCCGGCTTCTGGCCCGCATCCAGCAGATCCTGGAGGAGACCGGCATGGCCGAGGAGCGGCTGGAGCTGGAGGTCACCGAGAGCCTGCTGATCGAGAACCCGCCGGACGTGCTCCGCAACCTGCAGGTCCTGCGCGGCATGGGGATCACCATGGCCCTGGACGACTTCGGCACCGGCTACAGCGCCCTGAGCTATCTCCAGGACTTCCCCATCGACGTGCTCAAGCTGGACCGCTCGCTGACCGACGGCCTGGAACGCAACCTGGCACGCAGCCCGGGCCTGATCCGGGGGGTTATCGAGCTGGCCCAGAGCCTGGGCATGGCGGTGGTGGCGGAGGGGATCGAGTCCAACGCGCAGCTGCAGTTTCTGCAGTCGCTGGCCTGTGAGCGGGGGCAGGGCTTCGGCCTGGAGCGGCCCAGGCCACCGGAGGCCATCCCGGCACTGGCCGGGGCGGCGCCTCCGGGCGGGGCGTTCTGAAGGGCGGCCTCAGGCGGACTGCTGCGGGGGCTCGGACTGGGCGAAGCAGTAGAATGGCAGGGCGATGGCCGCCAGCACCACGACCGTTGCGAGGCCGAAAGGCACGTTGGCCGCGATCACCATGAGGATCGCCTCGATCACGAGCTGAACCGGGAACTGACAGAACGCCTTGGGCTGCTGGGGAGCCTCCGTGGTCATTTGCGTCTCCGCTTTGTGGTGGATTCGGGGGCCAATAGACTAGCCATTTCCGGTGGGCGGGGTCGACCCCCTTTGGACATTTTTGCCGCGGTGACCGGGATATTGGCCCACTAGCCCATGGCCACGCGCTCCACCGCGGTTTCCAGACCGCCGTCCGCGCCCAGACGGAGCCAGCGGAAGCCGGGCGGCCGGTCGTCGTAGCTGGATACCGCGGCTCCGGGTCTGAACTGCAGGCAGGTGGAGGGGCTGGCCAGGTAGCGCACGCCGTTGCGGACGGTCTCGAATTGCTGGTGCACATGGCCGAAGACCACCGCCCGCACCGCCGGATGACGGTCGAGCACCTCCAGCAGCGCTGGCGCGTTGTCCACCCGCATGGCGTCCATCCAGGGGCTGTTCACGGAGACCGGCGGGTGGTGGAGCACCACCAGGGCAGCGCGGTCCGGGTGCTCCGCCAGGCAGGCCTCCAGGAAGGTCAGCTCCTCCGCCTCGAGATGTCCGCCCGGCTCCGGCGGCCGTGCGGAATCCAGCAGCACGAGCTGCCATCCCGGCACCAGGATCCGGCGGTCGCACCGCAGCCGCCCCCGCGCGCACTGCTCGGCGAGGAGCGCCTTGTCCTCGTGGTTGCCCGGCAGGCAGTAGACCGGGGCGGGCAGGGCGGCCAGGTGCTCGTCCAGGCGCGTGTAGCTGGCCGCCACCTCCTCTTGGGCCAGATCCCCGCTGGCCAGGACCAGCTCGGCGTCGCCGTGGTCGCGCCGTACGGCGGCAAGCACGGCGGTCAGCGACGCGTCCACGTCCACCTCCCCGAGGCGGCCGTGCGCCTCGGCGAAGAGGTGCGTATCCGTGATCTGGACGATCTTTGTCATGGGGCTCCCCCGCTAGGGCCGGCTACTTATTCCTTATTTGAATTACTTATTTCCGGGTTGCATAGGCTTCGGCGGCCTGCTAAACAATGCGTCCTTTTGAATACTCCCAGGAGCCGAGATGAATAGAGAGGGGGATTTCCAGGCCCCGCTCGAGCCCACCTTCGAGCGCATCGCCACCCCGTTCGAGGAGTTCATACACCAACAGACCACGAGCGGCCTGCTGCTCATCGCCACCACCCTGCTGGCGCTGGTGGCCGCCAACAGCGTGGTGGCCCATTTCTACCAGGAGCTGCTGCACACCCATATCGCCATCAGCCTGGGACCGTGGGTTCTGGACCACACCCTGCACCACTGGATCAACGATGGCCTCATGGCCCTGTTCTTCTTCGTGGTGGGGCTGGAGATCAAGCGCGAGATCCTGGTGGGCGAGCTCGCCTCCCTGCGCCAGGCCGCCCTGCCCATCGTGGCGGCCATCGGCGGCATGGTGGTGCCGGCGGCGCTGTACGTCGCCCTCAACCCCTCGGGACCCATGGCCGCGGGCTGGGCGATCCCCATGGCCACGGACATCGCCTTCGCCGTGGGGGTGATGGTCCTGCTGGGCTCCCGCATCCCCAAGGCGCTGTTCACCTTCCTGGTGGCCCTGGCCATCGTCGACGACCTGGGCGCGGTGGTGGTGATCGCCCTGTTCTACACCGAGAACATTGTCCTCGGCGCCCTGGGCTGGGCGGCGCTGTGGCTGGCCGTGCTGGTGGCCTTCAACCTGTTCGGCATCCGCCGGCCGCTGCCCTATTTCCTCGTGGGCGGGCTGCTGTGGCTGGCCATGCTGGAATCCGGCGTCCACGCCACCCTGGCGGGCATCCTCACCGCCTGGACCATTCCGGCGCGTCCCAAGTTCGACCCCCGCACCTTCAGCAAGCTGGTACGCGAGCTCATGGACCGCTTCGATCGCAAGACGAGCCCCGGTTACAGCCTGATCCACAACCCCGACCAGCGCGCCCTGGTCCAGACCCTGGAAAACGGCGTCCACAAGGTGGAAACCCCCCTGCAGCGCCTGGAGCACCTCTTCCACCTGCCCGTGGCACTGCTGGTGATTCCGATCTTCGCCTTCGCCAACGCCGGCGTCCCCCTCCATCCGGAGCAGTTGGGCACGGTACTCACCCAGCCGGTGACCCTGGGCATCATCCTGGGCCTGGTGCTGGGCAAGACCGTCGGCATCGCCGGCAGCGCCCTGCTGGCCGCCCGGCTGGGCATCGGTCAGCTGCCCACGGGCACCGGACCGGCCCACATCATCGGCGTGGGCCTGCTCGGCGGGATCGGCTTCACCATGTCCATCTTCATCGCCAATCTGGGCTTCGCGGGCATGGAGGAGACCATCGTCCTCGCCAAGACCGGCATCCTGGCCGCCTCCCTGGTGGCGGGCCTGGGCGGGCTGCTGTGGCTCGCCCTGGTGCCCGGACGCCCTCGACCGGCCTGACCGCCGGCCTACGGGCCCGCCCGGGCCCGGGCCGCGCGGCTGTCGCCCAGCCGCAGTCCGAGCAGGGCCAGGAGCAGGGCGCCGGCGATATAGGCGAGCAGCAGCAGGGCCACCGCCTCCATGCTGACCCCCGCGTCGATCAGCACCCCCACGGCGGCGGGCGAGGCGGCGGTGGACAGCACCATGGCCGACTGCACCACCGCCCGGATGGCGCCCAGATGGGCCACGCCGTAGAGCTCCGGCCACAGGGCGCCAAGCAAGGTGCCCGTAGCGCCCATGGATAACCCGGTGAGGGTCAGGTAGACGGGGGCCGCGGCGAAGTGATCGAAGCCCGCCAGCACCCCCAGCCCGACGGCCATGGGCAGCAGGAACACAGGAAGCAGGCGACGGGCACCGAAACGATCCACCACGGGCCCGAAGAACAGCAGCCCGAGCACGTGGGTGGCGGCGAAGCCCACGAAGCTTGTGGCCAGCCAGGCCAGGGTCCAGCCCTTGGCCGCGGCCAGGTGGACCTGGTGGAAGAACAGCGCGGTAACGATGAAGGGCGCCGCCAGCACCGCCGGCAGGATCAGATAGAAGCGTGGATCGCGCAGCACCTGCCCCCGGGTCCACTGGGCGCGCTCCGGCTCCCCGCCGCCGTCCCGGCCCGCCTGCCGTTCCTCCAGGGCACTGCGGCGCGTGCCGTGGCCGCGCAGCAGCCACAGGAGCAGGGGCAGGGCGCCGCCGGCCAGCAGGACGGCCGCGAGGCTCCAGGTGCCCCGCCAGCCCAGGGCGGCGGTCACGGCCACCGCCGCGGAGGGCAGTACCGCCTCGCCCAGGGGCAGCCCCATGCCGGCAATGCTCACCGCCTTGCCCCGTCCCGCCTCGAAATAGCGGCCCATGGTGGTGAAGGCCATGTGGGTCATGAGCCCCTGTCCGGCGAACCGGAGCAGGAACATGGCCCCGCCGACGGCCGCCACCGAGCCCGCCGCCGCCATGAGCAGGCTCCCCGAGGCGACGCCCAGCACCACGAGCACCGCGAACACTCGCAGATCCAGGCGATCCAGCTGCTGGCCCGCCCACAGAAGGAGCACCCCGCTTCCCAGCGTAGCCGCCGAGTACAGCAGGCCGAAGTCCCCGTGGCTCAGGGCATAGGCCGCGCGGATCTGTCCGCCGAACAGGGAGATGAAGTAGGTCTGTCCGAATCCGGACAGGGCCACGGCCACCAGGCCGAAGGCGAGGAAGCGGGCATGGCCGCGGACGAAGTGCAGATATTCCAAGAAGGTGCCCCCGAGAGCCCGGACGGAACGGGCTCCGGATTGTACAGAAAAGGGGCTTCCCGGACATCGCCGGCCGGGTCAATTGACGCCGCATTGCGCCGGACCGTACGTTGCCAGTAGGGGGCTCGGACACGCCCCCGCAATTCAGTCCCTCGCCCCGCCCCGGGAGCGAGGACGAAAGGGAGGCGTCATGGCGATTAACCGCGTTGCAGCGAGCCGGGGATTCGGCTGGTACGCCGAAGGGTGGTCCGCCTTCCGGGAGGCGATGGGCTCCTGGGTGCTGGCCGCCGTGGGCTACCTGCTCATCATGCTGGTCCTGAACTTCCTCCCCCTGCTGGGCCCCATCGTCGGGGCCATGATCGGTCCCGGGCTGCTGGCGGGCTTCCTGGTCATGGCGCGGGCGGCCCGGGGCGCGGAGGAGGTGCGCGCGGGCATGCTGTTCCGAGGCCTGTCCAACGGGGACACCCGCGGGCCGCTCCTGGTTCTGGGCGCGGTGGCCCTGGCCGGGACCCTGCTGGCCGGCCTGATCCTGGTCTACACCAGCACCGGCGAGATCGCCCCGGGCGGCGCGGGCACCGGCACTCCGCAGACCGGGGGTGCCATGCCGGCGGCCTCCGCCTCGCTGGGCGGGATCATCGGCGCCGTCCTGGTGGCCCTGCTGGTGACTTTCGCGCTACTCTTCGCCATCCCCCTGGTAACCTTCCAGGATATGGACCCGGCAACGGCCATGCGCCAGAGCTTCATGGCCAGCATCCGGAATCTCGCCCCGGTGCTGCTGTTCCTGGTGCTCTATCTGATCCTGGGATTCATTGCCATGATTCCCGTTGGCCTCGGCTTCCTCGTGCTCCTGCCGGTGGGGGCGGCCGCTGCCTATCAGGGATACCGGGAGATCTTCCCCGAGCCCGCGCCGGCCGATTAGCCCTTGCCGGGGCGCCGGCCCCGTCCGGTGGCCAGGAAGACGAAGGGCAGGGCGAGCGGCCCGAAGAAGAAGCCCAAGCCGCCCCACAGGACGGGGTTCCCGCCCCGGCGGGCGGCCAGCCAGGCCAGGAGGGCGGCGAAGGCCGCCGAGGCGAGCCAGATCCAGAGATTGCCCACGGGGATGGCGGCTCCGTGCATCGGCCATGCCTTCCTCCACGATGCACGTTCCCGAGCATCTCGTCACCGGAGGTGTCCATGTACGCCATCATTGTCCACGGCGGGGCCGGAAGCTGGCCTCCGGAACGTGAGCGGGAGCTCACCTTCGGCGTCCGCACGGCGGCGGAGAACGGCGGCAAGCGGCTGGCGGAGGGCAGCTCCGCCCTGGAGGCGGTGATCTCCGCCGTCGGCGTCCTCGAGGACGACCCGCTTTTCAACGCCGGGACCGGATCCACACTGAACCTGACGGGTGAGGCAGAGATGGATGCCGGGGTCATGTGGGGCCCGACCCTCGCCGCGGGCAACGTCGCCGCGCTCACCCGGGTGCGCAGCCCGGTGCGGGTGGCCCGGTCGATCATGGAGCACACCGACCACGTCCTGCTCGCGGGCCCGGCGGCCCTGCGCCTCGCCCGGAGCCTGGGCTATCCCGACTACGATCCGATCACCTCCGCCGCCCGGAACCGCTGGAACCGGCTCCGCGCCCGCATGGACGACGCCCCGGAGGAGTTCGGCCGGCTCCCCGGACTGCTGCGGGACCACCCCGACCTGGGCGGTGACACCGTGGGCGCCGTGGCCCTGGACAGCCAGGGCGCCCTGGCATGCGCCACCTCCACGGGCGGCATCGCCCTCAAGCTCCCCGGGCGGGTGGGGGACGCTCCCCTGCCCGGGGCGGGCCATTTCGCCGATGCCCATTGCGCGGTGGCCGCCACCGGCCACGGTGAGCTGATGATGCGGCACGGCACGGCGCGCGCCGTCACCTGCCGGGTCGCTGCAGGCATGCCGCTGGAAGCCGCCCTCTCCGAGGTGCTGGACGAGCTGGGCCGGGAACTGGGCTCGGAGGCGGGGCTGATCGGCATCGACGGCAACGGGGCTCCCTGTGTCGACCACCGGTCCAAGCACATGCCCCACGCCGTGGTGCGCTCCGGGGTGGAGGGCATCCACGGCGCCCTGAAGGTCGGCGGCGAAGACGGGGCGTAGGCCCTCCCCATAGCAAGCTTCGCGCTCCCCCGCGCATGCACCCATCCACAAGCGAGCATTCACTTAGCCAGGCTCCCCGGCAATTCATTGCGATTCAGTTACATGCACACAAATAACTGTTTTTAAAAAATAAATATAATGCCTACAAACTGATCCAAACCGCCCCGGCGCCATCCGGATGCGGCTTCAGGGGCACTATCCCGGGAGTTTCCACAAGGTTTTCCACAGGACCTGTGGGGAAACGGATACTCCGGATTCCCCCCTGTCGCGCTGCGGGTTTCCCCGGCGTACGCTTCCAACCGGCTCCCGCAGCCCGCAGGGAGGCCACACCAGTCACTGGGTCCCCGGACGCTGCACGGGCGGGCCGTCCGGCGCTCCCCTTTCGGGTACCGAGGTCCGGGCAGGCCCGTGCCCCGCTGTCTCGTCCGCCTAGGGGGACCGCCGGTACGGGCCCCGCCCATTCACCCATCCACAAGCGAGTATTCACTTATTCCTCCGGCCGCAGGATCCGGACCGAGCCTGGAGCGGAAACATAAGATACTGTTATTAAAGTGATATTTTTATGCCTAGAAATTGAGCCAATCCGCCGGAGCGCCCACCTGCCGGGGCTTCAGGAATGCTTTCCCGGGATATTCCACAAAGTTTTCCACAAGCTCTGTGGGGAAAAAACGACTCGGGCCTCCTCCTATCACTCATCCGGGAAAGCCCGGAATCATCCGTCCCACCCCGTAGGGGATAGCCACGCCCGTCAGGGGCCGGGCCTACCCGCACCAACCGTCCTCATCGCCCCAGGATCCGCGTACAATACGGCGGCACCGAAAACCGGACCGCCGCCCGCGTTTCCGAAGCGGGCGAAAAGGGAAGCTTCATGGAACCGCAACGAATCGGCATTGGCCGGGCCTTTTCCTGGTTTGGCGCCGGGTGGCGCAATTTCCGCGCCCAGCCGGCCCAATGGATTGCCCTCATCCTGCTGTACGTGGTGCTGCTACTGGTCCTGAACCTGGTACCGGTGCTGGGCGGGCTGCTGGGCACGGTACTGACCCCGGCCCTGGGCGCCGGCCTGCTGCTCGGGGCGCAATCCGGCGCCCGCGGCGACCCGGTGCGCCTCGACCACCTGTTCGCCGGCCTGACCGATTCCCGGACCCGGCTTCCGCTATTGCTTCTCGGGGGCCTCGCCCTGGCCACCACCTTCCTGCTGGCCGCGCTCTATCTGAGCATGGCGGATGCCCTTCCCGCCCCGGGAGCCCCCGCCCACGAGGCGCCCTTTGCCCTGGAGAGCGGCCTTGGTGGCCTGCTCGTCCTCGTGCTTGGACTGGTTGCCGTGCTGGCCTTCTACTTCGCCGCTCCGCTGGTGGTCTTCGCCGCCCTCGGAATCCCGGCCGCCCTGGGGACCAGCCTACGGGCCGCCGCACGCAACCTGCTCCCCATCGCGCTGTTCGGTCTGGTCTACGCTCTGTTGGCCGTACCGGCCGCCATCCCCTTCGGACTGGGGTTCCTGGTGCTCGGCCCGGTGGGGATCGCCGCGACCTACGCCGCCTTCACGGAGATCTTCCCCGGGCCCCCTGGTACCGAGGCCGGGCACTCCGCTTGAGCGCCGGAGCCACCACGGCGATACCGTATTCCTCCACAAAGTTGTCCACAGGCCGGTGGGAAGTGAAACCCGCTGACCCGCAGAGGTCTTGCCCACTACAGGGCTTACCTCTAGGGTAGCTGGAAAACCTCGGGTACCAAGTAAAGGGGGGGACCCGATGCGCACGGACCGCTGCACCAACCACACGGAGCAGCCGGCGGAGCGGTACTGCTCCGCATGCCGACGGCCGCTTTGCGATCGCTGCCTGACCGATGACCCGCCACATTGCCCCTGCCGGCGGGAAACACCGGAGCCCCCGGAGGCGCAGGGACCGACCCGGGGCGAGGGGATGCTGCGGCTGCTAACCTTCCCGTTCCGGCCCCGGCCCCTGGCCTTGCTGGCGGGATCCGCCGCCCTGGCCCCGGCCACCGTCATCCCCGCCGGCGGCCCGGCAGTGGGCCTGCTCATGGCCGTGACCCTCCTCCATTTCGGGTTCCGCCTCCTGGACCAGACCGTCCTCGGCATGGCTCCCGCGCCGCGCCCCACCCTGCGTCCGGACGGTCCGGCGCTGGTCCGGACCGTTGCCCTGTTGGGGACGCTCATGGCCTACGGGGCCCTGGGCCTGACCCTGCTGGTCCTTACCAGGCCGGTGGTGCTGGGCCTGTTCCTGCCGATGATGGCCGCCCTCCTGCCAGCCGTCATCCTGGTGACCGGTCGGGAGCGGCGTCTTTTTTCCGCCCTGCTCGCCGGGCTGCATCCGGTGCTGCTGGGGCGCACCATCCGACTCCTCGGCCGCCCCTATTGGGCCCCGGTGGCCGTCCTGCTCCTGCTCGTCGCCGGCGGGGCGGGGGCCGCGCTCGCCGAGCCGCTGCCCCTGTGGGCCCTGCTGGCCGGGGGCGGGTTCTGGGCCGGCTACGGTATGCTGTTCCTCTTCCGCGCAGCCGGCGGGCTCGGCGCGGTGTGGGCCCGCGGGCTGGGCTATCCCGCCGTCGGCCGGCCCGCCGTGCTGCCGACTCCGCCCGCGAAGGCGGAGCCCGTGCGCCGCGAGCGGGTGGCCGAGCTGGTGCGGGAGAACCGCCTGACCGAGGCGGCCCGCCTGTTGCGGGAGGAGGTCCTGGAAGCCCCCGAGGACCTGAATCGATGGGAGCGGCTCTACGGCGTGCTGCGGGCCCTGGAGCAGGACGGCCCGTTCCTGGCGGGAAGCCGCGCCTTCATTACGGCATTGCTGCGGGCCGGGCGCGAGGAGCGGGCCCTGGAGGTGGCCCAGGACGGCCTCAACCGGGACCCGGCCTTCCGCCCCAGCCGTCCCGAGCAGGTGCACCCCCTGGCCCTGGCCGCCCGCACGGCGGGACGCCCCCGGCTGGCCCTGCGGCTGATGAACCGTTTCAGCCACCGCTACCCGGACCATCCGGACGTGCCCGCCGTGGTGCTGCTCTCGGGGCGTATCCTCAAGGAGGATTTCCGGCAAGGGGAACGGGCCCGCAGGACGCTGGCGTCCCTGCTGCGGCGCTATCCCGACCACCCCGCGGCCGCGGAGGCACGGACGCTGCTCAGCGGGCTTGCGGAGGCGTCCTGAGCACCCCGGCGCGCCGAGTCAGTTGCCGTCCAGGGCCGCGTCGACCCATTCCACCCAATGGCGGACGGGACGGTCGGAGCCGGCGGCCAGATGATGGAGGCAGCCGATGTTGGCGGTGAGGATGGCCTCCGGATCGCCGGCGGTGAGAGTGGCGAGCTTGCGCGCACGCAGGGAGCCGGCCAGCTCCGGCTGCAGGATGGAGTAGGTACCCGCGGAGCCGCAGCAGAGATGGGGCTCGTCGACCGGGGCCAATTCCACCCCGAGGCGCCGCAGGACCCCCTCCACCACCCCGTTCAGGCCCTGGGCATGCTGCAGGGTGCAGGGGCACTGGAAGGCGATGCGGCCCGGCCCGGCGGGCTGAAGGGGGGTGAGGTCCTCGTCGGCCAGGATCTCGCCCAGATCCCGGGTGAGCGCGCTGATCCGGGCGGCCCGCTCCGCGTACTCGGGATCGTCGCGGAGGTGGTAGGCATACTCGCGCACCAGCGCCCCGCAGCCGCTGGCGGTCATTACCACGGCCTCGGCCCCGGCCTCCACATGGGGCCACCAGGCGTCGATGTTGGCGCGCATGCGGTCGGCCGCCGTATCCGGGGCTCCCAGGTGCTGATCCACGGCGCCGCAGCACCCCGCCCCCGCCGCCGTCACCAGGGAGATGCCCAGGCGGTCCAGCACGCGGGCCGCCCGGGCATTGATCTGGGGCGACAGGGCGGGCTGCACGCAGCCCTCCAGGACCAGCATCCGCCGCGCGTGGCGCGGCTCGGGCCAGGCGGGCGCCTCGACCCGCTCCGGCACCTTCGCCTTCAGGGCGGCAGGCAGGAGCGGCCGCACCGCCTGCCCGGTGTGCAGCAGCGGCCCGAAGCGGCCGGGCTCGGGCAGCACCCGGCGCAGCACCCCCCGGAACAGGCGCTCGTGCCAGGGCCGCTTCACCCGCTGCTCCACCATCTCGCGGCCGATATCCACGAGCTTGCCGTACTCCACCCCCGAGGGACAGGTGGTCTCGCAGTTGCGGCAGGTTAGGCAGCGGTCCAGGTGCCGCTGGGTGCGTTTGCTCACCTCGCCGCCCTCGAGCATGTCCTTCATCAGGTAGATGCGCCCGCGCGGGCCGTCCAGCTCGTCACCGAGGAGCTGGTAGGTGGGGCAGGTGGCGTTGCAGAAGCCGCAGTGCACGCAGTTGCGGAGTATGCGCTCGGCCTCCGCGCCCTCCACGGTCTCCTGCAGCTCTTCGAGGATATTGGTCTGCATGGGAAGAGGCCTGTTTATAATTAACCGCCAAGGACACCAAGCGCGCCAAGAACGGCGGGAGAAAACGCCAAGAAGCCAAGCAAAGGCAAAATGAGAATTATGGGCTCGCTGCTTCTTCCCTGACCTTGGCTTCTTGGCGCCCTGGGATTTTCAGGTCTTTTCTCTTGGCGTACTTGGCGTTTCGCTAGAGCCAGCCGTACATCCGGCCCGGATTGAACAGTCCGTGCGGATCCAGGGACCGCTTGAGGTTGCGGTGGACGGTCATCAGCGGACCGCTCAGCGGCGCGAATACCTCGCCGGTACGGTCCCCACCCCGGAACAGGACGGCGTGGCCGCCGGCCTCCCCCGCCGCCTCCCGGATGGTCTCCGCCGGCGCCTCGCTGCGCAGCCAGCGCTGGGCACCGCCCCAATCGATCAATAAGGGCTCCCGGCCTTCGCCGAGGGGTGCGGCCGGGGGAACGCTCAGCCGCCACAGGGGTGTTTCCCCGGCGAAGAAGGGCAGTCGCTGCTCGCGCAGATCCATCCAGAAACCGGTGCCGTCCGCCGGCTCCTCGCCGCCCAGACGCTCCCCGGCCTCGGTCACCGCCGCCTCGTTGCCCGCCAGACGCAGGTACAGCCGGCCGTCGAGATGGGCGGCGCCGGTGACGGGCAGAGGCTGACGGCCCCATGGGGCGAGGCGCTCCAGGGCCTCCCGGCCGTCCAGCTCCAGCACCCGGGTGCAGACCATGGCCGGCCGGGGAAGGACCTTCAGGGAGACCTCCAGGAGCACGCCGAGGGTCCCCAGGGAGCCGGCCATCAGCCGCGACAGATCGTAGCCGGCGACGTTCTTCATGACCTCGCCGCCGAAGCGCAGCACCTCGCCGGAGCCGTTCAGCAGCCGCGCGCCGAGCACGGCGTCCCGCACCGCGCCACCCCAGGGCCGCCTCGGCCCGGCCAGACCGGCGGCCACCATGCCACCTACAGTGGCCGCCGTCCCGAAATGCGGCGGCTCACAGGCGAGCTGCTGACCGTGCTCGGCCAGCAGGGCCTCCAGGTCGGCGAGCCGGGTTCCCGAGCGCACGGTGACCACGAGCTCGGTGGGATCGTAGTTCACTATCCCGGAGTGGCCACTCACTTCTAGCGGCTGGCCGGTGCCCGCTCGACCGTAGAAGGCCTTGGTGCCGCCGCCGCGAACGGCCAGGGGCTCCCGGTCGGCCAGGGCGGCGCGCACGGCGGCCTGGAGCTCCTCGGTGCGGTCGTTTTCGGGGATCTCGGGCATGATTCACCGTATCGGTTTTTGAACCGCCAAGCGCGCCATGAATGGCGGGAAAAAACGCCAAGAAGCCAAGACACCTAAGGAAAACACAGAAAAATCTGTCCATAATTGCCGTTTCCGTGCTTGGCTTCCTGGTGCCTTGCCGTCTTTGGGTCGTTTTTCTCGGCGGTATTGGCGTCCTTGGCGGTTACATAAGCCGTTTTTCAGAACCGCGGCAGCTCCGGGAAGGGCAGCTCGCCCCGGTGTACGTGCATGCCGCCGTACTCGGCGCAGCGCTTGAGGCTGGGCACCGCCTTGCCGGGGTTGAGGAGCCCCTGAGGGTCGAAGGCCGCCTTGATCGCATGGAACTGCTCCAGCTCCGGCCCGGCGAACTGGCCGCACATGGCGTCGAGCTTCTCCACGCCCACGCCGTGCTCGCCGGTGATGGTGCCACCCTTCTCCACGCACAGCTGCAGGATTCGCAGTCCGGCGACCTCCGCCCGTTCCAGGTCCCCCTCCTTGTTGGCGTCGTAGAGGACCAGGGGATGGAGGTTGCCGTCCCCCGCGTGGAAGACATTGGCCGCCTGCAGGCCGTGCTCGCGGCAGATCTCGCCGATGCGGGTGAGCACCTCGCCCAGGTGCTTGCGGGGAATGGTGCCGTCGATGCAGTAGTAGTCCGGCGCCAGGCGGCCAGTGGCCGGGAAAGCGGCCTTGCGCCCCGACCAGAAGGTGGCGGCCTGCTCCGGGGTCTCCGCCGTCCGTACCTCGGTGGCCCCCGCGCGGTTGAGGATTTCGCGCACCCGCGCCACTTCCTCGGAGACCTCGCGGTTGGTGCCGTCCAGCTCGCACAGGAGGATGGCGGCCGCATCGGTGGGGTAGCCGGCCCGTACGTAGTCCTCGGCGGCGCGGATGGCCGGATTGTCCATCATCTCCAGCCCCGCCGGCAGCACCCCTTCGGCGATGACGTCCGCCACCGCCTGGCCGGCGGCCTCCAGGTCGTCGAAGGCGGCCAGCAGGACCTGCTCCCGCTCCGGCACCGGCGTGAGGCGCACGGTGGCCTCCATCACCAGGCCGAGCATGCCTTCCGAGCCGTTCATCAGGGCCAGCAGGTCGTAGCCGGGGCCGTCCGGGCCCTTGCCGCCCAGCTCCAGCCATTCGCCCTCCATGGTGAGCACCCGGAGGCCGAGGACGTTGTGCACAGTGAGTCCGTATTTCAGACAATGCACCCCCCCGGAGTTCTCCGCCACGTTACCGCCGATGGTGCAGGCGATCTGGGAGGAGGGGTCGGGGGCGTAGAACAGCCCGTGGGGCTGGGCAGCCTGGGACACGGCCAGATTGCGGACCCCCGGCTCCACGCGGGCGCAGCGGTTATCCGGGTCCACTTCCAGGATGCGGTTGAACTTGGCCAGGGAAAGGAGCACGCCCCGCTCCAGGGGCATGGCGCCGCCGGACAGGCTGGTTCCCGCCCCGCGGGCCACCACCGGCACCCGGAGCTCGCTGCACACGGCGAGCACCTGGCTGACCTGGTCGTGCGTCTCGGGGATCACCACCACCATGGGCAGCTGCCGGTAGGCGGAGAGCCCGTCGCACTCGTAGGGACGCAGCTCTTCCTCCTCCGTGATCACCGCTTCCGGGGGCAGAAAACGCCGGAAGCGACGGGCCAGGAGATCTATCTCGGCGGATTCCGGGGCTTCGGCGGTTCGGGGCATTGGAGACGCACGTATTCCTCAGAGGGGAGGTCAAGTATAATCCACCACCCGAACCATGAACAGCCGGGTGGATCTGATACCGTCTTTTTATGAACCATGCAAGATGGGGCGCGCCCCCAGCTTGCTCCGGTTTCATGGGCAACTTTAAAATCATTCCCATTTTCCGAGCCAAGCAAACGACTACACAAGGCATTCCCCATGACTGCTAATTCCTTCCACCCGCCGGAACGCACCCTGATGGGACCCGGACCCTCGGATGTCCATCCGCGCATCCTGGAGGCCCTGTCCCGCCCCACCATCGGCCACCTCGACCCGGTCTTCGTGGGCATGATGGAAGAGGTGAAGGGCCTGCTGCAGTATGCCTTCCAGACCGAGAACCCCCTGACCTTCCCGGTCTCCGCCCCCGGCTCGGCGGGCATGGAGATGTGCTTCGCCAACCTGGTGGAGCCGGGCGACACCGTCGTGGTGTGCAAGAACGGCGTGTTCGGCGAGCGCATGAAGGAGAACGTGGAGCGCTGCGGCGGCACACCGGTGATGGTGGAGGAGGAATGGGGTGCCCCGGTGAATCCGGATCGCGCCGAGGCGGCGCTCAAGGAGCACCCCGAGGCCAAGATACTGGCCTTCGTCCACGCCGAGACCTCCACCGGCGCCCAGTCCGACGCCGCCGCGCTGGCCAAGCTGGCCCGGGACCATGACTGCCTGACCATCATGGACACGGTCACCTCCCTGGGCGGCTCCCCGCTCAAGGTGGACGAGTGGGACGTGGACGCCGTCTACAGCGGCACCCAGAAGTGCCTGTCCTGCGTCCCCGGCATATCCCCGGTGACCTTCAGCCAGCGCGCCGTGGACGCCATCGAGGCGCGGTCCACCAAGGTGCAGAGCTGGTTCCTTGACCTCAACCTGGTGATGGGCTATTGGGGCAGCGGCGGGGGCAAGCGTGCCTACCACCACACCGCGCCCATCAACCCCCTCTACGCGCTCCATGAGGCCTTGACCATCCTCCAGGAGGAGGGGCTGGAGAACGCCTGGGACCGGCACCAGCGCATGCACCAGGCCCTGAAGGCCGGCATCGAGGCCATGGGGCTGTCCTTCTTCGTGGAGGAGCCCTACCGCCTGCCGCAGCTCAACTCCGTGACCGTCCCGGACGGCGTGGACGAAGCGGCGGTGCGCTCCCGCCTGCTGGAGCAGTACAACCTGGAGATCGGCGCTGGGCTCGGCTCCATGGCCGGCAAGATCTGGCGCATCGGCCTCATGGGCCACTCCGCCAACCCCACCAACGTGCTCAACTGCCTGGGCGCGCTGGAGGGCGTGCTGTCGGACATGGGCGCCGACATCACCACCGGCAAGGCGGTTTCCGCGGCCATGGCCAAGCTCGGCTGAGCCGGACGCCATGCCATCGAAAAAGGCGGCCTCCGGGCCGCCTTTTCTGTTTCGGGCCCGAACATGCGGGGCACTTGGCGATCCCGGGCATCGCCCGAGCCCGAGGGGCATTTCCGGAGGAGCGCGGGCCGCCGCGGACGGCTTCGGCAGCCCGCGCTTTCGACCCTCAGTGTTGGGAATCGGAGCCTTCGGAGGGGGGCATGTTGGCGAACAGCTGCTCGGCGTCCACGGCATCGAAGACGTAGGCCTTGCCGCAAAAATCGCAGTTCACCCGCACCTCGCCCTCCTGTTCCAGGGTCTCCTGGACCTCCCGGCGCCCCAGACCGCGCAGCATGCCCGCCACCTTCTCCCGGGAGCAGCCGCAGCGGAAGTTCACGTACTCGGGGTCGAAGACCCGGACCTCCTCCTCGTGGAAGAGCCGATAGAGCAGGTCGTTGGTGGGCAGCCCCAGGAGCTCCCGGTCGGTTAGGGTGCTGGCGAGATGCACGGTCCGGTCCCAGGCATCCGGATCCTGCTCGGCCTGGTCGGGCATGCGCTGCAGGAGCAGACCGCCAGCCTGGCCGTCGTCGGTGGCCAGCCAGATGCGGGTGGGGAGCTGCTCGGAGCGAACGAAGTACTCTTCCAGGGCCGCGGCCACGCTGCCCCCTTCCAGGCCCACGATGCCCTGATACATCTGCCCCTCGTCGGCCGGCTCCAGCGTCAGCACCAGGTAACCGCTCTCGCCCATGCGCTCCTCCAGGCCGCCGTCGGCGGGCACCGGGCCCTGCCAGCGGGCCAGACCCCGGACGGTTTTCTCGCTGGAGGCCTGGACCACCACGAGGGACAGCGGGCCGTCGCCGCGCGCTTCCACCTTCAGGGTGCCCCGGAACTTCAGGGTTCCGATGAGCAGCACCGAGGCGGCCATGAGCTCGCCCAGCACCTCACGCACCGGCGCCGGGTAGTCGGTGTTCTCCAGGGCCGCCTTCCAGGTGGCGTCCAGGGCCACGTGCCGGCCCCGGACGTTGGTGTTGTCGAACATGAAGCGGTTGAGGGTATCGTGCATAGTGCCTTCTACGACGGGCCGGTGAATGGGAAGTCCCCATTTTCCCCCACATGGAACCGGGGGTCGATCTTCCGGGCCGGCACGCGAAGCGCCCGGCGGGCCGGGCCCGCCGGGCGCATGCCGAGCTGCCGCGGGGCGTGGCGGCTATTCCACGGTGATGTGGCGCCGCTTGGCCTGCTCACGCTTGGGCAGGGTCAGCTCCAGGATGCCGTCCTCGAACTTCGCCTTGGCGTTATCGCTGTCCACCTCGGACGGCAGGGCCACGGTCCGGGAGAAGGCGCCGGTGGAGATCTCGCGGCGATAGTATTCGCCCTCCCGCTCGCCTTCCTCTTCCTCCCGGCGGCTGGTGGCCTTGATGGTTACCGTGTGCTCGGAGAGGGACACGTCCAGGTCGTCCTTCTTCACCCCGGGCAGCTCCGCGCGCACCAGGATTTCGCTCTCTTGGTCCTGCACATCCACCCGCGGCCAGCGGCCCTCGAAGGCCTCCATCTCACCGAGGCGGGGCCAGCCGCCGCGGAAGGGCCGCATCCAGCCGCGCGGCATGAGCTCCTCGAACATCCGTTCCATTTCATCGAAGGGGGTCATCCCCCGGGAAGGGACACGCTGTACCTCTTGTTGACCCTGCTGCTGTCCTTCCGCCATGGCACATCCTCCTTACAGTTGTGGCCGTCGTCTCGACCCTGTGTACTCTCGAATTAAGGTCCAGACCTTGCGAAGACAACCCCCGGGAAGCCCCCTAAAGGGACTCCCTAAAAGGCGGTGGCGCCGCCGCCGGCTACTTGGCACCCATCTCCCTTGCGCTGTTGACCCGCTCGGAAAGGCGCTGATGGGGCGGGCGGAGGTGGCCGGTCTCCACCTCCCAGATCCAGCCGCTCACGGTGACGTGGTCGGGAATCAACGGATGGCCGCGCACGTACTCCATCTGCTGCGCGCAGATGTCGTCCACCGAGTGGCTATCGAACATGCGGATCCACTTGCCGAACGCCCCCTGTTCCAGCTTGAGCTCCGGGGTAGCGGGATCCACCTGGACACCATCCGTGTCCATGCCCATGTCCTTGAAGGCCTGCAGGAGGGTCTCGGTGTGCGCCGACATCATGCCGCATTCGGTGTGGTTGATGATTACGATCTCCTCCGTTCCGAAGAAGTTGCAGGTGAGCATGGCCGAGCGGATGGCATCGTCGGTGATGATGCCGCCGGCGTTGCGGAAGACGTGGGCGTCGCCATGGTCACCCCGGATGCCCAGGGCCTCGTCCACGGGCAGCCGCTCGTCCATGCAGGCGCATACCCAGAGGCGGCGGTTGTTGGGAATTCCCATCTGGCGGCGGAGGGACCAGTTGCTCTGCTGCCGGAACTCGCTTTCGAGCTGATGCTTGAGGGTCATGGCATGCTCCTTCGAAACGGGGAAGAACGGTCGGGTCCGGCCCTTCTTTCCGTACCAGCATACGGCGCCCTTTCCCACAGACCCATCAGGGTTTCTACCATCCAGGATCGGGAGGGAGGCACCGCGCGGCGGGAGCCGAAAGGGGAGCGGTATTAGGCGGGCTCGGAGTCCGAATCCTGCCGGAACAGGCGCGGGTTCTTCGCCACGAGGCGGCGCAGCAGGCGATCCGCCACCAGGGAATCGCCGTCGCGGACGTAGTGGAAGCCGATCCAGGCGGCCACGGCCGCGCCGCCCACGTCGACCATGAGGTCGGTCATGGTGTCGGGGAGCCCCGACTTCTGCATGTTGAAGCCGAATCCCCAGTCCATGAGGAACTCGAAGATCTCCCACAGGGTGCCGAGGGTCACGGCGAAGCCGAAGGCGGTAAAGGCGAAATAGAGGGGCGGCAGCACCACCCGGCGGGTCTGGTGGAAGGTGTAGACCAGCAGGAAGCCGATGATGCCCATGACCAGGGCGGAAACGCTGTGCAGCAGGAGGTCCCACCACCAGAAGCGGTGATAGAACCGCTGGACCTCCCCCAGGCCGAAGGCGGCGTACAGGAACAGGCAGGTGGCCAGGGTGAACTCGATGGGGAGCTGGATGGCCAGCTGACGCTCGATGACGGCGGGCAGGTAGGTGAGCACCAGGACCACCAAGGCGGTGAAGGCCACCAGCCAGCGCTCCTCCTCCAGGGCGCCGAAGAAGACGCCCAGCAGGGCGAGCTGCAGCAGCAGGGCGATCAGGAACTGCAGGCGCTCCGGCCATTCCCACCCGGCCCAGCGGGCCTTGAACCGACTCCAGGGACCGCGCGTGGTGTTCATCGGCGCCTCCGGGACTCTTCCAACGGCAACCAACGCCCTCATGACACCACGGTCCGGCGGCCGCTACTACCCGGGAGCCCGGCGCGAAAACGGCGTCGGGGAGGGGGATAGCCCGGCAGGCTCAGCCGGTTAGGAGCTCGGCCAGGGCAACTCCGGGATCGGGGGCGCGCATGAACCACTCCCCCACCAGGAAGGCGGGAATGCCGGCGGACCGGAGCTGGTCGATGTCGGAACGGCTGTGGATGCCGCTCTCGGCCACCAGGGTGATGCCTTCCGGAGCACGGTCGGCCAGCTCCAGGCTGGTGGCCAGCCGGGTCTCGAAGGTATGCAGATCGCGGTTATTCACGCCCACCAGCTCGGCGCCCAGGCCCAGGGCCCGGTCGAGCTCGGCGGCGTCATGGACCTCCACCAGGGCGGCGATGCCCTCTTCGGCGGCGCGGTCCAGGCAGGCGGCCAGGGTATCGTCGTCCAGGGCGGCGACGATGAGCAGCACACAGTCCGCGCCCAGCAGGCGGGCCTCGCTCACCTGGTAGGGATCGATGGTGAAGTCCTTGCGCAGGGCGGGCAGGCCGCTGGCCTCGCGGGCCTGGCGCAGGTAGTCGTCGCTGCCGCCAAAGAAATCGCGGTCCGTGAGCACGGAAAGGGCGGCGGCCCCGCCCCGGGCATAGGCGGTGCCGATGGCGACGGGGTCGAAGTCGGTGCGGATCACGCCCGCCGAGGGGCTGGCCCGCTTCACCTCGGCGATCACCGCCGGTCGGGCCTGGCGCTCCTTGGCCTGCAACGCCCCCATGAAATCCCGCAGAGGCGGGGCATCTCCCGCGGCCAGCCGCTCCCGCAGCTCAGGCTCGGGGAGGGCGGCGCGGCGCTCGGCCAGCTCCTCCGCCTTGCGGCCCAGGATCTCCTCCAGGATGGTGGCGCGTCCGCTGCCGCTCATTCCGCTTTCCGAGCCGCTTGGGTGAAGTCGGCCAGCTGATCCAGCTTGCCCTTGGCCGCGCCGCTGTCGATGGAGCGGGCGGCCGCCTCCACGCCCTCCTCCAGGCTGGCGGTCACGCCGCTGGCGTACACCGCAGCGCCGGCGTTCAGGAGCACGATGTCCCGTTGCGGCCCGCCTTCCCCCGCGAGCACGCCGCGCAGGATAGCGGCGTTCTCCTCGGCATCCCCGGCCCGCAGGGCGGCGGGATCGGGCCGTTCGAGGCCGAACTGCTCCGGATCCACGTCGTGGTGGAGGATGTCGCCGTCGAAGAGCTCCGCCATGCGGGTGGGGCCGAGGGTGGAGAGCTCGTCCATGCCGTCGTCGGCGTGGACCACCAGCACGTGGTGGCTGCCCAGCTCCCGAAGCACCTGGGCCAGCGGCTCCAGCCACGCGCTGTCGAACACGCCCAGCACTTGGTTGGGGGCGAGCGCCGGGTTGGCCAGCGGCCCGAGCACATTGAACAGGGTCCGGACGCCCAGCGCCTGGCGTGGCCCTACGGCGTATTTCATGGCGCCGTGGTGGCGGGGTGCGAACAGGAAGCCGATGCCCACTTCCTCGATGGCCCGGGCCACTTCCTCGGTCTGGATATCCAGGTCCACGCCCAGGGCCATGAGCACGTCGGCGCTACCCGACTTGGAGGACACCGAGCGGTTGCCGTGCTTGGCAACGGTGGCCCCGGCGCCGGCGGCCACGAAGGCGCTCGTGGTGGAGATGTTGAAGGTGCCCTGCAGATCGCCGCCGGTCCCGCAGGTGTCCACCAAATGGGGGCGGTCCACCTCGATGCGCGTGGCGAACTCCCGCATCACCGAAACCGCGCCGGTGATCTCGTCCACCGTCTCGCCCTTCATGCGCAGCGCGGTCAGGAAGCCGGCAATCTCCTCCGGCGCCGCCTGGCCGCTCATGATCTCGCGCATCACCGCTTCCATGTCCGCCCGGGGCAGGTCCTCACGCTCAACCAGGCGGGCGATGGCCGATTTGGTGCGGGCTGCCAGCTCCATTTCGCGGGGCATACACATACTCTCCGTCTGCGGGAATTCCGGGGCGGACCCTCCGCGCCTTCGCCGGCGCTAGGCCTCCACCGGCCGGGCTGCGGCCGGGTGGCCGGTCCGAGCCAGGAAGTTGGCCAGCAGGTCTTTGCCGTAACCGGTGAGAATGGATTCCGGGTGGAACTGCACCCCCTCCACATCCAGCTCGCGGTGGCGAAGGCCCATGATGATGCCGTCCTCGGTCCAGGCATGAACCGCCAGCTCCGCGGGCAGGGTGGCCCGTTCCACGATCAGGCTGTGGTAGCGGGTGGCCTCGAAGGGATTGGGCAGGCCGGTGAACACCCCGGTGTCCTCGTGGAGGATCTCCGAGGTCTTGCCGTGCATGACCTCGTCGGCGCGCACCACGTCGCCGCCGTAGGCCGCGGCGATGGACTGGTGACCCAGGCACACGCCGAGGATGGGGATCCGGCCGGCGTAGGCCTTCACCGTCTCCACCGAGATCCCCGCCTCGCTGGGCGAGCAGGGGCCCGGGGAAATGACGATGCCGTCCGGGGCCATATCCGCGATGTCGGCCACGCCGATGGCGTCGTTGCGGTGCACCCGCACCTCCGCGCCCAGCTCGCCGAGGTACTGGACGAGGTTGTAGGTGAAGGAATCGTAGTTATCGATCATCAAGATCATGGCGGCCCTGACCTCCTGGGTTGCCGGGGCCCGGCCCGGGAAGGCCGGGGACCCGCCCCCGCTCGCCCTCCCTTGCCGGCGGGGAGGGAAGAAACCGGGCGGAGGCATAAAATGGTATCACGACCGTGGACGGCGGGGGTGCCTGGAAGTCCAGGCGGGCAGGGCGGGCTCAAAAGCCATTCTCGGCGGCCGCTTCCCGGAAGCGGGGGCTGGTGAGGGCGCGCAGGAAGGCCACCAGGTCCTCCTTCTGTTGCTCGGTGAGCCCCAGGGGCCGGATCCGGCGGTCCAGATAGGGATTGTCGTTGCCACCCTGGTTATAGAACTCCACCACCTCCATCAGGGTCGCCATGCTGCCGTCGTGCATGTACGGCCCGGTGGCGGCCACGTTGCGCAGGGTGGGGGTCTTGAAGGCGCCGATGTCCGCTTTTTCCAGGGTAGCGGCGAACCGGCCATCGTAGCCCTGTTCGAACCACCAACGGTCGAAAGGCGAATTCCCGGCCACCAGGGTCCGCTCGTAGGCGGCGATGGCCTTGGCCACGTGCCGCATAGTGATCTCCCGGGGGGCCACCGTGGTTCCCCTGGCGAACGGTAGCAAAGCCGTCTGGCTAGCGTGCCGTGGAATCGGGCACCGGCAAGGAGCTCTTCGCGCCGGTGGGCACCACGGACTCCGCGCCGAGGGCACGGCCCACCGCTGCACCGGCCAGGCCCCCCTCCCTCGCACAGCAATGCCCAGAAAGCGGCGTCGTCCGGGCTTCGGATCGGGATTGCGCATGGCGGTCTCCCCTGGCTATCAGCCCCGTTTGGAGGGGCGCATACTCGGGGCTTCCCAACCCCGAACGGGGCGCAGGGCTCCGATCAGGTTCCGGATATTGCTCGGAAAAGGACTGCGGCGCCAAGTGCTGTAGGCGGGGAAATCCCCGCGGGCGCTTCAGCCTACGGGGCGGAAGGGGTCTCCAGGCCCTGGGCGGCCATGGCCGCCGCCCGGAACAGGGCCCGGCTCTTGCTCATGGTCTCCTCGTATTCCGTGGCCGGGTCGGAGTCGGCCACGATGCCCGCGCCGCTCTGCACATGGAACCAGCCGTCCTTGATCACGGCCGTGCGGATGGCGATGGCGGTATCCATCTGGTGGGATGCGTGGCTGATGTGGCCCACGGCGCCGCCGTATACCCCGCGCCGCAGACCCTCGAGCTCCTCGATGATCTCCATGGCCCGTACCTTGGGGGCCCCGGACAGGGTCCCCGCCGGAAGCGCCGCCCGCAGGGCATCGAAAGCGTCGCAATCGGGACGGATGTGGCCGGCCACGTTGGATTCCATGTGCATGACGTGGGAGTACCGCTCCACGGAGAAGGGATCGTCAACCGCCACGGTCCCGGTGACCGAAACCCGGCCCACGTCGTTGCGCGCCAAGTCCAGCAGCATCAGATGCTCGGCCCGTTCCTTGGGGTCGGCGAGCAGCTCCTGCTCCAGGTAGCGGTCCTCCTCCTCGGACCGGCCCCGGCGCCGGGTGCCGGCGATGGGCCGAACCGTTACCCGCCCGCCCTCCAGGCGCACCAGGATCTCCGGGGAGCTGCCGACGATCTGGGCCTCGCCGGTATCCAGGAAATACATGTAGGGGCTGGGGTTCAGGGTCCGCAAGGCGCGATAGACGTCGAAGGGCGGTGCGGAGAAGGGCACCGAGAAGCGCTGCGAGAGCACCACCTGCATGATGTCTCCCGCCCGGATGTACTCCTTGGCGCGCTCGACGCCCGCCTCGAAATCGGCCCGGCTGGTGTGGTGGTGAAAATCGCTCTCCCGCATGGCCATCGGCGAGGGCATGGAGCGCTCGGGCAGGGGACGCCGCAGGGCGGCCACGCTCGCCTCGATCTGCTCGCAGGCCCCCACGTAGGCGGCCTCCGGATCATCCCCGGGGTCGGCGGGCTGGATCAGCTGCAGCTTGCCGGTGAGATTGTCGAACACCAGCAGCTGCTCGGTCCGCACCAGAAAGGCGTCGGCCATGCCCAGGGGATCCGGGTTGGCCTCCGGGATGGCCTCGATGTAGCGCACCGTATCGTAGCTGAAGTAGCCCACGGCCCCGCCGGCGAAGCGCGGCAGGCCCTCCACCGGCGCCACGTGCACGCCGTTCACCCACGCCCGCAGCCGGCCCAGGGGATCCTCCTCGGTCACCTCCTCCACCACTCGCCCGTCGAAATAGCGGGTGAAGGTACCGCCGCGCAGGGTCACCCACTCCCGGGCGGGGAGGCCGAGTATGGAGTACCGCCCCCATTTCTCGCCGCCCTCCACGGACTCCAGCAGGAAGGAGCGCGGCTTGCCCGCCAGCTTGAGGAAGGCCGAAACCGGGGTCTCGAGGTCCGAAAGGATCTCGCGCACCACCGGAATGCGATCGTAGCCCTGCTCGGCGTAGGCGCGGAACTGTTCCCGGGAGGGGGTGTACATGGGGCGGTTACCGATAGCCTTGGCAGTGTCGGTGCTCAGGCGGATTCGACGGCGCGGTCGCCCGGCTGGATGAGATCCCGGACGGCCGAGAAGCTGTCCACGAGCCGCTGGGCGCCCAGGGTGGAGACGTCCTCGCCCCGGTTGTAGCCGTAGGTGACGCAGACCACCCGGCATCCCGCGGCGAGCCCCGCCTCCACATCGTTGCGGGAATCGCCCACCAGGACGGCCTGATCGGCCTCCAGGCCCATCCGCTCCAGGGCGGCCCGGATCGGGGCCGGATCCGGCTTCTTGCGCGCCACGCTGTCACCGGAGATTATCACGTCGAGTCGCGCGGAAAGGCCGGTGGCCTCCAGGAGCGGCTCGGTGAAGGCGGCGGCCTTGTTGGTGACCACGGCCAGGGAAATCCCGGATTCCCGAAGGTGGTCCAGGGCTTCCACCACCCCGGGGAAGGGGTGGCTGCGGTCGGCGAAGCAGTCGCCGTAATGGACCATGAAGCGTTCGTGCGCATCATCGAGCAGGGCGTCGTCGCAGCCGCCCGTGGCCTCCAGGGCGAAGCGGACCAGCGCCCGGACGCCGTCGCCGATCCAGGTGCGCACCCGCTCCTCGCTCACCGCCTCCCGTTTGAAATCCGCCAGGGTGCGGTTGGTGGCGGTGGCGAGGTCCCCCACCGTTTCCAGGATGGTCCCGTCCAGGTCGAGGAGTACCCCGCGTGCCGGCATGACTCCCACCACTGCCTCCTCCGTGCTCATCAGCGCTTCACGCCGCTCAGGGCGTTGCGGAATTCCTGCATCCGCGCGGCATAGTCGTCGGCCTTGAAGATCCCGGAGCCGGAGACGAAGACGTCGGCGCCGGCCTCCGCCACCCGGGCGACGTTGTCGGCCTTGATGCCGCCGTCCACCTCCAGCTCGATATCCCGGCCGCTGTTGTCGATTCGCTCCCGGATGGCGCGGATCTTGTCCATGGCGGACTCGATGAAGGCCTGGCCGCCGAAGCCGGGATTCACGGACATGACCAGGATCAGGTCCACCTCGTCCATGAGGTAGTCGAGCACCTCCACTGGCGTGCCGGGATTGAGGGAGATGCCGGCCCGGCAGCCCTGGCTCTTGATGAGCTGGATGGTGCGATGAGGGTGGCGGCTCGCCTCGGGGTGAAAGGTGATGATATTGGCCCCGGCCTTGGCGAACTCGGGAACGATCTCGTCCACCGGCTCGATCATCAGGTGCACATCGAGGGCCATGTTGGTCACCGGCTTCAGTGCCTCGGCGACCATGGGGCCGATGGTCAGGTTGGGGACGTAATGGTTATCCATCACGTCGAAGTGGCAGTAGTCGGCCCCGGCCTTCTCCACGGCCTGGACCTCGACACCCAGATTCGCGAAGTCCGCCGACAGGATGCTCGGAGCAATCTTGAAATCCGCCATGACCCTTCCCCGTTCGATTCGATGTTCCGTTCTATGAATAGGCTTGCCCGGCCGGGGCCGGGCCATTTCTCGCTCGCGGGTCGAAAGGGGCAGATTTTACCGGGAAGCGGGGGGTTTTGCGAACGCTCAGCGTGCGTTCGAATAATCGGCTATCCACTATGCCTTAAAGGGCATTCCCTTTAGACGCAGCCCGCCCCCGGCACCTGGCGTGGCGCCGGGTGGGCGCCCGGGTCCCCCTAGGAAGGACCCCGGCAATCTTTTCCGGGCCGGAACGGGCTTTCGGACCCCCGGCTCAGGCGTACCGGTCCATCCTGCCGGACTTGCCCTCCCGCCCCGCCTCGTCCTCCTTGGAAGCGGTCCGGGCAGTGCCCTTCTGGTCCTCCTTGGGAGCCGCGCTCGCTTCCTTTCCCTCCTTGGCACGGCTGGCCGCATCCGAGGCCGTCGCCCCCGATTTCCGGGACTCGGTTTTCTCGGTCTCGGCGCCACGGGGAGGGCCATCAGCGGCGCCCTGCTGAAGCTTCTGCATCAGCCTGGCGATATTGGGATCCGAGGGCACAGAGCCAATAGACATTGTTACCTCCACTACGCTGGGGTGTTCCGAAAAGCGCCGGTTGCAGACCGGGATGTACTGCGGCTTGGAAAGCAAGAACCGGGCCAAAGGAACTGGCCCCAAACTGCGGGGCGAGACGTTTCCCTGCTCGCCGTCCACCGCTTTTTCCCATGTGTAATTTAGGCACATGCGCCACATGCCCTTCCGGATACCGGCCAGATGCCTGGGCCAGTGGGGTCCGAGGCAAAGGAAGCCCTTGGAAGGGATTGGTGATTGATGGCTCAAAGCAAGACAAACAAATAGCCCCGCCCGGAGGGGCGGGGCCATTTACCAGGGATCAGGTCCGCCTTCAGGCGGCCTTGCTCTCCATGTCCTCGGAATACTCGCCCTCGGAGGCCAGGCTGTTGAGCTTGGCGCGGAAAGCGAAGTTCTTCTGGGCCTCCTCGGTGTTGGACATATCGGAGCCCCAGCTGCCCAGGGCCGGGTTCTGCAGGGCGCGGGCATAGGAGAAGGTCATCCGCCACGGCACCTGGTTCTTGTACTTCTTGTTCATGACATCCAGATGCTGGGTGGCCTCCACGTCGCCCTGACCGCCGGAGAGGAACACCACGCCGCCCAGGGCCGGCGGCACCACGCGCTGCAGCGTCTGCACCGTGCGCTCGGCGACCTCCTCCACGCCGGCTCGGCTGGGCGCATCCAGGCCGGAGATCACCATGGAGGTCTTGAGCACCACGCCCTCGGGCATGACGTTGTGGCGATACAGCTCGTCGAACACCATATGGAGGTTCTCTTCGGTGATTTCCTCGCAGGCGTCGATGCTGTGGCTGCCGTTGATCAGCACCTCGGGCTCCACGATGGGCACCAGGCCGTTTTCCTGGCACAGCGCGGAGTAGCGGGCCAGGGCGTGGGCATTGGCCTCCATGCACTGGCGCGTGGGCATATCCTCGCCGGGGGTAATCACGGCGCGCCACTTGGAGAAGCGGGCACCCATGTTGTAGTACTCGGCCAGGCGCTCACGGAGGCCGTCCAGGCCTTCGGTGACTTTCTCGTCCGGGGAGCCGGCCAGCGGCTTGGCGCCGGTATCCACTTTGATGCCCGGAATGATGCCGCGGCCCTTCAGCAGCTCGGGGAAAGCGGTGCCGTTATCGTCGGCCTGGCGGATGGTCTCGTCGTAGAGGATCACCCCGCTGATGTACTTGTCCGCCTCCGGGGCCGTGAACAGCAGCTGCCGGTACTTGCGGCGGCTCTCCTCGGTGGACTCGATGCCCACCTCCTTGAGGCGCTTGCTCGCCGTGTTATTGGATTCGTCCGCCGCCAGGATGCCTTTGTAGTTGGCCACCATGGACTGGGCGGTCTGCTTCAGCTCTTCCGCGTGCTTCCAGGAATAATTGGCCATGGTCCCGACCTCCCTTTGTGGGTCTGGTCTAACCGGTGAGAATGAAAAGGGATAACCCATTTTGACTTACAGTAACGTCTCGCGTTCCTGAGCCGCTTAGGCTGCCTCGGCAACGCAGCCAAGACAACCCCCTTTGTGCAAGCAACCCCGCTCGGCATTGCCGGCAGCTACATCATGGGCGCCCTTTTTTAACGAAGCTCCTCGTTACATTGGGATTATCCCCCGCTCCTTCAAGGTGTGCGTAGGGGTCGGGCGAGCGGTGGAAGTTACGCCGGTCAAGAAGCCGCGAAAAATCGTGGGTAAGCGGAAGGGGAGTAGGGGAGCGAGCCGCCGGAGGGACAACGAAAAAGGCCCGGCGCGGGCCGGGCCTTTCCATGGCGGCTTGGCTGACAGGCGGTTACTTCACCCGGGGATCCAGCTCGCCGGCCTCGTAGCGGCGGACCATCTCTTCCTCGCCGATGGCCTTGATCTTGGAGGCGTTGCCGGCCGTGCCGAACTGCTCGTAGCGGTCCTTGCAGATCTGCTTGGCGGCCTCGTACGCCGGGATCAGGAACTTCCGCGGGTCGAAGTTAGCCTTGTTCTCGCCGAGGTGCTTCCGGGCGGCGCCGGTCATGGCGAGCCGGATGTCCGTGTCGATGTTCACCTTGCGGACACCGTGCTTGATGCCGTTCTGGATCTCCTCCACCGGCACGCCGTAGGTCTCGGGGATCTCGCCGCCGTACTGGTTGATGATGTCGATCCACTCCTCCGGCACGGAGCTGGAGCCGTGCATCACCAGGTGGGTGTCCGGAATGCGCTCGTGGATCTCCTTGATCCGGTCGATGCGGAGCACCTCGCCGGTGGGCTTGCTGGAGAACTTGTAGGCGCCGTGGCTGGTACCGATGGCCACTGCCAGGGCGTCCACGGAGGTGTCCTTGACGAAGGAAGCGGCTTCCTCGGGGTCGGTGAGGAGCATGTCCTCGGTCATCTCGCCCTCGGCGCCGTGTCCGTCCTCCTTGTCCCCGGTCATGGTCTCCAGGGAGCCCAAGCAGCCGAGCTCGCCCTCCACGGAGACGCCCACCGAATGGGCGGCATTCACCACCTCGGCGGTGACGCGGACGTTGTAGTCGTAGGAAGCGGGGGTCTTGCCGTCGGCCTCCAGGGAGCCGTCCATCATCACGGAGGTGAAGCCGGAGCGGATGGAGCGCAGGCACACCGCCGGGCTGGCGCCGTGATCCTGGTGCATGGCGATGGGGATCTCGGGGTACTCCTCGGCGGCCGCCTGGATCAGGTGCCGCAGGAACGGCTCCCCGGCATACTTCCGGGCACCCGCGGAGCCCTGCATGATGACGGGGGAGTCAACCTCGCGGGCGGCATCCATGATGGCCCGGACCTGCTCGAGGTTGTTTACGTTGAAAGCGGGAAGGCCATAGCCGTTCTCGGCGGCATGGTCCAGCAACTGGCGCATTGATACCAAAGGCATTGGTTGGTTGCCTCCTATACGATCATGCAAAGATTAGCGACGTGAAAATCTATCCAAACCATTCAAGGGGCTACGGCGTCGTGTCCCCGACACGGACCACCTTCACCGTATTGGTGGACCCTTCCTTACCGAGCGGCTCGCCGAGGGTAAGGATCATTAGATCCCCTTCCCGCACCGCGCCCTGTCTCCGCAGCTCCTGCTCCGCGGTGACGATCAGCTCGCGGGGGGTATGCTTCTCCGGGTCGATGGGGAAGCTGATGGGGTAGACACCCCGATACATGGTCACCTGACGCCGGGTGCGCTGCTCGGGGGACAGGGCGTAGATGGGCGCCCGGGTCCCGCCGCGCGACATCCAGAGGGCGGTCCGCCCGCTGGTGGTGAAAGCCGCGATGGCGGAGATCTCCAGCTTGTTTGCGATGGCCAGGGCCGACTGCGCGATGGACTCGTCCACAGTGCTGGCTTCCTCGGTGCCGAAGCCGGTGAGGGTGCTGGGGTTCTCCTCGAAGGCGGAGCGCTCCGTCTCCCGGCACACCCGGTCCATGGCCCCAGCGGCCTCCACCGGATAGTCCCCGGTGGCCGTCTCCCCGGACAGCATCACCGCGTCGGTGCCGTCCAGGACCGCGTTGGCCACATCGGACACCTCGGCGCGGGTGGGGATGGGCGCGTGGGTCATGGACTCCATCATCTGCGTGGCGGTGATCACGGCCTTGTTGGCCATGCGCGCCTTGTGGATGATGCGCTTCTGCACCGGGGGCACGGCGGCGTCGCCGATCTCCAGGCCGAGGTCGCCCCGCGCCACCATAATGGCGTCGCTGGCGGCGATGATCTCGTCGATGGCCGCCACCGCCTCCGGGCGCTCGATCTTGGCCAGCAGGCGGGCGTGCCCGCCGGCCTTGTCCACCAGCTCCCGTGCCTTGTTGACGTCGGCCGCCGAGCGCGGGAAGGAAACCGCCAAGTAATCGGCGCCGATCTCGGCCACCGTATGGATATCCCGGCGGTCCTTCTCGGTGAGCGCCTGGGCAGTGAGGCCGCCTCCGGCGCGGTTGAGGCCCTTGTTGTCCGACAGGATCCCGCCCTTGACCACGCGGCCGATGATCTCCTGGCCGCGAACCTCCTCCACCCAGATGGCCACCAGGCCATCATTGAGCAGCAGGGTGGCGCCGCGCTCCACATCGTCGGGCAGGCGCTTGTAGGTCACGCCCACCCGGCTCTCGTTGCCCAGCTCCGTGAAGGTGTCCAGGATGAACTGCTGGCCTTCCGCCAGCTCCACGGCACCGTTCTCGAAGCGCCCGATGCGGAGCTTCGGCCCCTGGATATCGGCCAGGATCCCGATGGTTCGGCTGTGGACCTGTGCCCGGGAGCGTACCTCCTGGGCACGGCGCACATGGTCTTCGGACTCACCGTGGGAGAAGTTGAGGCGAAATACATCCACCCCCGCCTCGATCATGCGGTCGAGGACTCCCGGCTCGTCGGTTGCCGGCCCGAGTGTCGCGACGATCTTGGTTCGCCTCATGCCTGTTCGGCCGCCCTCTCCTCAAGGATCGCAATTGCCGGAAGCTTTTTGCCTTCCACCCATTCCAGGAAGGCACCGCCGCCGGTGGAGATATACGAGATCTTGTCGGTGATGCCCGTCATGGCGATGGCCGCGAGGGTGTCCCCGCCGCCCGCCGCACTGAAGGCATCGCTATCGGCGATGGCGTGTGCCAGCGTTCGGGTGCCCTCGGCGCACTTGGGCAGCTCGAAGGCGCCCAGCGGGCCGTTCCACAGCACCGTGCCGGCACCCTTGACGATCTCCGCGAAGCGCGCGGCGGTCTCCGGGCCGGCGTCCAGGATCATCTCGTCGTCCTGCACATCCTCCACGCCGCAGGTGCGCACCGGGGCGTCCGCGGAGAACTCCTTGGCCACCACCACGTCGGTGGGCAGGGGCACCTCGGCACCCTTGGCCCGGCAGGCGTCGATGACGCTCTTGGCCTCGTCCACCAAATCCGGCTCCGCCAGCGAGCCGCCGATGTTGCAGCCCTCGGCGAGCAGGAAGGTGTTGGCGATTCCGCCCCCGACGATGAGCTGGTCCACCTTGTCGGTGAGCGCCTTCAGTACCTCCAGCTTGCCGGAGACCTTGGCACCGCCGACGATGGCCACCAGGGGCCGCTGCGGGCTCTCCAGCGCCGCGGTGAGGCTGTCGATCTCCTTGGCCAGCAGCGGACCGGCAGCCGCCACGGAGGCGAACCTGGCCACCCCGTGGGTGGAGGCCTGGGCGCGGTGCGCCGTGCCGAAGGCGTCGTTCACGTAGACGTCGCACAGGCTGGCCATCTGCTTGGAGAAGGCCTCGTCGTTCTCGGTATCGCCCGGGTGGAACCGGACGTTCTCCAGCATCACCACCTCGCCCTCGCCCAGGTTGGCCACCTGGTCGGGCGTGCCCTCATACCAGTCCTCCACCAGGGGCACCTCACGGCCGAGGTGCTCGCCCAGCTTCTTGGCCACCGGCGCCAGGGTATACTTGGCGTTGCGCTCGCCCTTGGGGCGGCCCAGGTGGGCCATGACCAGCACCTTGGCCCCGGCCTCCAGGGCCTGCCGAATGGTCGGCAGGCTGGCCTGGAGGCGGGTCTCATCGGTGATGTTGCCGTCATCGTCCTGGGGGACGTTGAGATCCTCCCGGATCAGGACCCGCTTGCCGCGCAGGTCCAGATCCGTCATCCGAATGATACTCATGGAGACGCGCTCCCTTACTTGCCGCCCATCAGGGCTTGCGCGGTGTCGATCATCCGGTTGGAGAAGCCCCACTCGTTGTCATACCAGGAGGTCACCTTGACGAAATTGCCCTCCAGCAGGCGGGTCAGGGGCGCCTCGTAGATGGAGGAGCGGGAATCGTGGTTGAAGTCGTGGGAGACCAGGGGCTCGTCGTTATAGCCCAGGATGCCCTTGAGGGCGCCCTCGGAGGCCTCGCGCAGGGTCTCGTTCACCTCGTCGACGGTGGTATTGCGGCTGGCCTGGAAGGTCAGGTCCACGAAGGAGACGTTGGTGGTGGGCACCCGCACGGCGAAGCCGTCCAGCTTGCCGTTGAGGTCGGGCAGCACCTTGCCCACGGCGGCGGCGGCGCCGGTCTGGGTCGGGATCTGCGACTGGGTCGCGGAGCGGGCCCGACGCAGGTCCTTGTGGTAGACGTCCACCAGCACCTGGTCGTTGGTGTAGGAGTGGATGGTGGTCATCAAGCCGTGATCCACACCGATCTTCTCATGCAGCGGCTTGACCAGGGGCGCCAGACAGTTGGTGGTGCAAGAGGCGTTGGAGACCACCTGGTGCTTGTCCGGGTCGATCATGTCCTGGTTGACGCCGTAGACGACGGTGAGGTCGTCGCCCTTGCCGGGGGCGGAGATCAGCACCTTCTTGGCGCCGGCCTCCAGGTGCATGGCGGCCTTGTCGCGCTCCACGAACAGGCCGGTGCACTCCATGACCACGTCGACGTCCATGTCGCCCCAGGGCAGCTTGGTGGGATCACGCTCCGCCAGCACGGAGATCTTGTCCCCGTTCACCACCAGGTTGTTGCCCTCCACCTCGACGGTGCCGGGGAACTTGCCGTGGACGGTGTCGTACTTGGTCAGGTGGGCGTTGGTCTCGGCATCCCCCAGATCGTTGATGCCGACCACCTGGACCTCGTTCTGCCGGTTGGCCTCGTAAATGGCGCGCAGGACGTTGCGGCCGATGCGGCCGTAGCCGTTAATGGCGACGCGGATGCTCATTTTGCTACCTCCACAGGCGTCGAAATGTTGATGCGTGAATTCGGTGGCGGTTCTCGCGCTCAGCCCAGCTCGTTGTAGGCGTTGACCACGGCCTCGGGCACGAAGCCGAACTTCTCGAACAGGGTTCCGCCCGGAGCGGACTCGCCGAAGCGATGGATGCCCACGGCCTTGCCGTCACGGCCCACATAGCGCTCCCAGCCCATGGTCTCGGCGGCCTCCACGGCGACCCGCTTGCTCACCGAGTCGGGGAGCACGGACTGCTTGTAGGCCTCGTCCTGGGCGTCGAAAAGCTCCCAGCACGGCATGGACACGACCCGGACCTTCTTACCCTGCTTGGCCAGCTCGGCCTGCGCGTTGAGGGCCAGATCCACCTCGGAGCCGGAAGCCAGGAGGACACCCTCCGGACTGCCGCCCTCGGCCTCCGACAGAACGTAGCCACCTCTAGCAATATTAGCCACGGTCTCGTCGGTGTGGTCCAGGGCACCCGTCTTCTGTCGAGTCAGCACCAGCGCATAGGGATGGTCGCCGCTGCTCAGGGCCAGCTTCCAGCCCACGGCCGTCTCCACGGCGTCGGCGGGCCGGAACACATGGACGCCGGGGATGGCCCGCAGGCTCGGCAGCTGCTCGATGGGCTGGTGGGTGGGGCCGTCCTCGCCCAGGCCGATGGAATCGTGGGTGAACACGTAAGTCACCGGCTGGTGGGTGAGCGCCGACATCCGGATGCCGTTGCGCATGTAATCGGAGAAGATCAGGAAGGTGCCACCGTACGGGCGGTAGCCGCGATGCAGGCTGATGCCGTTCATGATGGCGGCCATGCCGAATTCGCGGACGCCATAGTGCAGGTAGCGCCCATGCACGCCCTTCTGCTCGCGAGCGGGCGTGATGATGGGGGCGTTTTCCCACTTGGTGTTATTGGAGGGCGCGAGGTCCGCGGAGCCGCCGAGCACCTCGGGCACCTGCTCGGCGATGGTGTTCAGCATCTTGCCGGAGTGCTTGCGGGTGGCGTCGCTGGCTTCCTTGGCGCGCCAGTCGGCGATCAGGGCATCCATCTTCTGCTCGAAATCGGCGGGCACCGTCTGCTTCATGCGGCGCTCGAGCTCGCTGGCCAGCTCGGGGTAGTCCTTGCGGTACGCCTCGAAGCGCGCCTGCCAGTCCTCCTCGGCGGCCTGTCCGGCCTTGCGGGCATCCCAGCCCCCGGCGATGTCCTCGGGCACCTCGAAGGGCGCGGCCTCCCAGCCCAGGGCCTGGCGGGTGGCGGCTACCTCATCGTCGCCGAGGGCGGCGCCGTGGGTCTCCTCGCTGCCGGCCTTGTTCGGGGAACCGTAACCGATGGTGGTCTTGCAGGCGATCAGGGTCGGCTTGTTGGGCTCGGCCTTGGCCTGCTCGATGGCCTTGGCCACGGCGTCGGGGTTATGGCCGTCGATGGCCATGGTCTGCCACTCGTACCCTTCGAAACGCTTGAGGGTATCGTCGGTGAACCAGTCCTCGATCTCGCCGTCGATGGAAATGCCGTTGTCGTCGTAGAAGACGACCAGCTTGCCCAGGCCCAGGGTGCCGGCCAGGGAGCAGGCCTCGTGGCTGACGCCTTCCATCAGGCAGCCGTCACCCACGAACACGTAGGTATTGTGATCGACGATGGTGTGGCCGTCGCGATTGAACTCGTTGGCGAGCTCCTTCTCGGCGATGGCCATGCCCACGGCGTTGGCCAGGCCCTGCCCGAGCGGGCCGGTGGTGGTCTCCACGCCGGGGGTCACGCCGTTCTCCGGATGGCCCGGGGTCTTGGAGCCCCACTGGCGGAAATTCTTGAGCTCCTCCATGGGCAGGTCATAGCCGGTGAGGTGGAGGAGGCTGTACAGGAGCATGGAGCCGTGGCCGTTGGAGACCACGAAACGGTCCCGGTCGGCCCAATCCGGATTGGCGGGGTTGTGCTTCATGTAGTCGTTCCAGAGCACTTCCGCGATATCCGCCATTCCCATGGGCATGCCGGGGTGGCCGGAATTCGCCGCCTGCACCGCATCCATGGAAAGAAAGCGGATGGCATTGGCCAACTGCTTACGGGAAACTTCAGCCATTCGAGATTACTCCTTGCAAGGCGATTCGGTATTCGGTGCGTCTGGCGAATGGGCCCGCGACCGGGTTTGCACGGACCCGAGGCCCACCTCCGGCGGGCCCAGACCGACCTCAGCTGCTGACCGGTTTCTCTGTCCGAATACGCTGGACCGTGCCGTGGGCACCGGTGATAACCATGGTGTCGGTGGTGATGAGGTCACCGTAATCCTGGACCCCGTCCAGGATGTCGCTGGAGGTCAGGCCGGTAGCCACGAACAGGACGTTGTCGCCCTTGATAAGGTCGTTCATGGTCAGTACCTGACCCGGCTCGAGGCCGAATTCGCGGATCTGCTTCTCCTCATCGTCCTTCTGCGGGGCCATGGCGCCGAACATGTCGCCGCCCACTGCCTTGGCGGCGCAGGCCGTGATCACGCCCTCGGGGGTGCCGCCCACGCCCATGAGCGCGTCCACGGACTCGCCCAGGGCGGCCATGACGCCACCGCTAACGTCGCCGTCGGTTGCCAGGCGCACGCTCGCGCCCGCGGCGCGGACCTCCTGGATCATGTCCTGGTGCCGGGGCTTGTCGAGGACGAAAATGCGGAGATCCTCCACCTGCTTGTCCAGGGCGCTGGCCAGATCGCCGAGCTTGGAGGCGAGCGGGGCGTTGGGGTCCAGCTTGCCCTTGGCGGCCGGCGGCACAACCAGCTTGTCCATGTAGAACCCGGGGCCGGGCCGGAACATCTGGCCCTGCGGGGCCGCCGCCAGCACCACGATGGAGCCCGGCATGCCCTTGGCGAGGAAGTTGGTGCCTTCCACGGGGTCCACGGCGATGTCCACCTTGGGGCCCTCGCCGTTGCCCACCTGCTCGCCGTTGTAGAGCATGGGGGCCTCGTCCTTCTCGCCCTCGCCGATGACCACCTCGCCGGCCATGGGCACGGCGGTCATGGCCTGACGCATGGCCTCGACGGCGGCGCCGTCCCCCTGCTCCTTCTCCCCCCGACCGATCCAGTCCGTGGCGCCTCGGGCGGCCGCCTCGGTCGTACGGACGAGTGGCATGGTCAGCTGTTCCATGGGCATAGCCTGTCCACCTATTTAGATTGGGAAATTCAAGACGTATCCGGTTCGCTCCGTGGCGACGGGTCCGCGCCCTCCGGCAAGCCACGAAAACGGCGGCGTCCGGGCCGCATGCCTGCGGCCCGGACGCGTGCCGATCGGTTCCGGAAAGCGCGGCCAGCCCTCTATCTCTGTCCCGGACCCTCGTCGGGACAGAGATAGGGGGCCAATTCCGCGCGCAGATTGCCCTCCGCCACGGCGAGGATCGAGCGACGCAGGATGTCGCCCTCGAAAAGCGGCTCGCCGTCCATGGTGGCCACGTCCGCTCCCGCCTCGGCGGCGATAAGGGACCCGGCCGCAAAATCCCATAAATTTTGCCCGCCATGAAGGTAAAAGTCCACCCGCCCGCAGGCGAGCCAGCACCACTCCAGCACGCTGGAGCCGAAATTGCGCTGGCTGTGAAAGGGCTGCGATGCCGCCAAGCCCCGCGCCACATCGCGGGACAGGCGCTTGAAATCGATACAGCCCACGGCCCGCTCCAGCGGGCCGGTGTCGCGGACGGTGATCGGCTCGCCGTTCAGGAACGCCCCGCCCCCCCGAACGGCGGTGAACAGCTCGTCGCGCACCGGGTCCAGGACCACGCCCAGCACCGGGGCGCCCCGAACCAGCAAGGCCACGGAGATCCCGAATATGGGGATACCCACGGCGAAGTTGCTGGTGCCGTCCAGAGGATCGAGACACCACAGGCCGCAATCGGCGCTCTCCAGGGCCCGGCGGTGCTCGTCGGGCTCCATCTCTTCGCCCAGGAAGCCCACCTCCGGATAGGACTCCGCCAGGGCGCCGCCGATGGCGTCCTGCATGGCGTTATCCGCCTCGGTGACCAAACCGCCGCAGGACTTGAGACGCGCCGGCGCCCCGCCCCCCGAGAAACGGGGCAGCAGATGCTCGGCGGCGGCGTCGCGCAGGATGCCGGCGACGCGCTCCACCAGATCGGAATCCACCACGGGGGCCTGGGTCATACCTCTAACCTTGGAGCGGCAAGCCGCTTCAGCCGTCGTCCTTCCACTTGATGGAGCAGCCCATGGAGGGGATTTGCTCCTCCGGACCCTGACCGGTCTGGGCCACCTGCTTCATGCCCTCGAAGAGCTCGCGCTTGGCGCCGGTCACCGGCTCCTTGCGGCTCTCGTCCAGCCGGCCGCGGTACTGCAGGTAGCCGCTCGCGTTGAAGCCGAAGAAATCCGGCGTACACACGGCCCCGAAGCGCTTGGCCACCTCCTGAGTCTCGTCGAAGAGGTAGGGCATGGGATAGGCCTTTTCCTCCCAGCGGGCCCGGAGGTTCTCGAAGGAGTCCTCGGGATAGTCCGTGGGGTCGTTGGACATGATGGCCGCCGTGCCGATGCCGAGCTCCTTGAGGTCGCGCACGTCGCGCAGGATACGGTCCTCCACCGCTTTTACATAGGGGCAGTGGTTGCACATGAAGATTATCAGGAGACCGTTCTCGCCGCGCACATCCTCCAGGCGGTGGCTCTTGCCGTCCACCCCGGGCAGCTCGAATTCGGGGACCATGAAGCTTCTATCCACAACCGGCGTTTCCGTCCGGACCATTTCCGCTCCCTCTCAAGCCGATGCAAAACCCCAACGTGAAACTATATATTATGCCTTGCCACAATGACGGACCCAAACCCGCCCTCAGGGAGGAACCCCATGCGCATTCCCCGGGTCTATCTGCCCGAGGCCGCCGAGCCCGGTGCCGAGCTGCCCCTGCCCGAGGAGGCCGCTCGGCACCTGGTGAAGGCCCTGCGCTTGGCGCCGGGCGACCCGGTAACCGTCTTCAGCGGCGCCGGCGGCGAGCACCAGGCGGAGCTTGCGGGGGACACCAAGCGCCCGGTGGTGCGTCTCGGCGATTTCCGAGCAGTGGAGCGGGAATCCCCCCTCGGCACGGTGCTCTGGGCGGGCCTGTCCAAAGGCGAGAAATTCGACTGGGTGGTGCAGAAGGCCACCGAGCTCGGCGTCACCGAGATCCGGCCGGTGCAGACCGCCCGCAGCGTCCGGCGCCTGGAGGGCCCCAAGGCCGCGAAAAACCGGGACCGCTGGCACAGGATCGCTGCCTCCGCCTGCGAGCAGTGCGGGCGCAACCGGATTCCGGAGGTAGTCGAGCCGGCCCCCCTCGAGACGGCCCTGGCCTCCGGGGTGGTCCACGGTCTGGTCCTCGACGAGGCGGGCGACCCGCCCGTCGGACCGCCAGCGGGTGGCCCGTTGCACCTCCTGGTGGGCCCCGAGGGCGGCCTCAACGACGAGGAGCTGGTCGCGGCGGTGGAGGCCGGCTTCGTCCGGGCGGCCCTGGGCCCCCGCACCCTGCGCACCGAAACCGCCGCGGTGGCCGCCCTGGCCTGGGCGCAAGCCGTATGGGGGGATTTCCCCGGCGTCGGGGCGTAGCCGGAAGGTCCATCGCCCCGGAGCGCCCCGGGCTGTCGCGGCCGGAGGCCGCCCCCAAAACTGCCGCCAACGGTCTTTTCCCCGCCTCTGCGCGGGGCAGCGTGGCGGCCTCCGGGGTTCGCCGCCGCGGCCACGCGGGGCACAATAAGCATCCAAGCATTCACTTTCCAGGAAAGGCCCATTTGCCATGAGTGCCAGCCTCGGCGTCGTCATGGACCCCATCGGCGACATCCACATCGGCAAGGACACCACCTTCGCCATGCTCCTGGAGGCGCAGCGGCGCGGCTACCGGCTCTACTATATGGAGCCCGGACACCTGTTCGGCCGCGACGAGGCGCCCTGGGCGCGCATGTATCCGCTGGAGGTCCGGCGCGAGCCGGGGAGCCACTACAGCCTCGGCGGCGAGGAGCGCCGCGCGCTCACCGAGCTGGACCTGGTGCTCATGCGCAAGGACCCGCCCTTCGATATGGAGTACATCTACATGACGTACCTCCTGGAGCGGGCCCTGGGGTCGACGCTGGTGAGCAACCATCCGGCCACTCTGCGCGACGCCAATGAAAAGATGTTTACGGCCTACTTTCCCGGTCTCGCCCCGCCCACCTTGGTGGCGCGCGACCCCAAGGAGTTCTACGCCTTCCTCCAGGAGCGCGAGGCCATGGTCCTCAAGCCGCTGGAGGGCCGGGGCGGGGAGGGCATCTTCCTGGTGCGCGCCGGCGACCCCAACTTCAACTCCGTGGTGGAGAGCCTCACCCACCGCGGCACCCGCTTCGCCATGGCCCAGGACTACCTGCCGGAAGCCGCCCGGGGCGACAAGCGCATCCTGCTGGTGGACGGCGAGCCGGTCCCGCACGGCCTGCTGCGGGTTCCCGGAGGCGGTGATTTCCGGGGCAACATCTCCGCCGGCGCCACCACGGAGCTCGCCGAGCTGACGGAGCGCGACCGGGCGATCTGCGCAGCCCTGGGCCCCGAATTGCGCGCCCGCGGCCTGACATTCGTGGGCATCGACGTCATCGGGGGCTATGTCACCGAGATCAACGTCACCAGTCCTACCGGGGTGCAGGAACTGGATCATTACGCCGGCATCAATATCTGCGCGGACCTGTTCGATGCCCTGGAGCGCCGGCTGGCCCGGGGCGCGCCCTTCCATGATCCCCAGTAAGGGCCGGTTTCCGAGACTCCGGGCTTTCGCCGCGCTGCTCCTGGCCATCCTGGCCCTGACGGCCTGCGACCGCGCCCCGGAAGCGCGCCAGGACCAGGCCTTCGTCCTGGGCACCCTGGTGGAGATCACCGCGGTGGGCATGGAGAAGGAAGCGTTCCACGCGGCGGCGGGCGCCGCCTTCCGGGAGATGCGCCGTATCCACGACGCTCTGGGCCCGACTGACGAGGACAGCGCGCTCGCGGCCTTCAATCGGGCCGAGCGGGGGGAGTGGACACCCCTGGACGGGCCCCTGTCAGCGCTACTGCCCCGGGCGCTGTCGGTGCAGCGGGCCAGCGCCAACGCCTTCAACCCCCATCTCGGGCGTCTGGTGGCCCTGTGGGGCTTCCGCGCCCCGCCGTTTCCGGAGGCGCCGCCCGCCGGCGAGGCGGTGGACGCCCTGCTGGACCAGGGCGCCGGGGATCGGGCGCTGGCCCTGCGGCGGCACGACGCTCTTCTGGCGCGCCTGACCCGGCCCGGCGCGGCGCTGGACCTGGGGGGCATCGCCAAGGGCTATGCCGTGGACCGGGCCACCGCGGTTTTGGCGGCGCATGGCGTGGAGAACGCCCTGATCAATGCCGGCGGCGATCTGCGGGCCCTCGGCAGCCACGGGGGGCGCCCCTGGCGGGTGGGCATCCGGAATCCGCGCGACCGGGACCGGGTGCTGGCGGTGGTGCCCCTCCACGACGGCGAGGCCATCGTCACCTCCGGCGACTACGAGCGCTTCTTCCGGCACGAAGGACGCCGCTACCATCATCTCCTGGATCCGGCCACCGGCGCCCCGGCCCGTGCCGCCCGGCAGGCCACCGTGCTCGGGCCCCGGGCCACCGAGGCCGACGCCTGGAGCACCGCGCTGTTCGTGGCGGGCGCACCGGGGTTCCAGCGGCTGGGCAAGGAGCAGCCGGCCCTGGTGATCGATACCGCCGGAAAGGCCCATGCCAGTCCGGCCATGAAGGCACGGCTGGACTGGCGCTCCGAGGAGGTTGCCGCCCCGTGAAGGCTTGGCTCCGCTTTCTGCGCCGCGCCACCACGCCCTGGGACCGGACCGTGCTCGCGCTGGTCTGGGTGGGCGCGATCACCGGGACGGTGGCCGCCTACGGGGGCGGCGCACCCGGGGCCCGGGCCGAGATCGTCGCCGGCGGCGAGGTGGTGGAGACGGTTTCCCTCGGCGAGGAGCGGGAGCTCACCGTGGAAGGGCCGCTGGGGACCTCCCATCTCCGGGTCCGGGACGGCGGCATCCGCTTCGTGCCGCCCTCGCCGGCACCGCGCAAGATCGACCTGCGGGCCGGCTGGCAGCGGCGGGTCGGGGATACCGCCGCCTGCGTTCCCAACGAGGTCCTGGTGCGCGTGGTCGGCAACCGGGAACGGCCCTGGGATGCCATCAATTACTGAGGGCGCGCTCCGGGAGCCCCCGGCCCTGAGCCGGCTGCGCCGGGATACGCACTTGGCCTGGATGGCCGCCTTCGCGGTGGGACTCCACCTGCTGGAGGCGGCGCTTCCGCCCATCATCCCCGGGCTCAAGCCCGGACTGGCCAACGTGGTGACCGTCACGGCACTCTGCCTGTGGGGATGGCGCACCGCCGCCATGGTCACCCTGCTGCGGGTGGTGGTGGCGGCCATCTTCCTGGGCACCCTGCTGGCGCCCGGATTCTGGCTGTCCCTGGGCGGCGCCCTGGCGGCCCTGGCCGCGCTGGCGCTGGGCAGCCTCCTCCCGGGACGGGGGCTGGGTCCGGTGGGGTACAGCGTGCTGGCCGCGGTGGCGCATATCGGTGGTCAGCTGGCCGTGGCCTACGCCCTGTTCGTGCAGCACGCGGGACTGTTCGCGCTGGTGCCGATCCTCGGGCCGGGCGCGGCCATAACGGGTACCATCAACGGCCTGGCGGCCTATGCACTGGTGCAGGAGTGGGAATCGCGAGCGGATGACGCACATGGCCTGGCCTCCCCCTGAAAACACTCTTGACCCCCGGCTCCTGGTGGCCTTGCTGGGATCCGCACTGCTGCACGCCGCGGTGCTGGGCCTGGTCGGCTTTACGGCACCGGAGCCCGAGTCGTCCTCGGGCCCGATGCTGCGCATGGTGGAATACCGGCCCATGCCCGCCCGGGAGACCAACAGCCCGGACCGGGACGCTCCCGCCGCCAGCCGCAGCCAGAAGGCCGCCGGAAAGGACGAGAAACGCAAGGAGGCGGCCAACCCCTTCGCCGGACGCAGCAACGTCCCGGCGCAGGAAGCTCCCGCGCCCACACCACCCGAGCCGGACCCGAAGGCCGAAGCGGAGAAAGCACCGGCCAAGCGGACGCCCACCGAGGCGCCGCAGAAGCAGCCCGCACCCGCACCGAAGGAGGAGGAGCTGCTCAGCAGCCCGGAAGCCCCCGAAAAGCGGGCCAACGGAGAATCCTCCGGAGGTGCGCGGAGCGCCCCCGCCACGCCGGAGAAGGATTCCTTCCAGCTCTACCCCTCCAATCGGCAAATGGCCCAGTGGGACCGGAACAATCAGGAGCGCCGCAACACCGCGCGGGAAACCGCGGACCGGGCGCGGATGGCCACGCGCGAGGACAAGGCCGCTTCCTACATCTCCGCCTGGATCGCCAAAGTGGAGCGCATCGGCAACCTGAACTACCCGGAGGAGGCCCAGGAGCGCGACCTGACGGGCAAGGTGCGGGTGGAGGCGGTGGTTCGTCCGGACGGCACACTGGCGCACCTGCGGATCCTGGAATCCTCGGGCAGCGACATCCTGGACGCCGCGGCCAAGCAGATCATCCGCCTCGGGGCCCCCTACAGCACTTTCCCCGATGCGCTGGAGCGCCGCTATGCGGACGGCCTGCCCATCCGGCACCATTTCAATTTCACCCGCGGCTCCGATCTGCGCGCCCCGGACCGGGGCTGAGCCGGGTTCCGCACCAACCCCTGGGAGCGGCCCATGATCGTCATACTCAAGACCGGCGTGGACGAAAAGGACCCCGAGTACCAGAGCCTGCTCACCTATCTGGCGGCGAAGCCCGACATCGAGGTCCGGCATCACCGGGAGCACGGCACGCGGGAGACCGTCACGGAGCTTTACCTGATCGGCGATACCTCGGCGCTGGACGCCGACGAGATCGCGGGGGAGCCCGCGGTGGAGCGCGTGGTCCGGGTCTCGGACCGCTACCGCCTGCTCGGCCGCCACCGCGGCCAGGTGGAGCCCGTGGGCTTCGACTACAACGGCCTGCATTTCGGGCAGGACACCTTCCACCTGTTCGCCGGGCTGTGCGCGGTGGACAATCGGACCAACACCGAGCGCATGATGGCCGCCCTGCGCGACCACGGTCTGGTGACCACCCGCATGGGCGCCTACAAGCCCCGCACCAGCCCCTACGACTTCCAGGGGCACGGCGCCGACTGCCTGCCCTACGTATTCGAGCTGGCGGGCAACTACGGCATACGGGTGGTGACCATGGAGGTGACCCAGGCGGAGCAGATCGAGGAAATCCGGGACAACCTGGAGCGGGCGGGCAATCCCACGGGGGTCATGCTGCAGGTGGGCACCCGCAACGCCCAGAACTTCGAGCTGCTCAAGGAGGTGGGGGCGCAGAACCGGTTTCCGGTGCTCTACAAGCGGGGCTTCGGCATCAGCCTGGAGGAATCCCTCAACGCCTGCGAGTACATCGCCGCCAGCGGCAACCGCAACATCGTGTTCTGCCTGCGCGGCGTGAAATCCCACATGGGCGCGCCGCACCGCAACCTGGTGGATTTCGCCCACGTGCCGGTGGTGAAGCGCCTCACCCGCATGCCGGTATGCGTGGACCCCAGCCACTCCGTGGGCAGTCGCGAGCGGGCGCCCGACGGCCTGCTGGAGATCCAGCACGTGGCCGCGCAGGGGGTGATCGCCGGTGCCAACATGGTCCTGACGGACTTCCATCCCGAGCCCGAACGAGCCCTGGTGGACGGCCCCCAGGCGCTCCACCTGGAGGAGCTGCCCTATTTCAGTCGGGATCTTGCCATGGTGGAGGAGGCCTATCGGAACCGCGTCCACCTGGCGGCGAACATGCCGCGGTTCTAACGTCCGGCCTCAGGGGACCGGACACACCGCCTCCGCGACTTGACAGGGCTGGTACTGTATAACGTCTTCCTCCCCCTCCGCCCGCACCACTCGAAGGAGCCGTCATGCAGCTTGGCCCGCGTCTGCTGGCCCGCTTCGCGGCCATTCTGGCCTGGTTGCCGGCCGCGGCCACGGCGGCTTCCCTGGACCTCGTCGCCACTATCCCGCCCTACGCCATGACCGCCCGCGCCGTCGCCGGAGGGGCGGCGGAGGTGCACGTCCTGGTGCAGCGCGGCCAGGATCCCCACCATTTCGAGCCTTCCATCGCCGAGATGGCGCGCATCCAGGCTGCGGATCTGGTCATCCGCAACGGCATCGGCCAGCAGCGGGTGGAGGGCTACCTGACGGAGGCGGTATCGTCCGGACAGCTGTTTACCGTGTCCGAGACGGTTTCCTTCGACGCCATACGGGACGAGCGGGGAGCGGTCAACGGCCACATCTGGCTCGAACCGGAGGTCATGATCCGGGCCGCCCGGGCCCTGGCCGAGCGCCTCGGCGAGCTGCTTCCCGACCGCGCGGAGGCCTTCGCCGCCAACGGCGAACGGTTCATCGCGGCGATCCGGACCGCGGACCGCAAGGCCGACGCCCTGCTCTCCGGCCTGCCGGTCCGCAAGGTGGTGACCTACCATCCGGCCTTCGAGTACTTCTTCCGCCACTACGGTCTGGAGGTGGCAGGTACCTACCTGGACCTCGCCGGCAACGAGCCCGCCCCCCGGAAAATCCGCGACCTGCTGGCCACGATCCGCCGCGCCGGCATTCCCGCCGTCTTCCGCGAGCCCCAGCTGCCCGAGTCCGCCGTCCGGGCCCTGGCCCGCGAGGCCGGCGTGCGGGTGGCGGTCCTCGATCCGCTGGGGTTCGACCCCGCCATTTCGGGCTACCCCGAGCTCATCCGCTACAACGCCCGGCAGGTCCACGATGCCTACACCCGCTGATTCCACCGGCGACCCGCTGCTGGAGGTGGAAGACCTCACCGTGCGCTACGGCGCGGTGACCGCCCTGGACCACGTCAGCTTCCGGATCCGCAGCGGGGCTTTCCTCGCCATCCTGGGGCCCAACGGCTCCGGAAAGACCACCCTGTTCCGCTGCCTGCTGGGGCTGGAGGGCTACACGGGGACCATCCGCAACCGCGCCAAGCGCATCGGCTACGTGCCCCAGCTCAAGACCTTCGACCGCACCTTTCCGGGCCGCGCGGTGGAGGTGGTGATCTCGGGGATCACCGGCTCCTGGCCGGGATGGCGGACCGGCGCCCGCCGGGACCAGGCTCGGCGGGCCCTGGACCGGGTGGGGGCGGGGGAGTTCGCCGACCGCCCCCTGGCGGCCCTTTCGGGCGGCCAGCTCCAGCGGGTCTACCTGGCCCGCGCCCTGGTGGCCGAGCCGGACCTGCTTCTGCTCGACGAGCCGGCGGCCGGGGTGGACCGGGTGGGCGAGCACGACCTCTACCAATACCTGGAGGAATACCAGGCCGATCACCCCGAGGTAGCCATCGCCATGATCACCCACGACTGGGAGGTGGCGCGCCACCATGCCCACAGCTGCCTGATCCTCAACCATCGGGTCATCGGCTGCGGTCCCTCCGCGGAGGTGCTTACGGAGGCCTGCCTGCGCGAGGCCTTCGGCCACATGGGGCACGCCCATGTGCTGGGACCGGATCATGCTTGAGCTCCTCAGCCTGCCGTTCCTGCAGCGGGCCCTGGCGGCGGCAGCCATAACCGGGCTGCTGGGCGGGCTGCTGGGGGTCTTCCTGGTCCAGCGCCGGATGAGCTTCCTTGCCGCCGGGGTGAGCCACGGCGCCTTCTCGGGCATCGGCCTGGGGCTATACCTGGGCGTGGCGCCCTTCCTGGTGGCGGTCCCCGTGGCCGTGGGCCTGGGCCTGTTGATCGCCTATCTGCGCCGCCGCGGAGCGCTAGCGGAGGACACGGTAGTGGGCGTCTTTTTCGCCGCCGGCATGGCCACGGGCGTGATCCTACTCTCCTTGTCCGATGCCAATGCCTCCCTATCCGCCTACCTGTTCGGCTCCATCCTGGCCATCCAGTGGAGCGATCTCCTGTGGCTGGGTGCGGTGGCGGTGGCGGTGCTGGCCTTCCTGCTCCCCGCCTGGGGGGCGCTGACCCTGATCACCTTCGACCGGGAGCTGGCCCAGGCGTCCGGACTCCCGGTGCGCGTGCTGGATTACGGTTTCTTCGGACTCAGCGCCCTGGCCATAGTCGCCTCCGTGAAGCTCATCGGCATCGTGCTGGTGGCCAGCTTTTTCGTGGTCCCGGCCGCCAGCGCCCGCCTGCTGGGCGCAACCTTCGCCTGGGTCTCGCTCCTGGCCGCGCTGCTGGGTCTGGCCACCGCTGTGGGCGGACTGCTGCTCAGCTATCCCCTGAACGCCCCCGTGGGGGCACTCATCGTGCTCCTGCAGGCCCTAGTGTTCGCCGCCCTGCTGGTGGCGCGCCGCGCCGGGTAGGGGGCGCGGCCCGGCTCCGCACCCTTTCGGGGCATGCGGCGCCGCCACCGCCCCCGATTGGTGCAGCGGCCTCTTCACCGCCCTCATGCCCGGGCCGGCGCACCTTGCATTTGAGCCACATGGGACCGGGCCACCAGCGTTCCGGGGACCCGCGACGTGTCCTCCGCCTCCTCCGGCAGACGGTAGACAGCCAGCGAGCGGCGCAGCCCCAGCGCCAGCTCGCCCAGCTCCCGGGAGGCGCCCCGGACCTCCTCGCCATGGCGGGCCACGGTCCCCACGCTCTCCGCGATCCCTGCCGTTTCCCCGGCCGCTTCGTGCATGGTGGCGGCGAGCTGCTCGGCGCCCCCGGCGATCCGGTCGGCGGATTGGTCCGTCTGGTCCACCATGGCGGCCATGTCCTGCATGGCGGTCTGGAGCCCGTCCACCGCCTCGGCGGAATCGGACGCCCGCTGCTGTAGCTCGGCCAGCAGCCCGCCCACCTCCGAGGTGGCCTGGGCGGTCTGATGGGCCAACGCCCGCACCTCGTCGGCCACCACCCCGAAGCCCTGGCCGGCCTCTCCGGCGTTCGCAGCCTCGATGGCGGCATTGAGGGCGAGCAGGTCGGTCCGCTCGGCGATATCCCGGATGGTGCGGTTGGCACCCTCCACCCGTTCGCCGGCGGCGCGCAGCTCGCGGATGCCCGTGGCCGCGCGCTCCACGGCCTGCCGACCCGTCTGTGTCCGCTCGTTGGCGTGGCGGGCGGAGCGGGAGACTTCCTGGATCTGCGCCACCACGTCCTGCACCACCGTATCCGCCTCCGAGACCGAGGCACGGACGCGCTCCACACGATCGGCGGAGTCCCGAGCGCTGTCGGCGATGGACTCCGCCGATCCCGCCAGCTGATCCCCGGCCGCGGAGACCCGGCCCGTCTCTCCCTGCCAGGCGCCGAAGGTCCCGGCGAATTCCTTGAGCAGCCCGTTCAGGCCCTGGGCCACCTCGCCGGCTTCCGTGTGGGGCTCCACGGGCGCCCGCTGCGACAGGTCCCGTTCGCGGGCAATGGCCTGCATGGTCCGTAGGGTGTCCAGCCACACCGTGCGGGCACCGTGCTCCGCCTCGTTGAGCCCCCGCTCCTCGTCCTCCTCGGGGACCCGCAGCCGGCCCATGGCCCGCAGCAGCCCGAACACCACCGCCCCCGTACCCAGACCCCACGCGGCCACCGCCAGCACACCGACCCCCTGGACACCCAGCTGGGCCAGGCGGTCCCCCATGGGGAGCTCGGCCACCGGGGCGAACAGCGCCACGGCCAGGGTACCCCAGGCGCCCGCGAAGGCATGGGCCGAGACCGCCCCCACCGGATCATCCACCCGCAGGACATGGAGCACGAACCATTCCCCCGCGACCACCACACCGCCGGCGACGAGGCCGATAAGGATGGCGCCCCCGGGGGAGACGGCGGCGGCGCCGGCGGTAATCCCCACCAGTCCGCCCACGATACCGTTCAGGACGCCGGAGATGGCCCGGGTGCCCGCGTTGTGGGGGATAAGGAGGAGGGCGGCGATGCCACCCGCGGCGGCGGCGAGGAAGGTATTCACCAGGACCACGGCGATGCTGCCATCGGCGCTCAGGGTGCTGCCGCCATTGAAGCCGAACCAGCCGAGCCACAGGATGAATACACCGATGGCCGTGAGCAGGAGGTTGTGGGGCGGGATCTCGCGCGCAGTCCCGTCCGGTGCGAGGCGGCCCAGCCGAGGGCCAAGGAGCCAAGCCCCCACCAGACCCACCCAACCGCCCAGCGCGTGGACCACCGTGGAGCCGGCGAAATCCACGAATCCCAATCCCGCCAGCCAGCCGCCGTCGCCCCAGACCCAATGCCCGGATACCGGATAGATGAGGCCCGTGACGGCGGCGGAGATGACCAGATAGGCGCCGAAGCGCATGCGCTCGGCCACGGCACCGGAGACGATGGTCGCAGCGGTTCCGGCAAATACCAGCTGGAATAGGAAAAAGGCGTATTCGAAGGGGGTTTCCACGCCGCCCAGCAGGAAGCCGCTGGTCCCGAAGAGACCGTCGGCGCTATCGCCGAACATCAGCGCGTAGCCCGTCAGGAAGAACAGAAGCGCCGCCACGAGGATGTCCCCGGTGTTCTTGGCGGCGACGTTGAGGGAGTTCTTGGCCCGGATCATGCCGGTTTCCAGGGCCGCGAATCCGGCCTGCATGAAGAAGACCAGGGCGCTGGCGATCAGGATCCAGGCGAGGTCCAGGTTGCTCTGGACCGCCTCGGGGCTCTGCCCGGCGCGGGCGATCATCCCGCCTCCGAGCAAGTACAGGGCGAGGAACCGACGCACGACTAGCTGCATGAAAAATGTATCCCTTTTACAAAATAAGTATTCCCTTATGAGTAATAAGCAAAGGAAATGCCAGCATTCGAAAGAAGGAAAAGGGACCCGGGAAGATCGCCCCGACGCTTAGCCGACGGGTAGGCGGGAACGGGTGTGCATGGCATCCCGGCGGGGCAGCAGCCGCCGGTTTGCACCACCCTGGGGCACGGTTTGCACGAGGATAGACGCGGGACCCGTCCAGGGACGGGCCCGGAAAGCTCAGGTCTCCGAGAAGCGCGGCATCATCTCGGCGAAGTTGCAGGGGCGGGTGCGGTAATCGAGCTGGGGGATGATGAGGGCGTCCATGGCCAGCCGGCAGGCGCCGGAGCTGCCGGGGAGGTTGAACATCAGGGTGGTCCCGGCCAGGCCGGCCTGGGCCCGGGACTGGATGGTGGAGGGGCCGATCTCCTCGTAGCTGAGCCAGCGGAACAGCTCGCCGAAGCCGGGGATGGCCTTGGTGTACACGGCATCCGCCGCCTCCGGGGTCACGTCGCGGCCGGTGATCCCGGTACCCCCGGTGGAGATCACCACCGCCACCTCCGGGTCCGCCATCAAGGCCCGGAAGGCTTCCTCCAGCTCGGCGCGCTCGTCCTTGACGATGCGGCGGTCCGCCAGCCGATGGCCGGCCTGCTCCAGGCGCTGGGCCACCAGATCGCCGGAACGGTCCGTCTCCGGGGACCGGGTGTCCGACACGGTCACCACGGCGCATCCGAGGGGCTGGAATTCGCGTTCACTCACTGGACTCTCCTTGCCCGGCAGTCGCCGGAAAAACAAGGGGCCTTCCGCACGCCGGAAGGCCCCCGATCCGTCCTCCGAAGGACGGGATCAGTCTTCTGCCATCTGGCGCTCTTGACGCTCCTGGGCTTCCTTGGCCTCGATACTCAGGGTCGCGACGGGACGGGCCTCCAGGCGACGCACGCCGATGGGCTCGCCGGTCACCTCGCAGTAGCCGAACTCCCCGTTCTCGATCCGCCGCAGGGCGGCATCGATCTTGTTGAGGAGGCGCTGCTCCCGCTCCACGGTACGCAGCTCGGTGTAACGGTCGGATTCCTGGCTGGCCCGATCCAGCTCATCGGCCTGGTTTTCGGAATCATTCATGTGCTGACGCGTATGCGTGGTGTCTTCCACGATCTGGTTGCGCCAGTCAAGCAGCTTGCGGCGGAAAAACGCCAGCTGCTTTGGGTTCATGTAAGGCTCGTCGTTGCTGGGCCGGTAATCCGGCTCCAGTTCGATTTCGTCCAGGTCGACCTTTTCGGTCATTGCGTTCCTCCCAAATCCACGCCCTGTCCGAGGCTTGCCAAAGCCCAATCATGCCGCCCCCCGGGGGCCTTGGCAACCCCGGAAGGACGACCCCCAATCGCAATGGGGAGTGAAGCGTATTGCCTTTGGATAACGAAAACGGCCCCGGGTTCCCGGGGCCGTTTTTTTCCGTCGGGACAAGGGGGACATCTAGCGCACGAGAGAGTCAATTCCCTCGCACAGTTCATCCTCTTCCATGTGGGGCGGCACCACCAGCAAGGGACAGGGCAGATCCGTGGTCAACCGGTCGCCCAGATGGCGCGCCAGGGAGCCGGCCACCACGGAGCGCCGGTGACCCTGCTCGCCCGAGGCCCCCACCACGACCATGCGGATGGCCCGGTCCTCCTGGGCGGTCTCGATGATCCGCTCCCGGGGCAGCCCCTCCAGGATGAAGAACTCCGGCATGATGCCGCAGGATTCCTCCACACCCTTGGCGATCTCGCCGACCATGGCCTCGGCCTGCTCGCGGATCTCCCGCTTCATCTGGCTCTTGATATTCACCCAGTGACTGAAGGTGGGCAGGTGGAGGACATGGAGGAGGCTGAGGTGGGCCCCGGTCAGCCGGGCCAGGCGGGCCGCGAAAGCGGCCGCCACGCGGCTGTTCTCCGAGCCATCCACGCAGACCAGGATCTTCCGGTCCCTGGTTCCGGCCGCGCCTTGTCGTTTCTCGTCTTCCGCCATCAGTGCTCTGCCTCCCCGCGGGTCACCATTCCGACCAGCCAGCCGGCCAACAGCGCCACCGCCACGGCCAGCGCGCCGTAGGTGGCCGGATTATCATGGGCCAGGTCATACAGCCACTTCTCGATGCCCACCTTGGATACCGAGAGCTTCTGCATGTCCCGGTGGGTTATCTCGCCATTATGAATGACCCGGGTGACGATCTCATAGTCGCCCACCGGAACGCGCGCCGGCAGCTCCACGGAGGCCCGGAACAGCCGGTTCTTCTTGACCCGGATGCCGTCGGGCCGTACCTGATAGAGGCTGAGCTCCCGCATGTAGTCGACCAAACCCCGGAAATAGGCCTGCGGCGACTCCTTCTGATCGTCCACTTGCCACTCCGAGGCCCGGAACAGCGCCTCCGGGCCCAGGCCCAGCGCCCCGCGGCGCTTCTCGCTCAGTATCCGCTCCAGGGGTACGTCGCTCAGCGCCGCGTAGAAGCCCGGCACGCTCTTGAACCGCATGCTCTCCACGTTCATCCACAGGCCCATCACCTGACCCTTGCGCTGGATGGTGCGGGGCTGATCCGGCCCGCGGATCTCGATGAGCACGTGGCCGGGGCCCTCGGGCAAGCTGCCGAACAGCAGGAGCTTTTCCCCCTGATAGCGGTAGGAGACCGAAACGGTGTCGTCGGAGACGTCGGTAACCAGCTCGGCCGCGGCCCCGCCGCTCGCGGCGAGCAGTCCCAGCCACAGCATGACGCGCAATAGCCGCATTAGTGCCCTCCTCCGCCGCCGACCACGAACATGTCACTGGGGGCCATGACCAGATCCAGCAACAGCTTGAAGGCGGTCGCCAGCACGATCAGGGCCAGAAGGATGCGCAGCTGTTCGCCCTGCAGCTTGCTGCCCATCCGGGTTCCCACCTGGGCGCCCACCACCGAGCCTATGAGGAGCAGGAGCGCCAGGACGATATCCACGGTCTGGTTCTGCACCGACTGCCAGAAGGTGGTGTTGGCGGTCGTGAACAGGATCTGGAACAGCGAGGTGCCCACTACCACCTGGGTGGGCATGCCGATCAGGTAAATCATGGCCGGTACCATGATGAACCCGCCCCCCACGCCCATGATGGCGGCGAGCACACCGACGAAGCCGCCCACCCCAAGCGGCACGAGCACGGAAGTTTCCAGCCCGGAGGTGGGGAACTCGGTGCGGAGGGGCAGGCGGATGCGCGGCTCCTTGACCGGCTTCGCCGATCCTTCCTTGACCGGCCCCCCGCGCCAGGCGCGCAGGCCTTCCACGAACATGAAGCTGCCGATGGTTCCGAGCATGACCACGAACAGCACCGTGATCACGAAATCGATCTGACCCAAGGCCTTGAGCCATTCCACGGCCCCCACGCCGAGCTTGCTGCCGACAAGCCCGCCCACCACCATGTAGGCGCCCATCTTGAAATCCACGTTCATCCTGCGCATGTGGGCGATGGTGCCGGAGATGGAGGCGGCCACGATCTGGTTCGCATCGGTGGCCGCAGCCACCGGCGCGGGTATGCCCAGCATCATCAGCAGTGGAGTCAGCAGGAATCCGCCGCCGACGCCGAACAGGCCCGACAGCACTCCGACAATCCCGCCAAGGCCCAGCAGGACGAAGATGTTGACGCTCATCTCCGCTACGGGCAGGTAGAGATTCATTCAGAATACCTCGATGTTCCGATATAAGGGCCGAACCCAGCCCAAGAAGCCTCGAAATGATGGGAATCATCCCACCGGATGTCCAAGGTAGACTTCTTATAGATTAATTCCTTTTTAGAATAATAATGGCGAACACGAGCCACCGAACCGATTTACCCAGCCGCCGCGCCTTCCCGAAGTCCGCCATGCTTCTCGACCCCACACGAGCCATCGGGGCCCTCGATGCCGTAACCGGACGTTCTGGCATTCGTACCAAGCTTGCCGCCGTCAAGCATCCCCATCGCCCGCCTGAACGGATAGAATCCCGGTCAGTCCGACAAACCGCCCGCGGACAGGGACAGGCCTTCGGGAATCGGCTACCCGAAGGCGGGGAGGTCCATTAAAGAATAAGCCGATACAGTTATGACTCTGCTTTGTATCTCCCGAGATCCGTTGTATCATCCGGTTCTTTAGGGATGCTGTCCGATTCGGGCTCCAAAAAAGGGATTCCTTAATGGAATGGCAACGCCGGGTCCCGCCAATCCGGGGCCTCATGGCCCTCCGCGCCGTGTCCGAGGCGGGCACCTTCACGGGTGCCGCTCGCTACCTCGGCTGGAACCAGCCCAATGTCAGCAAGCACCTCCAGGCCCTCGAGACGGCGCTGGACGCCAAGCTCCTCCACCGGGAGCACAGCGGGAACAAGCTCACGGAGGCGGGAGAGCGGGTCCTGGAGCACGCCACCGCCATTACCGACAGCTACGCCGCCCTTGTGCGGGAACTGGAGCGCATGCGCGCCGCCGAGACCGGTCGGCTGCGGATCGCCGCCAGTCTTACCATCGGCGACCACTGGCTGCCGCAGGTACTCATGCAGTTCGGGGAGATGCACCCCCATATCGCCGTGGAGTCGCGGGTGCTATACGGCCGGGAGGGGCTGCGACAGGCCGCGCAGGGCCTGGCCGATGTGGCCCTGGTGGAGGGAGACCCCGGGGAAAGCGGCCTGACCGCCCAGAAGGTGGGAGAGGACATGCTGATGGTGGCCTGCGGCCAGGACCATCCCTGGGCCGCGAAGGGCAGCCTCACCCTGGAAGAGTTCACCCAGGGCCGCTACATCCTCCGCGAGCGGGGCTCGGGGACCCGGGACACGCTGGACCATTACCTGGAGGAGGCGAACCTGCCTCCCATGCAGCCGGAGCTGGAGGTGGGATCCAACCATGCCATCCTCCAGATGCTGAAAAACGGCGAGCATCTGACCGTGCTTTCTTCCCTAACCCTGCAGGACGCGCAGCATAGCGGCTTCCTGGTGCTGCTTCCGGTGCGCGGCCTCAACCTCAAGCGCGCCTTTTGGGCGGTACGCGCCCCGCAGGCGCGCAGCCTGCCTGCGGCGGACACCTTCATCGACTTCCTGCGCAACAATCCGCCCAATCAGGAGCTCACCCCCGCCACGGGCCCCACCGAGACCGCGCAGCCCACCTGAGCCCGGGCGCCAGGGCACGCTCAGTCGAAGACGCCCGCCAGCGCCTCCTGGACGCCTGCCGCGGCGCCGGGCCCGAACCGGACCCCCGGCGTATACCGGTCGGTGAATACGTACTCGTACTTCAGATCCTGCAGCCCCAGGGCGCCCATCACCCGATTCTCCCAGGACCAGTCATCCCCGCGGGGCACCAGGGTGGGCCAGCCCGACTCGCCCGGCTCCAGAATCGGTCCCAGGAACAGGAACCCCGGTCCCCGCTTGCAGAACAGGGCGGTGCTGCCCCGGGTGCGGCCGGACATGCTATAGAACACCAGGGTCCGCGAGAGCCGGATGCTGCCGTCCAGGGGCCGGTCCACGGTTCCGGCGATATCCGGCACCTCGTCCTGGCCCGCCAGGGCCTCCGCACCGAGCGCCGCCCGCCACCGGTCCAGCTCCAGGGCGCCGTGCCGGCTCGGCAGGAACAGGAAGCGCACGGCGCCGTCCGCCTGAACGCGCTCCGCCAGCTCGGAATCGAATACGGGTGTATTGACCAGGATCCCACCGGCCTCGCGGTCCCTGATCAGATAGACCGCCGGGGCCTCCACGCCCCCGGTCACGTGCCATACCGCGCGATCACGGGCTTCCGCCAGAAGTTCCATGGGCCTGCACTCCGGTATGCGGACACTGTCCGGAAGCGTTGACACTCCCGGGTGGCGGGGCTACATTCCCCTTTTAACAAAAGGGTTATTAGGCGATTCCGCCCGTTACCCTCCGACGAGAAGGAGAGAGCATGCTCGACCTCCTGTTAGGCAGCCCCGTCGGCATCCTGTCCCTGATCACCGTATTCGGGGCCATCGCCATCGTCGTTGGCTGGGTCTTCATCTGGGCCTACTGGATGCGCAAAGAGAAGTAGGGCCGGCGGCTACAGCCCCAGGCGAGCCTTGACGAACGGCACCGTGAGCCGGCGCCGTTCGGCCAGGGCGGCGGCGTCCAGCTGTTCCAGGGCCGCCACCAGCTGATGCAGATTCCGGCTGTAATGGCGGAGCAGGAACCGGCCCACCTCGTCCTTCAGGGTCAGGCCCCGGGCTTCCGCATGCCGCCGCAAGGCCTCGAGGCGCTCACCGTCCGCCAGGCGCCCGAGGAGGTAGCTCCCCCCCCAGTGGAGCCGGGTCCGCAGCTCTTCGCGCAGCAGCCCCAGGGAGTTGGGATTGGCGTTGGCCGCGGCCAGCAGCCGGCCGTCCTCCTCGTTGACCTGGTTGTAGAGGTGAAAGACCGCCGCTTCCCAGGCGTCGTCTCCCGCCACGGCCTCCACGCCGTCCAAGGCCACCAGTCCCGGCGCCAGGCCCGGATCGAGCACCCGCTCGGGATCCAGGCCGGCCGCCGACACCTCCCCGTGCATGGAGGCCAGATCGAGGTAGCTGCCCCCGGCCGCGCGGGCGGCACCCTCCAGCAGGTGCGTCTTGCCGCTTCCCCGCTCTCCCCAGATGAACACGAACCGCTCCTCCCCCCGGACCACTGCCTGCACGCGGGACCAGGCCTCGCGACCCGCCTCGCCGGGCTCGAAGAGCTCCAGGCGATGCCGGTCGGGCCGATCGAGTACCAGGGGGAGCTGGCCGGCCATGGCCGGTTACCTTCCCGCCTCGTAGGCCCAGGCCTTGCGGAGCCAGACCACCACGTACTGCAGTCCTGAGGCCACGGTGGTTACCAGCACAAGCACGGCGAGCCAGTCCACCCAGACATGGACACCCATCGGCAGGGCAGCCTCCACCAGCACCAGGGTCACCAGGGCAAGCTGCAGGGCCGTATTGAGCTTGGAGAGGAAGGTGGGGACCATTTCCAGGGCCCCGGTCAGGTAATGGTAGGCCAGGGCGCCGCCGACGATGATCAGGTCCCGGGAAACCACGGCCACCACCAGCCAGAAGGGGATCAGCGCCACCCAGGCGAGCGCCACGTACACGGTGACCACCAGCGCCTTGTCGGCGATGGGATCCAGCACCTTGCCCAGCTGGGTCTCCTGGCCGAAGCGTTTGGCCACGAAGCCGTCGACGGCATCGCTGATGCCGGCCAGCACGAACAGGACCAGGGCCTCCCGGTAGCGGCCCTCGTGGAGCAGCAGCACCAGGAAGGGCACCGCCGCCAGCCGCAGCAGGGTCAGGGCATTGGCGACATTCATGGGCGATAGGTGAAGTGCAGCGGGGCCCGGTCCTCGGTCTCCTCCGTATCGGGCCGCTGCCGGGGCTCCAGGAGGTCGAGCAGCCCGAGGATGTGATCCGCGCCCTCCACCGGTCCCTGGAAATGGAACCGGAAGCGGGCCTGCTCCCCATCCACCCGCACCGGGGTTACCGAATCGATGGCAGCAAGGCGGGCAAGGCCGCGCTCCACGCGGGCGTATTCCTGCAGGTCACGGATGCCGTCCACCGCCGCCTGCATGGTTACCGGCTGCCCCGGGAACACCGCGTAATCGCATGCCAAGCGGGCCAGGATGCGCTTCAAACCATCCCGGAACGCGGCCTCTGGGCCTTCCCCGCCGGTGGTGAAGGTGCGGACTTCCCCGTTGCGACGCAGCACCCACTCCGCATTGGATGACCCGCTGTCCGGGCTTCCCAGACGTAGCAGCAGCACCGCGTCCGGATCGTAGCGTTCCGAGGCCGAGCGGATGCGGTTCCAGTCCTCGAACAGCAGATCCCGTCCGGAGAGGCGGCGCCGGTCCATGCTGTCCATGAGCGGCACGAGCAGGGGAAGGCCGTACCGCTCCGCCGTCTCACGCAGGGCCTTGAAGAGCTCCGGCGCAACGTCCGGGGAGGCCAGGTTCAGGCCGCCGGCCCCGCGCTGGGCCACCCAGACCACCACGCCGGGCCGGTACCGGCCCCATACCGGCCAGCCCGTTTTCCACAGGGCCTCGCGTACCGCCTGTCCGTTGAACTGCACCCGTAGCCTCGGCTGGGAAGATCCGCTGCCCACGAATTGGTAGCGGTTCACGAACCCCTCGGCGGAGGCCAGCAGCTCGGCCTGCACCAGGGGATCGGCCGCCACCTGCGAGGTCCCGCTGAGCCGGATCAGCACCCGCGCCAGGGCGGCCCGCATCAACGCCTCCCGGCGCGCCTGGCGGGAGTCGAAGGCGGGAGCGAGCTCCTCGCCGTCGTACGCGTCGAGCAGGACCAGGTCCGCGCTGCCCACCTCGGCGCGATACAGGCCTTCTACCTGGGCCGCCGGGACCGGGGCGGCGAGGCCCGCCATCGCCAGGGCGAGGAGCGCGCATAGGGTTCTGAGGGGATAGGAGTGCATGCGCGGAAACCTAGGTCACCCCCCGCCCCGCGTCAACCATTGGATGTCGGGACGGCTTTTGACCGCGGGGGATTTGCTTTACCATTGCCCGAATCCGCTTGCGAGGCTGTCCGTACGGAACCGCGGCGCCGGCCCGGAAAGCCTCGCGCAGGGCACCGATTCCCTTCCTCTTTATTGAATTCCCCGCGAGCGCGCAAGTGGCCGAAGACCGAGGCAAACCCCTTACCTACAGAGATGCGGGCGTGGACATCGCCGCCGGCGATGCCTTCGTGGACCGCATCAAGCCTCTGGTCAAGCGCACATCCCGGCCCGAGGTACTGGGCGGCCTGGGCGGATTCGGCGGCCTGTTCCGGCTCGCCTCCGAAAGCTATCGGGACCCCGTCCTGGTGGCGGGCACCGACGGGGTGGGCACCAAGCTGCGCCTGGCCATCGAGCTGGACCGCCACGACGGCGTGGGGGTGGATCTGGTGGCCATGTGCGTCAACGACCTGATCGTATGCGGCGCCGAGCCCCTGTTCTTCCTCGATTACCTGGCCACGGGCAAGCTGGATCCGGAACGGGCCGCTGCGGTTGTGGAGGGCATCGTCCGCGGCTGCGAGGCGGCCGGGGCCGCGCTGCTCGGCGGCGAAACCGCCGAGATGCCCGGCATGTACGCGGCGGCCGATTACGATCTTGCCGGATTCGCAGTGGGCGTGGTAGAGCGCGACGCCCTCATCGACGGCAGCCGCGCCGCCGCGGGCGATGTGCTCGTCGGCCTGCCGTCCTCCGGGGTGCACAGCAACGGCTTCTCCCTGGTGCGCCGCCTCCTCGAGCAGACGGGGGCCGCCCTGGATATGCCCTTCGAGGGCACCACCCTGGGCGAGGCGCTGCTCGCCCCCACCCGCATCTACGTGAACGCCGTGCGCGCGCTCCAGGACGCGGTGGACGTGCGCGCCCTGGCGCACATCACGGGGGGCGGGCTGCCGGGCAACCTGCCCCGCAGCCTGCCCGAAGGGCTGGGCGCCCGAATCCGGCGTGGCGCCTGGCCACGTCCCCCGATCCTGGACTGGATCCGGGAGCGGGGCGAAATCGCGGAGGAGGAGATGCTCTCCACCTTCAATGCCGGCCTGGGCATGGTGGTCGTGATTCCCGCCCACCAGGCCGACGCCGCCCTGGAGGCGCTGGACGCCGCCGGGGAGACCGGGTACCTCGTCGGCCAGGTGACCGCCGACGCCGAGGAGCAGGTGCGCCTGAATGACTGAGGGCTGCAAGTGCGTGGTCCTCGTCTCCGGCAGCGGCAGTAACCTGCAGTCCCTGCTGGATCGGTATCGCGAGGGCCGCCTGGGGGCGGAGGTGGCCGCTGTGGTGAGCAACCGACCGGACGCCTATGCGCTGGAGCGGGCTCGGGAAGCGGGCGTGCCCGCGCGAGTGGTGGACCATACCGGCTTCCCGGACCGGGAGTCCTTCGATATCGCCCTGCGGGAGGCGGTGGCCGAGTTTAGGGCGGACGTGGTGGTCCTCGCCGGGTTCATGCGCATCCTGACGCCGGAATTCCTCACCCCCTTCAGCGGGCGCATGATCAATGTCCATCCCTCCCTGCTCCCCGCTTTCCGCGGCCTCCATACCCACCGCAAGGCTTTGGAGGCGGGATGCCAGGTGCACGGGGCCACCGTGCACCTGGTCACGGAGGACCTGGACGCCGGACCGATCATCGCCCAGGGTGCCGTGCGGATACGCGGCGACGACACGCCGGAAAGCCTGGCCCAGCGGGTCCATACCGTGGAGCACCGGCTGCTGCCGCAGGCCGTGCGCTGGTTCGCGGAAGGCCGGCTGGAAGTATCGGGGAACCGGGTCCAGGTACGCGGACACGCGGACACGCCCGGGGAGCTTCTGGCGCCCGACGTGGAACCGGACCCCAGTCTGTAACGTTCGCCGGCGCCTACCCCCGGTGGGTTAGGTTAGGCCCGGAGCGGACCAGGAACGTGTACAATACGGGCACCCTCCGCATATGCCCGCGCGGGAAGGCCAAGGACACGCGATAGCTCATGCCGGAAACCATCCCGGAAGATTCCGTCGGTCTCGTCGAGGGGGCCGTCGAGTATTTCGAAGAGCCGCTGGAGCTGGAGAGCGGCGAGCGCCTGGAGCGCTACGAGCTGGCCTACGAGACCTACGGCACGCTCAACGCCGCCCGGTCCAACGCCGTGCTCGTCTGTCACGCCCTGTCAGGGGACCAGCACGCCGCCGGCTACCAGTCCATGGAGGACCGCAAGCCGGGCTGGTGGGACAACATGATCGGCCCCGGCAAGCCGGTGGATACCCGGCGCTTCTACGTGGTCTGCGTAAACGTCCTGGGAAGCTGCAAGGGCTCCACCGGTCCGGCGAGCCCCAATCCCGCCACCGGCGAGCCCTACGCCCTGGATTTCCCCATCGTTACCGTCAAGGACTGGGTCGCCTCCCAGCGCCGACTGATGGAACGGTTGGGCATCGAGAAATGGGTGGCGGTCATGGGCGGCTCCCTGGGCGGCATGCAGGCCCTGCAGTGGACCATCGACTTCCCTGAATGCCTGGATGCCTGCCTCGCCATCGCCGCCACCCCCAAGCTCTCCGCGCAGAACATCGCCTTCAACGAGGTGGCCCGGCAGGCCATCATGACGGACCCCGAATTCCACGGCGGCCGCTACTACGACCGCGACAATCCGCGGCGGGGCCTGGCGCTGGCGCGCATGATCGGCCACATCACCTACCTCTCCGAGGACGCCATGCGCGACAAGTTCGGTCGCGACCTGCGCAAGGGCCAGCCCCTGTCCTACGGCTTCGACGTCGACTTCGAGGTGGAGAGCTACCTGCGCTATCAGGGGCGGCGCTTCGTGGACCGCTTCGACGCCAACAGCTACCTCTACTTGACCAAGGTCCTCGACTACTTCGACCCGGCGGGCGCCCACGAGGGCGACCTGGCCCGAGCTTTCGCCGACTCGGACAACCGCTTCCTGGTGATCGCCTTCTCCAGCGACTGGCGGTTCTCCGCCGAGCGCTCCCGGGAGATCACGCATGCCCTGTACGCCAATAACCTCGACGTGACCTTCGCGGAGATCGAGGCTCCCCAGGGCCATGACGCCTTCCTCCTGAAGATCGCCCCGTACCACGACATGGTCCGGGCCTACATGGACCGGCTGGCGGGGGAGGCCGGGCTATGAGGAACGCGGGCATGCGCTTCCGGGTGGACTTCGACGTCATCGAGAACTGGGTAGCGCCCCAGGCGCGCATCCTGGACCTCGGCTGCGGCGACGGCACCCTCCTGGCCCGGCTGCGCGACACCAAGCACATCTCGGGCTACGGGGTCGAGATCAACATCAACAACATCATCGCCTGCATCGAGAAGGGCGTTCCGGTGATCCAGACGGACCTGGACACGGGCCTGGAGGACTTCGAGGCCGACTCCGTGGACTTCGTGGTCCTGTCGCAGACCCTGCAGGCGATCCGCTACCCCCACTTCCTGCTTCGGGAGATGCTGCGGGTGGGGCGCGAGGCCATCGTCTCCTTCCCCAACATCGGCCACTGGCTGGCCCGCTTCCAGTTGTGCGCGGGCGGGCGCATGCCGCGCACCCCGAGCCTCCCCTACAACTGGTACAACAGCCCCAACATCCACCTCCACACGCTGCGGGACTTCGAGTCCCTGTGCGTGAAGGAGGACATCGAGATCCTGGAGCGGCGCGTCCTCGACCGACGCGGTCACTCCGGACTGCTGGCCCGGGAGTTCCCCAACCTCTACGGGGCCACCGCCATGTACCGCATCCAGCGCGGTCCGGGTATGAGCCTGTAACCGGTTCTTTCCCCTGGCAAGGCGCACAGTGTCGGCCTACACTGAAAGGACATCCGGTCGCTACCGGTTCTCCGGCGAAAGGAGTGTCCCATGCGCCATGTGCGACTGTTCCTGACCCTCTGCCTGTTCCTGGCCGCCCTCCCGGGCTCCGCCCACGCCCAGAAGCTGTTCGGCGACTACATCATCCACCACGGCACCATGCTCACCTCCAACCTAACGCCGGAGGTGGCACGCCAGTACGACATTGTCCGCAGCGACCATCGCGGGCTGGTTACGGTGGCGGTCCGTCAGACGGCGGACAAGGGGAATAAAGCGGTGCGCGCCAAGGTCTGGGCGGTGGCGGTGAACCTTTCCGCCCAGCGCCGGACCCTGGAGATGCGCGAGATCGACGAAGGGGAGGCCATCTACTACATCTCCGCCTTCCGCATCGATCCGCCGGAAACGGTCCGGCTGGAGATCCATGTCCAGCCCGAGGGCACGGACAAGGAGCACGTCTTCGAGATCTCCCGGCTGTTCCCCGCCGAATAACCGCCGCCCGGCCGCGGGCCCTTTCCGGGCCGGGCTCATACCCGGCCCCCCACTGAAAAACCCTTTGAATTGATCGCGATTATCTCCGCCTTCCAATCACGCTGCTAAACTTGTCCAAATTGTCCCGTTTCGAGCCCAGAGACACCCCCAGTAACCGACACCCATCGAGGAGCTTCACGAATGCGGCCTATCGCGCTCCGGCTGGCGACCGGCCTTCTCCTAGCGGCGGGACTGCTGACCCTGCTCCCGCAACCGGCCGCCGCCATTCCCGCGTTCGCGCGGCAGACGGGGATGAGCTGCAATACCTGTCATGCCGCCGTTCCCAAGCTGAACAGCTTCGGCGAGGATTTCGCCGCCAACGGCTATCGGCTTCCCAATTGGAAGGAAAATCGGGAAAGCTTCGGCGATGAGCGCCTGGCCCTGCCGCCCTCCGTGCCCTTGGCGGTCCGCATCCAGGGCTTCGGCCAGCTGCGCGAGGCGGATCGCGCAGCCGCCGACGAGGAGGCGGCCAATGCGGACTTCCAGGCGCCCTATTTCATCAAGCTTCTGGGCGGGGCGCCGCTGACGGAGCACATCAACGCCTATTTCTACGGCATCTTCGCCGAGAAGGGCGAGAACGGCAGCGTGCTCATCGAGGATGCCTGGATCCGCCATGACGACATTTTCGGAACCGGCGTGGAGCTGCAGCTCGGCCAGTTCCAGGTGTCCGACCTGATGTTCCCGCGCGAGGTGCGCCTGCCCTTCCAGGACTACATCCCCTACCGCATGGCGGGAATCACCTACGACCGGGGCCTCCTGCTCGGGCGGGGCTTCGGACCGGTGAGCCTGTCCCTCGGGGTCACCAACGGCAACGGCATCGACGAGAGCCGCACCCTCACCGCCAGCGGCTACGAGCGCCCCGACCACAGCTTCGACAACAATGACCAGAAGGCGGTATTCGGCCGCCTGGGCTTCGATATCGCCGGGGTGGGTCTGGGCCTGTTCGGCTACACCGGCCAGCAGCCCAATGCCTTCCAGCAGGAGATGGACAACATCGATGGCAGCCCCACTTTGCCCGAGCATATCGCCGACAAGCGCATCGTCGGCCTCGATCTGTCCGGGCAGGTCGGAGGCAGCGTCTACTGGTACTTCCAGGGGCTGTACAACCAGTGGAACGACTTCCTGGTGGAAGGGGAGGACTACAGCTGGTGGGGCGGCTTCGCCGGCGTGGACTGGATCCTGAGCCGGGAGTGGGCCTTCTCGCTGCTGTACAACTACGCCGACGCCGACGATTTCGACGAGGTGCGGCTGTCGGACAATCTGGCCGGGCTGCAGGCCACCGACTTCGACACCTCAGTAGGTGGGGATCCCCTGGCCGACACCCGCTACGACGGCATCAACCTGAACACCCTGACCCTCACCGGCTCCTACTACTTCGCCACCAACGTGCGGGGTGTGGTGGAGGCCAACTACGACTTCCAGGATACCGATGACTTCGCCCACCTGGAGCGTTCCCACTACCTGCTGCTGGGACTGGACGCTGCATTCTGAAGGCAAGGGCCCGGCGGTCCTCCGCTCGGAGCACAAAAAGGCACCCCCGACGGGGTGCCTTTTTAAGCTTCTCGACACCAGAAGGCGCGGCGGGGCCTTTTTTCATTGCCGCTCTTGGCGCAGCTTGGCGGTTTGGCGATTTCCGCCGTTCGTCCCTAGTCGTCGCCGTCGAGCAGACCCTGCCACTCTAGCGGCAGCTGGTATTTCTTCTCGGCATTGCAGTCGGGACAGCAGGGCACCACATTGCCTTTGGTGGTTTCCCCGCCGCGGATGATGGGGACTACATGGTCCATGGTCAGCTCCCGGGGCGGGAAGGATTCGCTGCAATAGTGGCAGACCCCCTTGCCGCGGCGCCGTTTCCACCACTGGCTCCGCCGCAGCTCGCGGGCTTTTGCCTTCTCCCGGGCCACATGCTCCTCGGAAGCGGGTATGAAGAAGAGGGAATCGTCGTCCATGGGCACTCGCAGTCGCGGAAATTAGTGGTGGTGCCGACCCGATGCGGAAGCATATCCGAAAGTGCCGCCCCAGCCGCCCCGCCTCCGGTAGTCCAGCCGCAGCCAGCGCGGCACGAAGGGACCGGGACGCCGGAGGGGGAAATCCACCAGCCGGTGGACCTCGCCGGGCCCGCTCCGACGGCCCGTTACGGGCCGGAAGCGCAGCTCCAGCCAGCCCGAGGCAGCTTCGGCGGTGCTGTCGGCATCGCGGAGCGGCCTCGTCTCCGGGCCGAAATGAAGACGCTTGCGCAGCAGGCAGCCGAACGACAGTTCCATCTCTACCGCCAGCGGCTCCCTCCGCTCGCCCAGCGCGTCCCAGGCAGTGGGCGTAAGCCGCACCTCCAGGGGACTGCCGTACAGGTAGATCTCCTCCGTCAAACCCCGCGGCGGCTCCTCCGGACTGTCCTCCCCGGGGTGGAGAAGCACCGCTTGCAGCGCTCTCGGGACAAGCATAGCACCACCTCCTCTGCCTATTGAGTGAGGCAACCGCGGGATACACCCGGTTCCCTCATCTCCGGCGAGTCAGGCGATGGCCTTCCAGAATACCTTGGAGCGGCGGTCCAGATTGTACAGGGCGCGGCGCTCCACCGGCAGGGCGTCCAGACCCGTTTCCGCGAAGCCTCGCTCCAGAAACCAGTGGGCGGCCCGGGTGGTGAGGACGAACAGCCCGTGCAGACCCTGGCCCCGGGCCCGCTCCTCCACCTGCCCGAGCAGCACCTCGCCCCGGCCGCCACCCCGGTAATCCGGGTGCACGGCGAGACAGGCCAGCTCGGCCACACCCTGTTCCGGAAAGGGGTGCAGGGCGGCGGTGGCCACCACCGCGCCGTCCCGCTCCATGACCAGGAAGTCCCCGATCTCCGTTTCCAGACGCTCGCGTCCCCGGCGTACCAGAACGCCCTCCGCCTCCAGCGGTTCGATAAGCTCCAGGATGCCGCCGATGTCGTCCTCGTGGGCCGGCCGGGTATCCTCGTAACGCTCGCCGGTGATCAGCGTCCCCACCCCGTCCCGCGTGAACAGCTCCTGCAGCACGGCGCCGTCCCGGTGGCGGCTCACGAGGTGCACGCGCCGCACCCCGGCGGTGCAGGCGTGAAGGGCGGTCTGCAGGTGGAGGGCGATCTCCTCCGGAAGGTCTGCGCGCGCCTCCAGGACCCGGGAAACCTCTTCCGGGGCGAGATGGCCCTGCAGCCGGCCATCGATATCCTCCAGGCCGGGCGTATCCACCAGGAACAGCAGCTTATCGGCGCCCAGGGCCGCCGCCGCGGAGGAGGCCACCTCCTCCGCGCGCAGGTTGAACAGCTCCCCCGTGGGCGAGGCGCCCACCGGGGACAGAAGCACCATCTCGTCGGCGTCCAGGCAGCGCCCGATTCCCTCCACGTCCACGCTGCGCACCTCGCCCGTGTACTCGAAGTCCACGCCGCCGCGCACACCCACGGGACGCGCCCGCAGGAAATTGCCGGAAACCACCCGCAGTGCCGCCCCCGCCATGGGCGTATGGGCCAGCCCCATGGACAGCGCCGCCTCGATCTCCAGACGCAGCCGCCCCACACCTTCCTTCACCGCCCCGAGGGCCGCGGCATCGGTGACCCGCCATCCCTGCTCGTACCGCAGCTCACCGCCATGGGCCGCGATCCGCTCCTCGATCTGCGGACGGGCGCCGTGCACCAGCACCAGCCGGACGCCGAGGCTGTTCAGCAGCGCGAGATCGTGGGCCAGCGCCGTGAATTGGCCCTCGGCCACCATCTCGCCGCCGAACACCACCACGAAGGTTCGGCCACGGAAGGCATGCACATACGGCGCCGCATCGCGGAAAGAGCGCACAAAGCGGGGCGTGGAACGGTCTGCCATAGTCTTGGGGGCTCCCTTCGCCGGTTTGGCGTAACCGTATCAAAAGGCTGCAAGGAAGGCATGCCGGTTCAGTAGGAAATTCCCCTTATGCTATTGGGGGATTTACCTATTCCCGATACAATTATTCCATTCCCTTACCCGGTCTAGTTTTTTTCGTCGCCACCGGTGGCACTCGTTCCCCCACCCGCACCCGGAAGCGCAAACATGCACAATCTCCCACGGCTCGGCATCGGAACGCGCATCGGCCTGTTCGCCGGTGCCAGCATGGCATTACTGGCAGCCCTCCTGCTCACGGGCTACGCCTACAAACAGAAGGAAACCATCGTTTCCGGCGAGGTGAAGGCGGCCCGCCAGCTCGTGCTCATGGCCGAATCGGTCCGGGAGCAGGCCGCCCACAAATGGGAGCTCGGCGTCTATTCCCCCGAAAAGCTGCGCAAGTGGGCCGAGCAGGCCAAAGACCGGGAAGCGCTCGAGGAGCGGGTGCTCGATGCCGTGCCCATCGTCAACGCTTGGCGCGCGGCCCAGGCCAAGGCGGAGCAGGGGGGCTTCCGGTTCAAGCCCCTGCGGCGGAATCCGCGCGACGAGGAGCACGCGCCGAAGAGCCCCATTGAAAAGCGGGCTCTGCGCCACTTTGAGGAGAACCCCGACGCCCGGGACTTCTACGCCGTGGACGAGGCGGAGAACGCCGTCCGCTATTTCCGGCCCATCCACCTCTCGGAGACCTGCATGAACTGCCACGGGGATCCCGCACGCTCCGAGGAGCTGTGGGGCCGCAGCGACGGCAGGGATCTCCTCGGCTACAAGATGGAAGGATGGGAAGAAGGAGAGCTCACCGGCGCCTTCGAGGTGATCCGGCCCCTGGACCAGGCGGAGGCGCGGCTGATAAGCAACCTCTGGCGCTCCTCCGGCACCGCCCTCGCGCTGCTCATCCTCGCAGTGGGGGTACTGGTGTGGTTCATTCGCCGACAGATCTGCAGGCCCCTGCACGCCACCATCGACAACATGCAGTGCATCGCCGACCACGGCGACCTCAGCGCGCGCCTGCCTTCCGCCAGGCTGCCCGAGATGAAGGCCCTGGCGGACAGTTTCAACCGCTTCGTGGACAGTCTGTCCTCTACCTTCCGGGACTACCGCAGTCAGACCGCGCAGCTCGCCTCGGCCAGCGAGGAGCTCTCGGCCACAGCCGAGGAGATCAGCGGCAACGCCCAGGCCTCCAGCCAGCGGGTGGAGCAGGTTTCCGGCTCGGCCCAGGAGGTCAACAACGTCGTTCAGGACGTGGCCAACAATATCCAGGAGGTTTCCGAATCCGCCAACCGCACCACCCAATCCACCCAGCAGGGCAAGGAAGCGGTGGATCAGGCGGCGGAGCGGCTCGATGCGCTCAAGAGCTCCAGCAGCCGGGTGGACGAGATCATCGCCACCATCCAGGATATCGCCAAGAAGACGGACCTCCTGGCCCTGAACGCCGCCATCGAGGCGGCCAACGCCGGCGAGCACGGCAAGGGCTTCGCGGTGGTGGCCGACGAGGTGCGCCAGCTCGCCGAGCAGACCTCACAGGCCACCACCCAGGTGAATGGGATCATCTCGGAAGTGCGCGGGCACTCGGACTCCTCCGTGGAGGCCATGCAGCAGGTACAGGAGCGCATGGACGAGGTGCTCGCCAATATCGAGCACACCGACCAGTCCGCCAACCAGATCGCGGCGTCCGCCGAGGAGCTCGCCGCCACCATGGGCGAAACCACGGACAACATGGGCGAGATCAGTGGCTCGGTGGACCAGGTGGCCGACAGCGTGGTGCAGATCCAGGACGCCTCCCAACAGCTTGGAGACCTGGCCAGCGACCTCCAGCATTCCCTGGAGCTGTACCGACTGGAAAGCTCGGAGAGCGCCGCCAGCACCGGCGGCGGCGTAACCTTCCGCAAGGCCAAATCCGACCATTTGGCCTGGCGGACCAAGCTGCGCGATCTGCTGAACGGCAAGGCCAGTTTGTCCCTGGAGGAAGCCACCTCTCACGAGCATTGCCGGCTCGGGAAGTGGATTTACGGCGAAGGTCTGGAGCGCTACGGCCACCTCCAGGAGATGAAGCACCTGGAATCCACCCATAAGGCGCTGCACCAATCCATCAAGGCGGTCATCGACCACAAGAACCGCGGCAGCGCGGAGGAGGCCAACCGGGAGTTCGCGCGGTTCCAGGAATACAGCGAGCAGGTGATCGCCGACCTGGACGGCATGGCCGCCCGCCTGGAGTAGGGCGGTTTTTCCGGGGCCGCTGGCCTCGCGCCCGAAGGTCTCTGCTACGATGGAAAAAATCGCCCTGAACGCCATCCATCCGGGAGAAAACCATGAGCCAATCCACTAGCGGCCTTCTGGATAACCTTGCACGAGAGATCGGCGGAGCCCTGGGCCGCCTGGGTCTGCCCCCCGAGCGCATGGAGCAGGCCGTCCGGGACGCCATCCGTCCCGTTCTGGATCGCATGGACCTCGTCACCCGGGAGGAATTCGATCGCCAGCAGCAGGACCTGGAGACCACGCTGAAGCGGGTCGAGCAGCTGGAAGCCCAGCTCGGCATCCAGCCGGGGGAGCGCGCCGAGACCCATTTCAATGTGGAGCCGTTGGCCAACGACCCGGAGGATCCCTCCACCGACTGGGATCCCAACGAGCCGCGCAAGTAGCGAACACCGCAAGAAAAGCCGAGCGAAAGGGGGGAGCATGGGGCACGCGGTGGTGCGCACCCGCGCCCTGGCCGGCGTGGATTCGCCGGCCGTGGAGGTGGAAGTCGACCTGGCTGGGGGACTGCCGTCCCTGGCCATCGTCGGGCTTCCGGAGGCGGCGGTGAAGGAGGCCAAGGACCGGGTGCGCTCGGCCCTGGTCAACAGCGGTTTCGATTTCCCCACCGCGCGGGTGACGGTGAATCTCGCCCCGGCGGACCTGCCCAAGGAGGGCGGGCGCTACGACCTGCCCATCGCCCTGGGCGTGCTGGCCGCTTCCGGCCAGCTCCCGGCCGAGGCCTTGGCCGGCTGGGTGCTCCTCGGCGAGCTGACCCTGGACGGGCGCCTGCGCCCCGTCCACGGCGCCCTGGCCGCGGCCCTGGCCATTGACGAACCGGACCAGGCCCTGCTGGTTCCCTCGTCCAACGCCCCCGAGGCGGCGGTGGCGGGAACCGCTTCCGTGCACGGCGCCGATTCCCTCACCGCGGTGACCGCCTTTCTGCGCGGCCAGACCGAACTGGCGCCCGCCGTCCCCGGCGCGCCGCCCCAGCACCATCCCCCGGACCTGGCGGACGTGCGTGGCCAGGCACCGGCCAAGCGGGCCCTGGAGGTGGCCGCGGCCGGCGGGCACGGGCTGCTGCTCTCCGGTCCGCCGGGGGCCGGGAAAACCCTGTTGGCGCGCTGCCTGCCCGGCATCCTACCCACCCTGGATCCGTCCGCACAGGTGGAGGTGGCCAAGATCCGCTCGGTACGCGGCGAGCGCATTTCCGGCCTGGACCCGCATCCACCGTTCCGGGATCCGCACCATTCCGCCTCCCTGCCGGCCCTGGTGGGCGGCGGCTGTGAATTACAAGAGTAGTTGAAACTATACAAAAGAAGTTGAGACTGGGAACCATGGCAAACCCAGCCCCACATACTTGGGATGGTCACCAGACCCTTCCGATACATCTTCCCCCAAAAACGGAAGAGGCTTGTTCGTCTTGGTTAACTAGGCTAGCCCTCGCCCATGGCACCAATTTAAGAACTTTGCTTCTTTGGATTTTTGGAGAAAAGGAGAAGTTACCTATTGACCTGGAAGCCGGCCTAGGTTTTAAGCATATCCGATTAATAGGAAAAGCCACAGGCTTCAAACCAGAGGAGGTGTCGAAAACAACATTATATAATGAACAAAGTAGCCCAAATGAGATTCACCTTATAAAAAACTGGGTCCTTCCAAATACCAGCTTAAATGGGCTTGATAGATTTCCTACCTTTCAATTTTGCCCTCTATGCCTAACCCAAACAAACGAACCATATTTTTTAAAAAAATGGCGCCTAAGTTTTTACCTTGTCTGCCCCGAACACAAAAATTTTTTAAGCTCCGGGTGCCCCCATTGCTATAAAAATGTTGGGTTCCAAACCTCTATCTTTAGAGCTTTTAGATTGAACATATGCCTCCATTGCGGTAAGGATATAACAAGAAAAATTGAATACACAGGAAAACTCGACAATTCAGTATATGAATTATTAAAAATTCAAGAATCCGCCTTAAAAAGAGTAAAATTTCCTGACGAAGAAATTTCCAATTACAGCCAAAAAGAATATGAACACCATTTTGAAAAAGCGATCCAACTTGCCAACTTCCCCTTATTAAAAAAGGCTACAACCTCCTTACATAACTTTTCTTATAACTCATTATCATGGGCGCAATTACTTAATAAATATAATTTTCCCACTATTTTTAATAAGGCAAAACAACATGAAAGAGCCTCAAAATTAAGGCTCGCTTCAAAATTTTTAAGGCATTTTCAGGATTACATTTACCAGTCAAACAGAAACGAAAGTATAGAAATACTAGAAAATATTAAGTTAAATTATATTCATTGGGCTATTGGAGAAATTCTCAATGGAAAAAAGCTGATCGACCTAAGTTTTATATTTGAACTGGAGAAATATAAATTTTGGCTGGCGGATGATGGCAGGTTAAAAAATTTTAATTTTGAATGGTCAGGAGAGTGGGATTTTCCCCAACCTGGGCGGTGGGGAATATTAAGTCAATTTCGGGAGGACCATTTAACACGCATTGGGATGTGCCCAGGGAAGGTCTTATACCTTTCAATAAAAGGAAATTTATAAGTCAATTTTTTCGTATTTTTTTATTAAAGGCCCAAATAATTTTTCCGAAAAACTTTAAAAAATTTACCTTCACTTCACTCTTAAAGGGGTTTTCTATTTATAAATTCTCCCTACCCCATAACAAGTCCCACGACCCATACAACAAACCCCACCCCTATAAAGCCAAGTCCAGCCTACAAGAATATTATCAGAAAAAATCAAACCGGATTCTGAGGAATAAACCATCTTCCTAGGAAACTAGGGACCCTTTGAAGGGCCACTTTGTCTATATAATTTTTTCCCCTTATATTTAATAATTCTTCCGAGGATAGTCCAGGTCGCTTAACTGGTGCTTATTAAGATTCTTCCTGGAATCACCCGTTGTAGATTTTAATATGCCGCTACTTTATTGGCTTGCTCGCGTGGAAAAGCTTGAGATGCGTGCCATTTTTGTAAGGCCAAACGCCCAGTGGCTTGTCGGTGAGTTCCGCGCCCGGATCTGTCCGAATGACCAACGGTAAGCCCCGAAACCAGCAGCCCTCCTCCATGATCCCAATCACGGGCCAGCCAGAGCCAACCTTATAGACGACACCTATTGTCTTCTTGTTGAAGCCAGCGGCAATGGCCAGGGTATTGACTCACCGTCCGTTGGTCGGCCGTCCATAAACTAGCCATCATGTGGTCCTGCGGGCAATTTCAGCTGCTCCGAATCCACGACCATGCCCTGCCGCTTTTTCCTGCGGCAAACCACCAGCCTCGTGACGTGAAAAAGTCGATACGACCTGGAATCCTAAAACGGATCAGCCCGGCCTTATTCATTTTTAGTAATGGAATGTTTTTGTGACAAGGTGCATTTATTGCTATTTTCGAAGCCGCGCCCGTTAACTTAGATACCAACATATCCTTAATGGAGGCAATTTCTTGCAAAAAGGATCGTTCACCTCGGGTTGGAGTTCCCTGATAGCAGCCTCTAACTAGCCAAGTTGAAGATTTCGTATTCTGGGAAGCTCTTAGAATTTCAACTCTACTCACGGTATTCGGAAATATCTGATGAAAATCGAGCGCGTATCGTTAACAAATTTTCGGTCCTTTGGGCCGGGATCAACCGTCATTGATTTTGAGAGGGCTGTTACTTGTTTAATCGGGAGCAATGGCGCTGGAAAAACCGCCGCTTTCCTGGCTCTCTCCAGGATTTTTGGCACCGGGTCAAATCAAAGAAAGGTTCGTCGGCAAGACTTCCACATTCCGGCTGCCACCGAAGAGCTTGAATCTGGGGCGTCCCTCGGCGTTGAGGTGGTCCTGGGTTTTCCGGAACTTGATGGCGAAGAGGATGAAGATGTCGCGGACGCCGTGCCCGAGTTTTTCCGCCAGATGGCCGCCTCAGGCCCAGGGGAAAGCCTAAAGTGCCGATTGGCTCTTCGAGCAACATGGACGGATGACGGGACACCGGAAGGTAATGTGGACGAAGAACTCCGGTGGATCACCACCCTTGGGGACGATTTCGAATGGTCCGAATGCCCCCAGGTGCAAGCCGTAGAACGTGGTTCGATTCAACTCGTTTATTTACCGGCGAGCCGGGATGCTGCTACCCAGGTTACTGCCCTGCTAAAGGGCCGGCTTTGGCAGGCAGCACGATGGTCCGACAATTTCAGGGAATGCAGTACCCAGTCAGCAAACGACCTCCAAAATGGATTTGAAAGAGAGGCGCCCACAGAGTTCATTATCCATCGCCTTAATAGACGATGGCAGGAGGTACATGAAGGAGATACGGACACAACCCCTAGGTTGCGCCTGGTCGAAAATCGGCCGGAGGAGCTAGTCAGGAAGGCGGAATTTTCTTTCTATCCAGACGAAGCTGGACAGGAAAGGGCACTTTCAGACCTTAGTGACGGACAACGCTCCCTGTTTCATATCGCCCTGACGGCGGCGACTCTTGAGGCGGAACGTGACTCACTTTCCAGTGGACAGGATGAAAGCCCATTTGAACAGGAAAAGTTGCGCCGGGCACATCTTACCCTTCTTGCCATTGAAGAACCAGAAAATAGCCTTTCCCCATTCTTTCTTTCCCGAATCATGAGGCAAGCTCGGGACCTTGGAGAGATGCCTTCGGCACAGGTAGCCCTATCTAGTCACTCTCCAGCAATCTTAAGTCGTCTCGAGCCTGAAGAGATCCGCCACTTCCGGCTCGATCAACCATTGCGCAGCACCTCGGCACGTAAGCTGGCCTTGCCGTCAGATGACCAGGAGGCAAGTCAGTACATCCGGTTAGCCGTTCAGGCATATCCAGAGATTTACTTCGCACGCTTCGTAATACTCGGGGAAGGTGACTCGGAGCGTTTCATTATCCCTCGAGTCGCCGAGGCTATGGGGATCCCACTAGACCCCTCCTTCGTACCAGTCGTGCCGCTTGGGGGTCGCTATGTTACCTATTTTTGGAACCTCTTATCAGATCTGGGGATCCCTTTTGCCACACTCCTTGATCTCGATCTGGGACGGGCACATGGCGGAGTCGCTACGCTACATGATGTCATTTCTAAATTAACTGAAGCAGGGCAAGATTTCGGGGAGAATCCGTTTGTTTTGGCAGGCGAAATCGATCCAGAGAATATCAAGGACCTAGACCCCGAAGAACTCTTAGAGGATTATGAAAATAGTCCCTGGCTCAAGGCTCTAGCCCAAGAAGGTGTGTATTTTTCGAGCCCCCTCGACATTGATTTTTCCATGCTTTCCGCCTTTCCCACCGCCTATATGCAGCCGAGGCCTGGAGGACGTGGCCCTCGGGGACAACCTGATGATATCCAAAACAAAAAAGCGGTTTCTTTAAAAACGAGCGGAAATCCCAACCTGTATCCCCCTGACTATGACGACCATTTTAAATGGTATCCGTATCTTTTCTTGGGTCACAGCAAGCCTGAAGGCCATGTTGCTGCACTAAGCCGAATCAATGCACAGAGCTTGGCACAAAATGCGCCCCCTGAGTTGAGGGCAATTATTAAGTATGCTGGTCGGAAAATCGGACTTTGGGAAGATGAAGAATGACTTTAGTCCGGCCGGAGGACTGGTATCCTCAAGGTGTTGATGAGTTAGAGCCTAAGGCATGGGAAGCTCTTAAAGCTGCAGGGAGTGTGCTCGTTACCGCGGGTGCCGGGTCTGGGAAGACCGAGTTCCTAGCGCAAAAGGCGACCTACTTTTTGCAGACAGCCCTTTGCCCTTCACCCAAACGAATTCTTGCAATCAGCTTCAAACGTGATGCCGCACGTAATCTGGCTTCCCGAATTGAGAAAAGGTGTCCGCCGGATCAGGCTCGCCGTTTCGATTCCTATACCTTCGATGCCTTCGCAAAGGGGCTGCTAGATCGCTTTCGTGCCGCCATCCCGGACCCCTATCGCCCTTCCGGTGAATATAGAATCATCTTTCCAGGAAGGACAGAATTCGAAGATTTTCTTCAGCGCCGCGAAATTCGCAGCGTGAATACTAAGCAACTTGAGTCGGCAATTATTCGGACGCGCCTTCCAATCCGCCGCAACGGCCGATTGGGGCGAATCGTCCAATCGTATTGGCAGGAACAGCTTGAAGAAAATGAGGAAGCCCTACTCTCCTTTCCAATGATAAATCGGCTCATCGATTATCTACTGCGTGAAAACTCCACAATAAAGCGGGCATTACAGCTAACCTACCCTGTGGTTTTTATCGACGAATTTCAAGACACAACCGATACCCAATTTCAGCTCATTAGAGAAGCGTTTGAAGGAAGTGGGGCTGCTCTAACCGCCGTCGGAGATGACAAACAGCAGATAATGGCCTGGGCAGGTGCGATGCACGATGGGTTTGAACGGTTTCAGGATGCGTTCACGGCCACCCATTTTTCGCTTGTTTCAAACTGGCGCTCCCATCCGGAACTGGTCCGCATTCAACAAGCTATAGCAAGCAGGATTGACCCGACGATTGAAGAGATAGAGGCACGAGGTACAAAAACTGTCGCTGGCCACATAGCCGCTATTTGGGATTTTTCTAACCGGGAAGAGGAAGCCGCAACAATCGGGGCCTGGGTTTCTCAAGAGATATTCTCAGGGGAGGTGAAGCCGCACAATATTGCGTTGCTTGTACGGATGAAGCCCAACGAAGTAGAAGAGGAGATCCGTCCCGAGTTGGCCCGCCATGGATTAAGGCTAAGAAACGAAGCACGTGCTGTCGGGGACATCCCCATTCAGGACCTTCTCGGAGAAGACCTTACGGAGATTTTTTTGCCACTCCTTCGCCTGGGTGCTTCTGAAAGGGACGCTTCCAGTTGGAATACCGCCCTTCGTAATTTCCAATACCTAGAGGCGGCTGATCCGCAAAATGATTTCAAGCAGCAGGCCATTCAACAGAACTTGGAGTCTTTCGTCCGAGTCCTTCGCGGGATTATGCGCCGTAATCCGCCTACGAGGGAAATTGCTGATGAACTGGCTTGCCAATTGCTGGAGAAGGTCGACGAAGACAAGTTACGCCAAGCTTTTCCGTTTTATCGTCGACAGCGGGATTTCGACAGGGTATGGGGCGGATTTCGCCAATTGCTAACAAAGTGTGCAGAGCAATCGCCAACCTGGTCCCAAGCCATTGACGAGTTTGTCGGTTACGGCCAAATACCCCTTATGACCATCCACAAGAGCAAGGGGCTTGAGTTTCACACAATGATCTTTTTAGGCTTGGATAACCAAAGTTGGTGGAGTCTTTCCCCCGACAAACCACAAGAACTGAACGCTTTTTTCGTAGCGTTCACCAGGGCAGAGCAACGAGCATTTTTTTCCCTTTCTAGGGAGCACGGACGGCCCGTTACGTGGCTAGAAAATCTTCTCGAGCCAGCAGGTATGGAGCGAATTCACGGTGGCAGTTTAACCGAGAGCTGAGGCTTTGATTCCTGACTTTTCCATATTTCTGTTCCTCGATCCCTGATTCAACTGCCATAAGTGAACGGTATAAATGGGGCCACCAAAACGAAATACGTTTCAGGACTGGTAACAGGTCAGAGTCTTCTTCTAGTTTTACTAGTAGGGGTGTGTACTTTTGCAGCGTACGGGCATCCCGGCGGTACCGATGATCTAGGTTGCCACAACGAAAGACAGGAAGGTGGCTATCACTGTCATTCCGGCCCCCTTGAGGGCCGGGAGTTTGCCTCGGCTTGGAAGGCGGAGAGTGCCCTTGCGGCGGAGCGTCGGGCTGGGGGACCCCATGCTACAGGCTATGAGCGGGACGCCTATGGGGGTTGGACCGACACCGATAGGGATTGTCGGGATACTCGGACCGAGGTTCTTCTCGACCAGGCCCGGGGACCGGTGGAATGGGAGACGGCGCGGGAATGCGAGATCGCAACGGGCATCTGGAGGGGCCCCTATACCGGGGAGATCTTCCGTGATCCTTCCGAACTCCACATTGACCATGTGGTACCCCTGGCGGAAGCTCATGAAAGCGGGGCCGCCACATGGCCTTCGGATAAAAAGCGTGAATTCGCAAACGATCCGGCCAATCTGCTTGCCGTGGAGTCGGGTGCCAATATGAGCAAAGGAGCGGAAGGGCCCGCCGACTGGATGCCCCCCCGTCATGCTTTTCACTGCACATACGTGAAGCGGTGGAGGAAAGTGAAAGAAAAGTGGGATTTTAAGTATGACTATATAGAGGCGACGCGAATAGAGCGAGTCCTTGAAAGGTGCGCTCAATAAGTGGCTTCGGGATTCCAGGATGGTAACCGGGGGTCGTATGACGGAGAACGTTTTCGGTGGGGCGTGGACTTTATTAAAATTGGGGGCATTAGAGGACTACCTTCACGGTTTTACCACCGCACTGAAAAAGCAAAAATTTAAGCTGCTTTATATTGATGCCTTTGCGGGTAGTGGGGCGGTTAAAACAAAATATGGGGACCCAAAGGAAGCTAAGGGGTCAGCGCAGGTGGCCCTGGATAACGGGGGATTTGATTATTATTTTTTTATTGAAAGTGATGAAGAAAGATACGAGGGTTTGAGGAGTATTAGAAAAGAACATAGCGATAAGAAAATAGCGGTTCAACTGGGGGATGCGAATTCTGTTTTGCAGGAAAAACTCCCCAATCTAAATACAACGAATTGGCGCGGAGTGATTTTCCTTGATCCTTATGGGATGGAATTGGATTGGAGAACGCTTGAAGTAATTTCAGCCACCCAGGCCCTGGATGTTTGGTATTTGTTCCCTTTGAGCGGGGTTTACCGGCAGGCTGCGCTTGATTTTTCATCCATGGATGAGGATAAGAAAGCGGCCATGGATCGGATTCTTGGTACGCAGGAATGGCGTGAAAAGATATACAAAGAGGTTGATCAAGGGGAACTGTTTGGTTCTCGACCAGTTCGAAGGGAGCCGGGCCCTGACGATCTAGAAAACTTTGCCCGAGAACGCTTGGATGGGCTATTTTCGTCGGTTCTGCCTCCCAAGCGACTATGTATGGAGAATTCCCCCCTGTTTTCACTCTTTTTCGCCACCTCCAACCCCAACCCTAAAGCGATTGGGCCAGCAAAGCGAATCGCTGGTCACATATTAAACAATCTCAGGTAATGCTGGCATTTCGTCCCAAGTTTTCCCACCTAGGTCCCGGCCGTTGGCCTTTTTGCTTCGAAGGACTCCATCTGGCCCCCAAGCCCCCCACTGTTTAAAGAAAAATGGAACTCCCTGGTCTTCGCAACGGTTTTTGATGTTCTCCACCCATGACGGTTTCATAGGCCTAGCCTTAGGCCCAGATTCTCCCCCAACGATAACCCACTGAATTCCCTCCAGGTTTATATCTCCCAGGTCCTCCAGTAAGGGCTCCGCAGATAGAAACCGCACGGGAGCAGCTACCTGCCGGAGTAGCGGGATTCTTGGCACTCCATACCTTTGGTCTTCAACTGAGACCCCTAACCAAAGGTTTTCGGGACACTCCCTCTTTTCAAAAAAGGCGGGCAGAACCTCCGCCCGCTTGGTTAGCACCTGATAGGTGTGCTGCGGCGTCCTTCGTATGACATCCAGCACCTGATCAATGAATTCCGCTGGCACTCCCTCCTGAAAGAGATCGGACATGGAATTCACGAAGTAGATGGTAGGCCGCCTACGTTTCAGAGGTTGCTCTAGGCGCTCGGACTGAATGCTCAGCTGGAACCCGTTTTCATAGCCGGGGACCCCCATCCCCTGGAGCCGGATGGAAAGGGTTTCGGCGTAGCAGTGCTTGCATCCCGGAGAAACCTTGGTGCATCCGGTAACCGGGTTCCAGGTCTCCTCGGTCCACTCGATCTTGGACATACGGCCTTTCCTAGCTAGTCCCTGACCATGGTACTGAGGTTTTTCCTGAGGAGAAAGACTAGCACTCGTTCTCTATTCGTTCTACACCCGTCTCCGATGGAACGGCAATCGTGAGAACCGGACCACCTCTGCCCTGTGCTCAAGTCTCAGAGCCCCAGCGGGCGGATGCGTCCTCGTCAATTTCCAACTTCGGAAGCTCTGCCACAATGCGACGGGTTTGCAGGCTAACCTGTACCAGGCACTTAATAAGATTGACGATGTAGTAAGGGTCATTGGAATAAGCATTAGGGTCGTTGGTGATCCCGCTCTTGTCGTCCGTGGTGACCTGATACCGCTCCAGGACCCACTCAATGGGGGATTTGCCGTTGACCTGGTAGTCGTAGGCTTCCAGTGGGATGCCGCGAAGAGTGAGGGTGTCATTGACCACAATGGTGGTCTTGTCCGGAGTTCGAGTATTGCCGCCGAAGCGCATTTTGTCGTGTACCCGGGGGTCCCGCGTTTTCCCCGGGGTAATCACTTCCTCAAGGCGAGAGGGCTGGACGTTCTCATAATTCAGGTGCCAGTCACCCAACTCTCGGCCAGCATTGCTGAAGGCCCAGAAATCGGTCACGAACGGGATCCTTGGAAGGCCTCGGCGGAGGTTGTTGCGGAATCGCTCTCGGTAGTCGTCGCTGTGGAGGAGACCATAGACGTACCAGAAGATGGCCTCCTTGGTTATGGAGGAATCTTCGTAGTGCTGCCGATAGGCCTCCAACGCCCAGTCGGTTATGGCCTCATGGCGGATGTAGCCGTGCTCATCCGGGATAGCCTCACCTGCAAGCAAGTGTTGGCCCGAGGCAGTATCCTGTCCGGCCAGGAGGTTGCCCTGTTCGCCAGGAGAGGCCGAATGCCCAACGTATTCATACCAGTAGAGGGGAAAGCACTGGCCCTTGGAAATCATTTCAAGGTCAACCACAGTATCGGCTGCCATTACCGAGAATGGTTTGGCAGCTCCTTTGCCTGTGACGGCAATCACCCAATTGGCATGGTGGGGGGTGGGGAATAGGCTAGGGAATAGATAAAGTCGGTTATTAAAAAGCCGATCATAATAGTAGAAGTCTTTGGTGAAGGGTCGATACACGGCCCGGACAACTTTTTGGGCCTCAAAGAGCTCTTTTTTGCCTCGTCGAGCGTCGTTGAATAGGTCGTCATCCCAGGCGATACGGGCAGGGTCGGTGTCCACGCTCCGCTTGGCTTCATCCAAGGAATCCGCCCCACCCGCTTCTTCAAGCTGGTCCACCTCCCTGTTGTAGGCCTTGATCATGCCGGTCATGTTTTCTTCAAGGGCCTGTCGGGAGAAGTTATAAACCCACCAATCTCTGCCGCTCATAACAGCCCGGGAATAGGTCCCGAAAATGGCCGGACCTTCTTTTTCCTTCTTGCGCCCGATAGCCGGGAAGGTGTCGAAGGCTGGATCTCCCTGATTGACCCATTCCCCTCGATTAGTGGGGCGAACAACGGTCATGGGGATTCCGCTCAGGTCCTTGTAGTGGCTCAACCAACCCAGCTTCTGCTCCCGGGTTAGGTAGTCCCCGATGTCGTGATAGAGGAGCTGGCATCCCCCTTCATGGTTTGGATCCTTGACCATTAGGGTGATGGCAACCGGTGCTCGGGAGCCTTGCCCGAAGACCTTTCCACCCTCCCGGCGGGATTCTTCCCCGGAGGTCCGTTGGTTGCCCCTTAGGTTTACCACATAGAGGTAGCTGAACTCCTCCACCAAGCTCTTGCGTAGGCCATCCGCCGCGTTCCCATCGATGAAGGAACCGTTGGTCACGAAGGCCACCACACCCTGCTCTCCGATCCGGTCTGAGGCCCACCGAATGGCGCGGATGTAACTGTCGTAAAGGCTGTTCCGTAGCTGAGCGGAAGAGTGAGCCGCATAGGTTTCCCGGATTCGCTCATCCAGGGCCGGATAGGGCTGGTTGGCGTTGGTCTCGTGTCCGCTTTCCTGCCAAGCGGAATAAGGGGGGTTGCCGACAATCACCTGTATATCGGTTTTCCGCTGCCGACGGGCCCGCTCACTGTTGGCCGCCAGCCATTCCTGCTCGCGGATATCGTCCCGCTGTGCCCCTTCGGCCATGGCGAAGGTGTCCGTCAGAACCATTCCCGAGAAGGGTCGGTGTTCCCTGGTGGCCTCGTGATAGGCGGTTTCGATGTTTATGGTGGCGATATAGTAGGCCAGTAGCACGATCTCGTTGGCGTGCAGCTCCGAGTCCATCTTTCGGGGAAGGTCTTCCGCGTCCATGAGCTGGAGTTGGAGCATCCTCACAAGGAACATGCCGGTGCCGGCGAATGGGTCGATGATATGAACCCCCTCGTCGCCTAGATTCCGGCCGAAATGCTCCTGGAGGGCGTGCTGGGCCGACCGGTTGATGAAGTCCACCACTTCGGTCGGTGTGTAGACGATTCCTAGGCGGTCCGCGATACCGGGGAAAGCTCGCTGGAAGAAGGTATCGTAGAGGTTTCGGATCACGTCCTGCTTGGACTTGTCGCTCTTGGCAAGCCGTATACGGTCCTGAACCTGGCTGTAGAAGCGTTCCAGGCCCCCGGCCTCCTCCGTGAGGGCGTACTCGTCCAGGCGCTGCATCATCCGATCAAGAGCCGTGGCCACCGGGTTGGTCTCGGTGAACTGGTTGCCCTCGAACAGGGCATCGAACACCGGGCGGGTGATGACGTGCTGGGCAAGCATCCGGATGGCGTCCGGCTCGGACACCGAGGGGCTGATGCTGCGGTGAACCTCCCCCATGAATTCATCGAAAGCGGCCCGGCCGTCCGGTTGGGCCACAACCCCCTCAATCCGTTGTATGAGCCGCTGGGCCATATCCGCGACCTCTTTGGCCCAGTTGGCCCAATATTCCCGATCGCCGAGCTTCTCCGGGATAACCGCGTAGACCGAATCGGCGATGTCTTCGATGGGTAAGGGTTGGAGATCCAGGGTAAGCTGATCCTGGCCCTCCTTTTCGTTCCCCTCACCCGAATTGCTGTCCTCAGCGGTCCCGTCTTCCACCTGGATCTTGCGTCGAAACTCGGCCTCATCCACGAGGGACTCGTCATGGGCTCGCAGGGCCTTGATGACCTTCCAAATGCCTTTGAACTGGTCATCCTTGCGGATGTAGTTGTCGAAGTTGCCCACCTGATCCCGCGGGATCCCGACGGGAAGGATGATGTAGCCGTATTCCTTGCCTTCCACCTTCCGCATGACCCGGCCCACCGCCTGGACGATGTCCACCATGGACTCGCGATTGTCGAAGAAGATCACCGAATCCAGGGCCGGCACATCGATCCCTTCGGAAAGGCAGCGAGCATTAGATAGCACGCGGCAGGTGCTGGGCTCGGCATCGCTTTCCCGGAGCCAGTCGAGGGCCTCCTGGCGCTCCATGGCGTTCATGCTGCCGTCGACATGCTGGATATCACAGGCCAAAGCATCGCTTCCGGAACGGCCAGTCTGCTCAAGGTAGGTATCCGTCAGGCCCTGGAAGGTGTCGCGAACCCGTTTGGATTGCTTGATGGACTGGGAAAAGGCGACGGCCCGCTGCATGGGTTCAGGGTCGCTGGTGAGGTCCCGTTCTTCGCCTTCCGTGGTGAGCTCCCGGACAGTGTGCTTGGCCAGCCCCTTATAGGCCCCGATGATCTTCTGGGCGAACTTGGTGTCGATGGCCCGTGTGTTGCCTTCGCGGGCGTACCTGTTGGCCAGATCCCCCATGGCCTCCTGGTCCACCGCCACGATGAGGACCTTGTAATCGGCAAGCAGCCCTCGCTCCACGGCTTGCCCGAAATCCAGGCGATGGAATTCCTCTCCGAAGGTGTCGGGGTCGTCCATGGAGTACATGGCGGCGTCCCGCTCGTCGGCCCTCTTCTTGGAAGGCTCGGCGTAAATGCGCGGGGTGGCCGTCATGTAGAGGCGCTTGGCACCAGCCACGTTGCGGTTGTCGTGGACCCGAACGAAGTGGGAGACCTTGTCGTCCTCGGGCAGGGTGAGCCCCGTAGTGCGGTGGGCCTCGTCACAAACGATCAGATCGAACTCAGGTAGTACCCCGGCGGCTTGGGCCTGTTCGATCGTTTCAATGGACTGATAGGTGGAAAACACCACGCGACGCCGGCCGTCGTCGGTGCGTTCGAACTGAGTGCCGAGGGTCTCCGGATCGGTGGTGGCGGGGAAGGCGAGGTCGTGAACCGCCAGGTCCTCGGTCTCCCGGCTCACCTTGGTATCGGAGCACACGGCGAAGGCATGGAAAGGAGCCTCAGCCTGTTGAGCCCACTCCCGGAGGGTCTGGCCCACCAGAGAAATGGATGGCGCCAGCACCAGCACCCGTTGCGCTCCCATTCGCTCCATCAGACGCAGGGAGGTGAACGTCTTGCCAGTACCGCAAGCCATGATGAGCTTGCCGCGGTCGTCGGATTCGAATTTCTCCAGGGAGGCCTGGATGGCTTCTTCCTGGTGGGGCCGGACGGATTTGGTGGGGACCAGCGGGATTTCGGTGGCCCTGGTCGGATCGAAGGCAGACCAGTCCACCCGACTTTCCTCCAGGTCCCGGAGAAACAGACGGGCGACGGGAGGCGTCTGGTTCTCCAGGGCCTTTTCCGCGTGGGAGGACCAGTGGTCGGTCGTGGAAACGATGAGACGCTGAGCGAAGTTGTGTTCCTCGCCGTCACTCGTGGCGAATCGGCGGCCCGAAGCCGTGAAGAAGGCGTCGATATCGCTGCGGCTTACGGTCTGGTCGGGCGCATAGAACTTGCACTGGATAGCCCAATAATCCCCGGTGGTGGTACGGGCCACCAGGTCGATTCCCACATCGGTGCTCCAGCGGTCCGGCCATTCGCCCCAGAGCCAAACCTCTTCGAACATGTCGCTGTACGGCGGGTGGACCCGGAGGTACTCCTGGAAGAACCGCTCGAACATGCGGCCCTTGCCGTGCTCGTCACGAGCTACCTCACGGATTTTGGCTAAGAGGCCTTTAACCGTAACCGCACTCTGGGGTTCAGTCATTTCCCACCCTTCTTCCTGTTGGTTTGGGCCGCCGGTTATTTGTCCTTCACTGTCCTGCGGAGGAACCGGATTCTACCGGGACACAAAGCGGGCCTGGGCGCATCATTTTCCACTTGGTGGTGGTTGGGATACGGGGGTAGAGGGTAACGGGTTCAGGACAGAAAATCAGGGGATGAACAGCCCCTGCTAGATATTGCAAAAAGAAAGGATGGTGATGTTTTTCCTCGACTGTGAGGCTTCCAGCTTGGATGAAAAGCATAGCTAACCCATCGAGGTGGCATGGATGGACCTTACCACTGGAATCATCCGGTCTTTCCTGATCAACCTTACCGGTATTGAGGATTGGACCGATTGGAACCTCGCTGCCCAGGGGGTGCACGGCCTGTCCCGAGCCTACCTAGCGAAACATGGGCTGCCCCCACGCCAGGTGACCGAGGAGGTCTTGTGACAGCTTGGTAGGAAGACAGTGATGGGAATGACGCCCTCAGGTACTTGGTCGACCTCGCCCGTGGGGACGTCACCGCTTACCAGATGGCCCGGGAACGGCCAACCAAAGGGCATTTACACCCACCGAGGCGCCAACGACGTGCACCACCTCCTGGAGGTCGCCAAATCCTGCTGGGAGACTAACATGGCCCTATTCTGCGCTTTTGAGGCTGTTGCGATCGGGGAATATGAGTCTTCCGTACAACAGTTTTAGGGTCTGGGGCTATGGTCTTGGCCGCCCCCAACCCATAGCATCGAGGCCCGGCCTCACCCATGGCTTTTGGGCTGCTCGGCTGGCTGGTTCCGGTGGACGTGAATTTCTCTTGAGTACCCAACGGCGGTCCCGCTCAGCCGGAAAGCAGGCCAAAGCAGAGGCCTAGAGCCAGAGCCGATTGGAAGGCGAGGTCATTGGAACATACGGGGGAGATGGGGATTTGCGAGCAAGGGCTCCGGCGGCGAGCGGTGGCGAACCGGCTATACCCTGACCTTCAGGATTTGTGCTTCTTGGCCTGGTGGTTGACCCAGAGCATTACAGCCAGACCCAACAGTCCGGCTCCAACCCCGGTCCCACCGAGCCGGGTGCTCTGGGGCCGAAAAGACAGGGCGTACCCCAGAGGATGATCACGCCAGCAAAAGATAACAGCACATAATGGCCGCCTATGCGCCTACTTTTTATCCCGACCACGACGGGCCTGGCGGACTTGACCGATGATGCTCACGGCGCCCAGAACCCCTAGGATGACGGTTCCGAACAGCATTACAATTGCTCCGTCAGACATGCTGCTCTCCTCAGGTCTTACTGTCGGATCACTTCGTGCCTTTTTGACGTTTACGATCCTGGTGCTCAGTCCAAACCACAATTGCCGCTATAATGGCGCCGTCCCCTATATGCCGATGGCCCGTACGGTATTTGCGCAGGACCCGCATAACACGCCCCCCATTACGGTCATTCCGGCCCGAGATACCAGCCGCCGGCACCGCATGCACCGCCTTCCCTTGATGCGGCAACCCTTGCATATAGCTGGTTTCCGCCCATGGGGGGTTCGGACGGTCTTTCCACACCTCTCGCATGCAACCTTTCGAAAAATTCGAGCGTAACAGGTTTGGCAATAGGCCCACTCCTCATGGATAGCTTTTACTCTTCCTTTTTCCAGCCTTCGGCCACATTCATCGCACCAATGATGGGTCCCGAGCTGAGAGTTGGGTGCAAACCTGCGCCCCAAATACATGGGCCCTCGCTTTCGGCCCGTAAGGTTGCCTCCCCGGATGGATGCCCGGCCAGGCTTACCGGATATAAGGTTGATCCATTTCTCCGGATACACCCTCCTAGAGCCGTCCTGGTTGTTCCCATCCTCCTGGGAAAGGCCTTTCTTCCGAACCAACTCCCGAGGCCCCAACTGCAAGGCCATTCCAGTTCGTTCCCGGATAACCCGCCTAAGCCACTTGTTCCCCCTGAGGTATTGCAGTAACCCTCGTACGGCTCCAAGGTAAGTGGAGCGGGTAGAGGATCGGAGGGCTCGCTCTACCAACAATGCATGCTGCCATCGCGCCAGCATGTCCTTGGTCCATTGCCAGGGACCTTCCCCGGACCATCGGGCCAGGCTAAGCAGACCTCCAATGTCACGATTCAGCGCCCGGATGGCATGCCCCTCCCGGATTCGCTTCCGACCCCATTTCGTCACCAAAAACCGGAAAAGGCTTTCCGCCTGGGGCGGCAGTCCTGTCTTCTTTAACTCCCGCATTCCCGCGGGTGCCTCCAGGTTCCCATCCGGACGGGCCTCCGCAACGAACCCCGCCTTCCGGGCCCCCAACAGGCTTCCAAGCTGTTCCTTCGTGCCCTCTTTCCCCTGGCCAACCAGCCAGGCCTTTGCGGCATCGACCTCCGCGCTGGAGAGCGAATAGGCGCCAGGAAGCAACTGTTCTTTGATGACCGATTGGTACCAGAAGGGCAAGTCGGGCAGGTCGTAGGCAAGCTCTGTGGTGCGCACTCCGGACTGGCGACACGCCTGAACGAACCGGTCCGGCCACTCCCGCAACAACCAGCCTACGCCAGTGAATAGCCCACGTCGTATCTCCACATTCAGGTAACGAAGGTGCACTTGCCCCTCGCCTTGCCCGGGCAGCGGCAGGTTAAACCCGACTTCCTGCTCAATCAGGTGCTTAAGTCCTATGCATCTTGGGTCGCACAAGGTGTTAGCGATCTGGTGGGCGCCCCGATTGAAGGCCACGGCGGGGATGATTCCCTGGCCTGGAAGCTCTACCCATCCCGTATCCAGGCCGACATCGAAAAGGGCCTGAAACCAGAGGATCTCCTCGGAAATGGGCTCAATCTTGCCCTCCTCCGTATCCCGCAGGTCTCTCCCGCAATGAAAGCAGGCGGCCAATGTCCGCCTAGGATCTTTCACCAGATGCGGGTGCAAGGGTAGGGCACAGCTTGGGCAGACCGCCAATAAGCTCACTTCGTGCACCGGGCAGATGGTTTCAAAGGTCATCCGCCATCGCCGCCGGAGGTAGGGCTCCCCATCCCCGGCCAGGCAACGGTGACAGAACTGGAGGCCCGGCCGCTTTCTGCGGCGGTGGAAGACCCCTAGTGGAAGGATGCCGAAGGTTTGGCCCGTGGGGTTAAAGGTCTCGAATAAACACCCCGCATAGGCGGCCAGGGTGGTTTCCTGCACTCGAGCAAATGGCGTTCCCGTTCGCTCCGCCAGCTCGAGCAGGAAATCCGAATCGACGGTCCTGTCCAGGTCCCGTCGCCAGAGCGGCCGATTTGGCCATTCCAGGTTGCAGAAGGTGAAAGGGGAAAGACCATGCGCCTTGGCGAGGCGGATGAGCCAGGAGGACAGGAGCTCATCTGGGGCAGGTTTGGGATGGATGGTCCAGAGGAATGATTCTAGGACACGGGCACCCACATACGGTTCCTCCTCAACGCTTGGAGGGCGGGGTCCAACCCAGAGCCCCTACCAGCTGGGAATTAATGCACTCCTCTCCGCCACGGATCGCCTCGATGGCTGCCATCCCCAGCAAATCGGCCAGCTCGCCAATGGTCCCTTCGGACAGGGCATGGAGACGGCGGGCCAACTCCCGCTCGTGGAGGTTGGATGGCCACTTCAGGGGCAGGGTCCGCTCGAAGCTCGCTAGCAGTCGCCGGAACGCCTTGTCATTCTCCCATTTGGGCAGCTCCATCGGCGTGAACCGGTTGCGCACCTGGGGATCCACCCGCAGCGCCGCCGTCGCCTCCGGCGTACCCACGCCGACAATGGGGATCTGTAAGGTATTGGTGAGCCATTTCAGGGCGTTTAAGAATTGCCGCTGCCGCTTCTCATGGCCAGCTAGCAGGTTGTGAATCTCATCCACGATGAGCATGCGGAGGCCCACGTACCGGAAGACCTTCTCAACCTGAAGGGCTTTGTTCGATACTCGATCGCTCTTCCTGAACGGAATATTCAGCTTGTAAAGGATCTCATCGTAGAACCGGGCCTCATCGGGCGTGGGTGGCGCCTCGATGGAGAGAACTGGTACGTGAATCGCTTCGCCGGAAGGGTTGTCATCCGGCGGGTGCCCTTCGAGAAAGCGATTGACGATTACCGTCTTTCCGTTGTTGGTCTCCCCGACCAGGAGCATATTCGGCATGCGGGCCTTATGGGGATGGTTAAGCAACCCCTCAAGCTTTTCCAGGACCTCCTTGGCCCGCGGATAGCCTATCCACCGCGCCTGCTGCACGATCCGGATGCGCTCTTCTGACGGAAGCTCAAGAGCCTCCCGGGCATCGGCATTCAGATGATCATGGGCTGGCTCAGTCCCTATTGTCATTGCTGCGAATTTCCACCTCGTCGAAGGGCTCGATCACATCCTCGTCCTCCTCCTCAGCCTCAGCGGAGGGGGCCTCCCTCTTGGGTGGAGGAGATTCGGATTCCAGCGATTCGGGAGCCTCACCAGCCCGCCGCCAGTCCCTGCGGCGCTGCGCCTTCCTGCGCGCCTTCCGGGTCTCCTTCTGGGCCCGCTCCTCCAGCTCCCGGAGCTGGTTGTATGCCTCGAAGATCGTATCCTCGTCAGCCCGCCCCCAAAGCTCCTGAGCCCTTTTCCGCGCTTCCCGGAGTTCCCACAAGCTCATCCTAGGCCGTCCGGCATCCCGGTAGGGAATCGGGAAGTAGCGATCCTCCTCTGGATCGAGGAAATAGACCGTGCTGATGTCCCGAGGGTCCCGACGGAACAGGAACTTCCGCTTTTCCTTCGGGTTATCTGGATCCGTGGCATGGATCCAACGGCGCAGGACATCGTGATAGTAGTGGATCTTGTCGAGCGTGATCCCGTAGGACTGGACGGTCCGCTCGAAAAGGGGCGTAAAACTCAGGCGCAGGCGCTGGGTATCAGTAGGTACCGGCGCGATTCCCCGCCCTGGGGTATCGTCGTCACCGAATATGCCTCGGATATACATCCGGACCGGAGGCATACCCAACTCGGTATGCACCTCCTCATGGTAGACCTGGGTGATCAAACGTCCCAGCCAGGTCTCGAACTCGGTCAGTGACATGAACGCTTCCCGATCAGGTTCGTAATCGCGCTTTTCCGCCACGCTCGACTTTGTAGTGCCAGGAAGGTTATGGAGTTCGGCATTGAGCGTCCGGAAGAACCGCTCCACGTAAGCGCCGTAGTCAGAGCGGTAAACGGGGCGCCATTCGATGTCGATTCCGTAATTCTTACAGGCGCTCTCCAGCATGACGCTCCGGAACTCCCGGGCGTTGTCCGACTGGATCTTGCTCATTACTCCCTGAACAGGCCATTCGGCATCGATTTCCCGCTCTGCGAGCCATTGGTCCTTGGGGAGTATCGCCTGGCTGAGACACAGGCCCACAGACTCGGCACTGGGCGGGTCAAAGGAAAGGTAAAACCCAACGATCATGCGACTGTAGATATCAATGGCCAGGGTGAGCCAGGGGCGACCCACCGGACGGCGATCGAGATCGTCCACGAGGGTGATATCCAGCTTGGTATGGTCGATCTGGACGACCCCAAGGGGTTCCCCGGCCTCCGGATGCCGGCCGGGCTTCGGGGCGAACCTCTCCCGGGCTGCCTTGGTGCCCTCGCGCCTCTTCATCTTTTCCCGCTCGCTTAGCTGGGCGATCCGGTTTCGGACCGTGTTGGGGTGGGGCGCTTCGAGCCCGGCGTTACGGCAGCGTCGCAGCACTTCCCTGCATGTATGCTGGACGCTGGGCCGGCGGGGCTTCTGGTACACCTCTTCGAGTGTGTCCGTCAGGAGCGCTTCCACCTCCGGGCTGAGGCGGCTTTTCCCTTCGCCGCCTGAGCGCGATTTGGGGGCAAGGGCGGCGACGACTCCGGCCTCCTGATGGAGACGCATCCACCGATAAAGGGATTCCGGCGAGCACCCTGTTTCTGCGGCCCGCGCTTTTACATCGGCCCGAGTCCGCTTCTCCAGCTCCAGAAGCGGCCGGATCGCCTCGAAACGCTCCTTGGCGACCTTCCAGTCCTTGTCGTGCAAGGTGGCAAGGTCCGGTGGTCCCTCCGTCGCCTCTGCTTCTTCCTCTTCAGGGGCTATATCTTGCAGGTCCGAGACGCTCAGCACCTTAGTCTCGCCCGTACTGGCGTTCTCCACCAGGAGCTTGGACGGGGTGACGAGTTCCCGGACCCGGTAGAAATGCCCTCGCCATTTGATCCTGCGACCCGGATTGAGATCGGTCAGCGTGGTCATCCCAAATCTTCCTCCCAGTCCAACCGCTCCCGCCAGCCTTCGGCCAGTTCAATGGGGCTCTTCATCGTCACGGGCACCGAGAGGTCCAAAGCGATTGCCCGGCGGGCGGCGAGGCACCAAAGGGCGGCCACCGCCTCTCCCTGGACCCGCCAATGGGGCGAGACCGACGCCACTAGCGCCTTGGGCGTGGACTGGCCGAGGCCGGCGAGTGCCTCGGCCACGGCCTCCATTAACGCGTCGTCACATTCCATTTGCCTGTAGGGCAGGAGGAACTTCACGTTCTTGAAGTACGGGGTCCGGATCTCTAGCTCGGTCAGGACCTCGAACGTCCAGCCTTGCGCTTCCGCATAGGCCCGGGCGGCGGCGAAGCGGGGCTCAAGCTCCGCCCACTTCTCCTTGAGCTCATCGGAATATTTGACCTCCACCAGCTTGCCGGGTTGACGCGCCCCGCCCCCGGCGGCCCTATATTTAATGAGAATGTCCGGGGTGTACCGTCCGCGGGCACCATCAGGCTTGGTGTACTCGATCACCACCGGCTGCTCCTCGTAGGTCTCGACCCCGAAGCCCAGATCGAACTCAAGAGCAGTCATCAGGTCCCGTTCCAGGGTGGACTCGTAAGCCGATACCCGGCCCTCCCCCCGGTTGAGGGATATGCCGGTGACGCTTCGGTAGTTCCGCAAGATCTTCCGCTTGGGCATACTTCGGACCACAACTCAGTTGCACCAACTTTTGTAAAATTTAATCCAGTGTCAACTCCTTTTGGAATAATATCAATTTCTTTTATAAATTTTTCACCTAAGTCCTTGATATGATCTGCCGGAGTGTCAATTTCTTTTGTAATTTACAGCGGCAGCCCGCCCCGTCCAGGCGAAATCACGCGGGCGCACCGGGGGGTGCTGTTCCTCGACGAGCTTCCCGAATACGACCGCCGCACCCTGGAAGCCCTGCGCGAGCCGCTGGAGACCGGAGAGGTGACCATCGCCCGGGCACGCGGCACCACGCGCTTTCCCGCCCGGTTCCAGCTCCTGGCGGCCATGAACCCGTGCCCATGCGGGCACCTCGGGGACGCCCGGCATGCCTGCACCTGCACCCCCGCGCAGGTGCAGCGCTACCGGGGTCGCCTCTCCGGCCCGCTCCTGGATCGCATCGATCTGCAGCTTGAGGTCCCGGCGCTTCCCGTGGAGGACTTGCGGCCCGGCCAGGGCACCGTCGAGGAGGACAGCACCACCGTGCGCGCCCGGGTCGAGGGGGCCCGCCACCGTCAGCTTGAACGGCTCGGTGCGCCCGCCGCCGCCCTCGGCGCCAAGGGCGTTGAGGCGCATTGCCGCCCGGACGAGGAGGGGCTCGCCTTCCTGGAGACCGCCAGCAAGCACCTGGGGCTCTCCGCCCGGGCCTATCACCGCATCCTCAAGCTGGCCCGCACCATTGCCGACCTGGCGGAGACGGACCGCATCGGTCAGGCCCACATCGCCGAGGCTGTACAGTACCGCCGATTGGACGCCGGCGACTCCGGCACCTGACGCAAATGGCCGGCTGCGCTAGAATCACCGCTGCGATCCGCCGGCGAGACCCCCGACCATGGACGACCCCTTTCCCACTGATACCGGCCTGTTCCCCACCCAGGGGCCCTGGCGGGCTCCCGAGACGCTCGGGGAAGAGACGCCGGACCGCCGGCTCCGGGCCTGGCTGGCCTGCAGCGGCTCCCTGACCCGGGCCCTGCGCGCGGCCTGCCCCGAGGGATTCGGCCTGCGCATCCACCGCCGCTTTTCCATCCTCCTGCCCCGGGAGGAGGCGGATCTGCTGCGTGTACCCGCCGGCAGTCCGGTGCTGCAGCGGGAAGTCTGGCTGCTCTGCCGCGGGCAGGAGGTGGTGTTCGCGCGCAGCTGGATCCCCGAAGGCGCCCTGTCGGACCCCGGGGAATACCCGCTGGGGGACCGGCTGTTCGAGCCGGGTGCGGGCGCGGAGCGCCTCCGCCTGGAGGCGGCGCCGGTTTCCGCTGCGGAGGGTTCCCTCTGGGCGCGCCGTTCCTTGCACCAAGTCGGGCCGGGCCGGTTACTGGTCGGGGAGGTTTTCCTACCGGCCATGGAGGCGCTATGTCCACCGCCCGACTGACCGCCAAGCTGGGCGCCTATACCCGCCTGATGCGCCTGCACCGGCCCATCGGCACGCTGCTGCTGCTCTGGCCAACCCTCTGGGCGCTGTGGATCGCCGGAGCCGGCGGCCCGCCCGCCGCCATCGTCGCCATCTTCGTGCTCGGGACCCTGCTCATGCGCTCGGCGGGCTGCGTCATCAACGACTTCGCCGACCGCGAGCTCGACCCGCACGTGCAGCGCACCGCCCAGCGACCGTTGGCAAGCGGCGAGGTGCGGCCCGCCGAGGCGGTTGCCTTGTTCATTGTGCTCTGTCTCGCGGCCTTCACCCTGGTGCTGACCCTGAACCGCCTGACCATCGCCCTGGCCCTGGTGGGGGCGGTGCTCGCCGCCACCTATCCCTTCTTCAAGCGCTTTACCCACATGCCCCAGGCCTACCTGGGGATCGCTTTCGGGTGGGGCATTCCCATGGCCTTCGCCGCGGTGCAGCACCAGGTCCCCGCGCTGGCCTGGACCCTGCTGGCGGCCAACATCTTCTGGACCATCGCCTACGACACCATGTATGCCATGGAGGACCGGCCCGACGACCTGGAGATCGGCATCCGCTCCACGGCCATCCTGTTCGGCACCTGGGACCGGGTGGCGGTGGCGGCGAACCAGGTGGCCGCCCTAACGCTGATGGCGGTGGTCGGGTATCTGGCGGGCTTCGGCCTCTGGTACGCCCTGGGCCTGCTCGGCGCGGTGGGCTTCGGCCTCTACCAGCACTGGCTGATCCGCGGCCGGGAGCGGGGACCGTGCCTGCGGGCGTTCCTCAACAACCAGTGGCTGGGCGGGGCGGTGTTCGCGGGGATCGTGCTGGAATACCTCACCGTTTGAGACCTCCCAATCGGGATTGAGCCCATAGGCAGGAACGCCAAGAACCCAAGGCAGCCCAGAATCGCCAAGGAAGGCCCAACCGGAGAAGAAGTCTGACGCTGCGGGATAGTGCAGGAAGCGCGTAATGGAGTGAAGTAAGGCCGCATCCATGAAAAGCATGTTTCTCTTGGCGTTCTGGGCGCTTTGGCGTTCGCCGTTTCCGGATTTCTTGAAAGGCCTCCAGTTTCCATGAAAGACCTCCGCGCCTTCATCAAAGACCTTGAGCACCAGGGCGCGCTCAAGCGCATCGCGCACCCGGTGGACCCCCACCTGGAGATGACCGAGATCAGCGACCGGGTCCTGCGTCAGGGCGGTCCGGCCTTGCTGTTCGAGCAGCCCAAGAACGGAGCCATGCCGGCCCTCACCAACCTGTTCGGCACGGCGGATCGAGTGGCCATGGGAATGGGCCGCTCTTCCACCGCCGAGCTGCGCGAGGTGGGCCAGCTCCTGGCCTACCTCAAGGAGCCCGAGCCACCGGGCGGCTTCCGGGAGCTGTGGGATACGGTGCCCATCCTGCGCAAAGCGCTGAACATGCGGCCCAAGGAGCGCAAGAGCCCGCCCTGCCAGGAGGTTGTGGCGGAGGGGAACGACGTGGACCTGTCCGGACTGCCGGTGCAGACCTGCTGGCCGGAGGATGCCGGGCCACTCATTACCTGGGGCATCACCCTGACCCGCGGTCCGGACCGCGACCGGCAGAACATGGGCATCTACCGCCAGCAGGTCATCGACCGCAACCGGGTAATCATGCGATGGCTGGCCCATCGCGGCGGGGCGCTGGACTACCAGCGCTGGCGGGAAGTGCACGGCGACGCGCCATTCCCGGTGGCGGTGGCGCTCGGGCCCGACCCCGCCACCATCCTCGCCGCGGTCACCCCCATCCCGGATACCCTCTCCGAGCATCAGTTCGCCGGCCTGCTGCGCGACGCGCGCACTGAGATCGCCGACGCCCTGGGCGTGCCGCTGCAGGTGCCGGCGCACACCGAGATCGTCCTGGAGGGCCACATCTATCCGGACGATATGGCGGTGGAGGGACCCTTCGGTGACCACACCGGCTACTACAACGAGCAGGAGCGCTTTCCGGTGCTCACCGTGGAGCGCATCACCCACCGCCGAGACCCGCTTTACCACACCACCTACACCGGCAGGCCGCCGGACGAGCCCGCAGTGCTCGGGCTGGCCATGAACGAGCTGTTCATCCCGCTGCTGCAGAAGCAGTTCCCGGAGATCACCGACTTCTACCTGCCCATGGAGGGCTGCTCCTACCGCATGGCGGTGGTGTCCATGAAAAAGCAGTACCCGGGACACGCCAAGCGCGTAATGATGGGCGTTTGGTCCTTCCTGCGGCAGTTCATGTACACCAAGTTCGTGGTGGTGGTGGACGACGATATCGACACGCGGGACTGGAAGGACGTGATCTGGGCGCTGACCACCCGGGTGGACCCGGTACGGGACACCACGCTTGTGGACAACAGCCCCATCGATTACCTGGATTTCGCCTCGCCGGTATCCGGACTGGGCTCCAAGATGGGCATCGACGCCACCAACAAGTGGCCGGGCGAGACCCAGCGCGAATGGGGCCATCCGGTACGCATGGACAAGGCCACCCGGGAGCGGGTGGACGGGCTCTGGTCGGAGCTGGGACTGGATTAGGGGTGTGCGCGGCCTCAGCGGCCCTAGCGGCTGCCTCCGCGGCGGACGAACAGAACGTACAGGGCGAGGCCGCCGAGCACCGCCCCCAGGATCCAGCCCGCGCTCAGCCACTGGTAGGGGGTGGCTCCGGTGCGCGGCTGGACCGTGACCCGCAGGACACCGGGGTCCTCACGGGGAATCCGGTCGAGGATCCGGCCCTCGTGGTCGGCGGCGTAGGTGATCCCCGTATTGGCTACTCGCAGCAACGGCCGGCCCATCTCCACGGCCCGCGCGCGCCCCAGCTGGGCGTGCTGGTCCGGGCCGATGGAGCTCCCGAACCAGGCATCATTGGTCACGTTGACCAGCACGTCCGCGCCCAGCCGGACGGTGGTGGCCACCTCGCGGGCGAAGGCGTCCTCGTAACAGATGGACAGGCCGGCCCGGTGGCCGTCCAGCGCCAACGGCTCGGCTCGCTTACCGGGGACGAAGGTCCCGCTGCCCGGCACGAATTTCTCGGCGAAGAAGAGCAGGGACCGCAGCGGGATATACTCGCCGAACGGCACGAGGTGTCGCTTGCGGTAGCGGCTACCGCCGCCGCGCCCCAGCGTGATGGCGGAATTGAAGTAGCGCTTGCGACCACCGCGCCATTGCCGCTCCGGGATGCCCAGCAGCAGGTTCGTCCCGCGGGCGCGGGCAGCGACGTCCAATCCACGCAGGTATTTTCCCGCCTGATCCGCGAACAGCGGCACGGCCGTTTCCGGCCAGACCACCAGGTCGGCGTCTAGATTGGAAACGGTGAGACGCCGGTAGCGATTGAGGATGGGCTCGCGGTGGTCGGTGTCCCATTTCTTCTCCTGGGGCACTGCTCCCTGGACCAGGGCGGCCCGCAGTGGACCGCCGGACGGGCTCGTCCACGACACCCCGCCCGTCGCGGCACCCAGGGCCACCACAATGCCGGATGCCCCGATCCAGGCGAGGCCGGCTCCCGGGCGCCGCCGGTAGACCAGGTAGGCCAGCGTCAGGGCCCCGTTGATGAAAGCCGCCGCCAGACCGGTGCCCAGGCCGCCCAGAACCGGGAGCAGGCCCGCCAGGGGTCCCTCCAGCTGGGTCACGCCGAGGGTCAGCCAGGGGAAGCCGGTGAAAGCCAGACCGCGCATGCCCTCCAGGGCCACCCAGAGGAGGGGCAACCCCAGGGCCATGCGCCAACGGCGCGCACCGCCGAGTATGCCGCCGAGCATCACGAACAGCGCGGGGTACAGGGCGCAATAGGCCACCAGAAGGGCCCAGGTGGGCAGCGCCAGAGACAGGGGCATGTGGCCGAAGGTGAGGATGGTGGGCAACAGCCAGTGCAGGCCGGCCCCGAACATGCCCAGGCCGAAGGCCAGACCGCGCCGGAAGCGCTGCCCGGGGGAGGCGTACTCGGTGGCCAAGAAGAGGGGAATCAGCAGTACCCAGGCGAGCGGGTACCAGCCCCACGGCGCGAAGGCCAGGGGAGCAAGGAGTCCGGCGCCCAGGTAGGCCGCATCGCCGGCCAGGGCCCGGACGAGGCGGCCGGCCGCCACTTCGCTGCGGCCCGTCAGGGTCCGGGATTGCATCAGCGCCGCTCAGCCGGCACCGTTTTGGGTCCCCGCTTCCGCCTCACTCAGCTCCACCACCCGGATGCTGCGTATGCGGCGCCGGTCGGCGCGGATCACCTCCAGGAGCAGGCCGTCGATCCGCACGGACTCCCCCACCTCGGGAAGATGGCCCATCTCCCGAACCATCCAGCCGCCCAGGGTGTCCACCCCTTCGGCCTCGAGATGCGCGCCGAAGCGGGCGGCGAAGGTCTCCAGGGGGATCTGGGCATCCACCTGGAAGCGGCCCCGGCCGCGCTGCTCCACCATGACCGCCTCGATATCGAATTCGTCCTCGATCTCGCCGACGATCTCCTCCAGGACATCCTCGATGGTGACCAGCCCCGCCGTGCCGCCGAACTCGTTGACCACGATAGCCATGTGGTTGCGGCTCGCGCGGAACTCGTGAAGGAGGCTGTCCAGGTGCTTGCTCTCGGGGACGAACACCGGGGCCCGGATCACCGAGAGGAGGTCGAACTGCGCGCGCTGCTCGGCGGCCCAGTAGCGGAGCAGGTCCTTGGCGTAGAGTATGCCCCGGACATCGTCGCGGTCCTCGCCCACTACGGGCAGGCGGCTGTAGCCCACCTCGACGATGCGGGGGATGAACTCCTCCGGCGCCTCGTCCGTGCGGACCACCTCCATCTGGCCGCGCGGCACCATGACGTCCCGCACGCGGGTCCCGGAGATCTTGAAGATCCCCTCGATCATGTTCAGGTCTTCGGGGTCCAGCAGGCTCTGGTATTCCGCCTCCCGCAGGACCTCCAGGAGATCCTCGCGGGATTCGGGGGCTGCCCCGAGCCCCCGCGCCAATCGCTCGATCCAACCTCGTCGTCTCGGCCCTTCTTCCGCCACCGCCTTACTCCTCCGCATAAGGGTCCCGGAATCCCAATTGGGCCATCACTTTGCGCTCCAGGTCTTCCATGACCTCCGCCTCGTCGGGCGCGATATGGTCGTAGCCGAGCAGATGCAAGGTGCCGTGCACCACCATGTGGGCCCAGTGGGACGCGGACTCCTTCCCCTGGTCGGCCGCCTCCCGGGCAACCACCTCCGGACAGATCACGATGTCCCCCAACATGGGCTCCCAGGGTCCCGGAGGCAAATCGGCGGGAAAGGAGAGGACATTGGTGGGTCCCTCCTTGCCCCGGAAGCCGCTGTTCAGCTCGGCGACCCCCGCCTCATCCTCGGCGCGGACCACCACCTCACCGGCCGGAACCTCTTCGGGAGCACCGGCCAGCGCGGCATGCACGCACTCCTGGATCCACTCGGGATCCGGGATGTCCATGGCGTTTTCGGGACATTGCACCACCACCGGATGGGCGTGCGCTTGGCCCTCGGAGGCGGATACGGAATCACTCACGGTCGCTACCTCACCGCCCCACGATCGAGGCGGATACGAAGTCATCATGACGCCGGGAACGCGCTCCGGCAATGGGGTTCGGCAAGAATACGCAGGTAAGGGATTCGGTCACGCGTCGAATGCACGCTCTAGGCAAGCCAATGGTTCCGAGCTCCGCCGGTTCAGCCCACTTGACCCAGAACGGCTTCCTGGCTCATCCGGCCCCGCAGGGAATTGGGAAGCGCCTCGGTGACGGTCACCGGCACCAGTCTTCCCACGGACTCTTCGGGCGCGGCAAAGTTCACGATCCGGTTGCACGGGGTGCGGCCCATGACCTCGTTCGGGTCCTTGCGGCTGGGTCCTTCCACAAGCACCTGCACCTCGCGGCCCACCAGAGCCCGGCTCTTCTCCATGGCCTGCTGATTGAGCCGTGCCTGGAGGATGGTCAGGCGCTCCTGCTTCACGGATTCCGGAACATCATCCCGCACCTCGGCGGCCAGGGTTCCGGGACGCGGGCTGTACTTGAAGGAGAAGGAATGGTCCAGGTCCGCCTGCGCCACCAGGTCGAGGGTATCCTGGAAATCCTCGTCCGTCTCGCCCGGGAAGCCGACGATGAAATCGGTGCCGATGGACATGTCCGGGCGGACGGCCCGCAGGCGCTCCACCTTCTCCAGGAACTCCGCGCGGGTGTGATTGCGGTGCATGCGCGCCAGAAGCCGGTCCGATCCGGTCTGCACCGGGAGATGGAGGTGCGACACCAGCTCGGGCAGCTCGGCGAAGGCCTCGATGAGGCCTTCGCCGAACTCGTTGGGATGGGAGGTGGTGAAGCGCAGCCGGTCCAGACCCTGGATGCCGGAGAGGTAATAGAGCAGTAGGCCGAGGTCGGCCTCGGTGCCGTCCTCCATGGCCCCCCGGTAGCCGTTCACGTTCTGGCCCAGGAGGGTTACTTCCCGCACGCCCTGCTGGGCCAGCTCGTAGCACTCGGCGAGGACATCGTCGAAGGGGCGCGACAGCTCCCGGCCGCGGGTATAGGGCACCACGCAGAAGGTGCAGAACTTGTCGCAGCCTTCCATGATGGTCACGAAGGCGCGGGCCTTCTCCACCCGCGGCGCGGGAAGGTGGTCGAATTTCTCGATCTCCGGGAAGTCCACATCCACCACCCCGGAATGCTCCCGCTCGGCCGATGCGATCATCTCCGGCAGCCGGTGGATGGTCTGCGGACCGAACACCAGATCCACGTAGGGTGCCCGCTGCCGGATCCGTTCCCCCTCCTGCTGGGCGACGCATCCGCCCACGCCGATCAGGGTTCCGGGCCGGGCCTCCTTGAGCGGCCGCCAGCGCCCCAGCTCCGAGAACACCTTCTCCTGCGGCTTCTCCCGGACCGAGCAGGTATTGAGCAGCAGGATATCCGCTTCGGCCGGATCCTCGGTGCACTCCACACCGAGGGATTCGTCGAGCAGATCCACCATCCGGGTGGAATCGTGCTCGTTCATCTGGCAGCCGAAGGTACGAATGTATAGCTTGCGGGGCATAGGCTGGCTTCGAGCACAGGTGGATTTGTCATCAAACCGGCATTATAGGGCCTGGAAAGGTCCGGGGCCAAGGATCCGTTCCCGGGGACCGGCGCTTGTGGAAACCCTGCATCCTCTTCCCTCTGCTGTTCAATGGGTTAGGCTGGAACCAGTGGTAATCCGGCGGCGGGAATCCTGGCCGTTGGTCAGCCGGTACGTCGGCACTGAGCCAAAAAGGGGGGGCTCCGTGGCTTTCAGCTTGTCATTCTTCGGGCACGGCCTGCGGGTCGGTTCGCGTCCGTTGCAGCCCGTCCCCTACGCCTACCCTGGCGCTATGCACGGGGCCTCAGCCTCACTCCCCGATCCCCGTTTTCGGCCGCGGTCACCCGCCTGGCCCGTGCGGTATGCCCCCCTTTCCCTGCTCAGCCCGGCTATTCCTCGCACCGGATCGCTTTCCCAGCCCATCCGGCAAATCTCCTGAGGAGGAAAGAGTCATGAGCAATCTCGTCCGCTTCCCCGAAGCCAGCCACGTCTACCAGCACTCCGAGGTCCAGCTCGATCACGATCTTGGGGCGGCCATCTTGAATATGGCACCGCAGCCGCGGCCCTCCTTCACCCCGGCACTGCTCGCCGACATCGAGGCCTTCCAGCAGGAAGTGGCGGACCGCATCCGCCAGCAGCAGGCGCAAGGGCGCACGCCCGACATCCGCTATACGGTGCTCGCCTCCAACCTGGAGGGCATCTACAACTTCGGCGGCGACCTCAACCGCTTCGTCGAGCTGATTCGGGCCGGTGATCGCCAGGGTCTGCTCGACTACGCACTGGCCTGCGTGCGCGCCGGGCATCAGTTCTCGGTGGGCCTGGACCTGCCGGTGACCAGCCTGGCGCTGATCGAGGGCCGGGCGCAAGGCGGCGGGTTCGAGGCGGCGCTCTCCTGCAACGTGCTGATCGCGGAGCGCGGCACCCAAATGGGCTTCCCGGAGGTTCTGTTCAATCTGTTCCCGGGAATGGGCGCCTACAGCTACCTGTCGCGGCGGATCGCCCCCTCGCTGGCCGAGCGCATGATCCTCTCCGGTCGGCTCTACGAGGCCGAGGAGCTCTACGAGATGGGGGCGGTGGATGTGCTAGCCGAGCCCGGGGAGGGCCGTGAAACCCTGGCGGAATACATCCGGGAGGCCGAAAAGCACAATTCGGTGCACGGGCTGCTGCGGCGCATCCATTCCGCCCACAACCGCGTCCCCTTCGAGGAGCTGCGGGACATCACCGAGCTCTGGGTGGACTCCGCCCTGCGGCTGAGCGAGCGGGAGCTCCGCACCATGGAGCGCCTGGTCCGGGCGCAGGACCGCCGTATCAGTGTGGACGCCAACCAGGCCCGCTGAGCGCCGGGCGCACGCCGGCGGTTAGCGGTGCAGCTGACCGCTGGCGTGCACCAACAGGGCCGGCCGGGCCCGCTTGAGCAGATCGTGGAGGCCGTCGAGCTCGTAGCGGATGGTACCGACGGCGAGATCGGTGGCGGTCGCGTTCTGCAGCCGCTCGCAGACATTCGCCACCGCCTCCACGCCCAGGTTGGCGGCGCTCCCCTTCATGGCGTGGGCCAGCCCCTGGAGATCCTCCAGGCGGCACTCCTTCGAGGCCGCTTCCATTTGCGCCAACCGATTCTCCGAATCCCGCAGGAAGTCCTGGATCAGCTTGGACAGAAAGGCCGGATCCTGGCTCATGCGCGACAGCTCTTTCAAGGTCCGCTCGGAAACCAGGCTGCCGTCCTCCGTATGCCGGGGGTCCAGCCCCCCCTGTGGCGTGCCGGCACCGGTCTCCGCCCCGGTGGCACCCATGCCGGTATCCGCATCCGGCATCATCACCCGCTCAAGCGTCTCCAATAACCGCTGGGCCTCCACGGGCTTGGTCAGGTAGGCGGCAACGCCCGCTTCCTCCGCCTCCCGCACCGCGTCGCTGGTGACATTGGCCGTGAGCAGCACGAAAGGTAGGGGATTGTCGGAAATCTCCATGAAGCGGTACAGCTTGACCACCTCCGTACCGCTGCGCTCCGGCATGTGCATATCCAGGATGGCCAGGTCGAAGGCCTCCTCCTCCAGGGCCTGGAGCGCTTCCTCGCCGTCCGCGGCCATGCGCGTGCGGAAACCGCCCTTTTCCAGGATCATCCCGAGCACGTCCCGGTTGGTGGGATTGTCCTCCGCCACCAGTATGTAGCCCTGGCGACCCCGGCCGCCGCGCTCCATTCGCCGCTTGGCGAGGTCCACCACCCCCTCGTCCTGGGGCAGCTCCGATTGCAGGGCATAGAGGGCGTTGAACAGCAGCGGCTTTTCCGGCGGCAGGTCGAGGATGGAATCGAAATAGGCCTCGAAGCCCCGTAGCCGGTGGCTCTCCGGATCGCGCCGGAGGAGAATCAGCCCGGGCCGGGCCTGCGCTCCCGGGGAAGCGAAGCAGGAGAGGAACCCGGCGGGGTCGAGCAGCTCGCCTTCGTCGGCGATAATGCCCCGCAGCCCGTGCGTCTGCTCCCCGAGCCGGGCGAGCACGGCATCGGTACCGACCACCACCTCTCCCTCCAGCCCCCAGACCCGGATCCAGTCGGTCAGGGTGGCGCTGAGCACCCGGTCCCGGGTGAGCAGAAGCACCTTCCCGCCGCTTCCCAGCGCGCCACCGGCGGTGCCTTCCTCGGGCTCCTCCCACGGCAGCGTGACCCCGAACAGGGTGCCGTGGCCGGGGATGCTTTCCACCTCGATGCGGCCGCCTAACAGGTCCACGAGCTGCTTGGAGATGGCCGTACCGAGCCCCGTGCCACCGTAGCGCCGGGTTATGGAGCCGTCGGCCTGGGTGAACACATCGAAGATGTGCTCCTGCACCTCCTCCGCGATACCGATCCCGGTATCCACCACTTCGAAGTGCAGCCACCGACGGCTATCCGGGCCGGGATAGGGCGCGACGCGCACCTCCACGTGGCCCTGCTCGGTGAACTTGATGGCGTTGTTGAGGAGATTGATGAGGATCTGTCGCAGACGGACCTCGTCGCCCCGCACCCGGTAGGGCGTATGGGGGTCGATGTGCAGGTCCAGCCGGAGGCCCTTCTGCTCGGCCTGGTGGGCCAGCATATCCACCGTGCCCTTCATGGTGGCGTACAGGTCGAAGTCGGCGGTCTGCAGCGTCAGCTTGCCCGCCTCGATCTTGGAGAGGTCCAGGACGTTTTCCAGCAGCTCGAGCAGCGCGCGGGCGGAACGGTGGATCGTCTCCGTGAAATGGCGCTGCATGGGGGTTAGGGAGGTATCCTCGAGCAGATCGATCATCCCGATGACGCCGTTCATGGGCGTCCGGATCTCGTGGCTCATGTTCGCCAGGAACTGGCTCTTCGCCCGGTTCGCGGCCTCCGCCTCCGCCCGTGCCCGGATTAGTTTTCCGAGCAGAACCGAGAAATAGAGGGGCAGGACCACGAGGCCCACCCAGAGCCCCCACGCCAGCGTGGTGTTGTCCCGCCAGAAGGGATTGGTGAGGATCACCCCCAGGAATCCCGTGAGCGCCAGCGTCATGGATAAGTACAGGTAGCCCTGGCCGAAGCGCAGCCCGTTCCCCACTACCACCCAGATATACACGATGTACAGGGGAGTCAGCGTCTCGCCGTAGATGGCCATGAGCACCGAGGGGGTGCCGTGATCGGCGACGTTCCCGAGTACCCGGCGCACATGGGAAATCCTCGGCCGCAGGCCGATCCAGAGCAGAAGCGCCAGGGAGAAGAGAAGAAACGCGCCCAGGATCTGCAAGGCCCCGGCCAGGACCATTACATCGCCGTAATAGAGGCTTCCGTAGACGGAAAGGTAGGCGGTGACGACGCTGGCCACGCCCAGCCGCACCACGGCCTGCTCGTGCTCGGAATCCGGCCGTCCCCGGTACCGGCTCAGGAGGGGGCCGAGCAGGGCGTCAAGGCGGGAAGAGATCCGGACAATCCGGTACATGCACGGGCATCCTTAGCTCCGGAGGTACGGGGAATGGTACCTGTACCCACCGGTTTACACCATGTCGCGCCAGGGAGAACCCGGACAAAAAAAGCCGCCCCCGTGGGGGCGGCTTCGATGAATGGTGGCGGATCAGGGATTTGAACCCCGGACACACGGATTATGATTCCGTTGCTCTAACCACTGAGCTAATCCGCCAGAAGGCTACTTATTTTAAAAATCGGCTCCGGGCTGTCAACCGTTCCGTCAAACGTTGAAGCGGAACAGGATCACGTCGCCGTCGACGACGGTGTAATCCTTGCCCTCCGAGCGCATGCGGCCCGCCTCCTTGGCGGCCTGCTCGCCGCCGTATTCCGCGTAATCCGGGAAGCTGATCACCTCGGCGCGGATGAAGCCGCGCTCCATATCGCTGTGGATCTCGCGGGCCGCACGGGGGGCGGCGGAGCCCTCGGGCACGGTCCAGGCACGCACCTCCTTGGGGCCGGCCGTGAAGAAGGTAATCAGGCCGAGGAGCTGGTAACCGGCACGGATGACCCGGTTCAGACCAGGCTCCTCCATGCCGAGCTCGGCGAGGAATTCATCCCGGTCCGCGTCCTCGAGCTCCATCAGCTCGGCTTCCGTGGCCGCGCTCACCACCACCACCCCGCTGCCCGAGCGCGCGGCGTAATCCCGGACCGCCTGGACCGCGGCGTTGTTCTCGCCGGTTTCTCCCTCATCCACGTTGGCCACGTACATGATGGGCTTGAGGGTAAGGAGGTGGAAGCCCTTGAGGGCTTCCCAGTCCTCGGCGCCCAGATCCAGGGTGCGGGCCTGGCCGCCCTCGGACAAGTGGGTCTGCAGCCGGGCGAGGAGATCGCGCTCGGCAATGGCCTCCTTGTCGCCGCTCTTGGCGTTTTTGGCGGCCTTGGCGTGGGCCTTCTCCACGGATTCCAGGTCGGCCAGGACCAGCTCGTTCTCGATGGTCTCGATATCGCGGACCGGGTCCACGCCGCCGGCGACGTGGGCCACGTTCTCGTCCTCGAAGCAGCGCACCACGTGGGCGATGGCGTCCACTTCCCGGATGTGGGCGAGAAACTGGTTGCCCAGGCCCTCGCCCTCGGCGGCCCCGGCCACCAGCCCCGCGATGTCCACGAAGCGGATGGCGGTGGGAGTCACGGCCTCGGGCTGGACCAGCCGCGCCAAGTCATCCAGCCGCCGATCGGGCACGGGAACCACCCCGACATTGGGCTCGATGGTGCAGAACGGGTAGTTCTCGGCCTGGATTCCGGCGCGGGTCAGGGCATTGAACAGGGTGGACTTGCCTACGTTGGGCAAGCCGACGATTCCGCACTGAAATCCCATGGGGCAGTCCTGATCTGAAAAAACCGGAGGTCAGCTTCCGGAGGAAGCCGGAGCATGGAGCCTATTGAGGGCCTGCTGCCATCTCCCGGCAACCAAGTCGGGCAGTACCTCGTAGGCACTATCCATAGCGGATTGCATGCGCTGCCGCTCCCCGGGCGCGGGACGGCCGAGCACATAGGGCGTCACCTCGGCACTGCTGCCGGGGTGGCCGATGCCGAGGCGAAGGCGCAGAAAGGCCTTGGATCCCAGCTGTTCCGTGAGGTCCCGCAGGCCGTTATGGCCGCCGTGCCCGCCGCCTGCCTTGAGCCGGGCCACTCCGGGATCCAGGTCCAGCTCGTCGTGGACCACCAGGATCTCCTCCGGGGCGATGCCCTTGGCCCGGGCAAAGGGGGCAGCGGAGTGACCACTGCGGTTCATGTAGGTCTGGGGCTTCATGGCCCAGAGGGGCTGCCCGTCAACCTGCCATTCCGCCATCTCCGCCTGGTACTTGCGCTGGACCCTCCAGCGGGCACCCAGGCGGTCGGCAACCCGGTCCACCCAGTCGAAGCCGATGTTGTGCCGGGTGTTGCGATACCGGGAGCCCGGGTTGCCCAGGCCGACGACCAAGCGCAGCACTAGCCGGGCCTATTCCTCTTCTTCCCCGGCCCCGGCCTCTTCGCCTTCCCCGGCGGCCTCCTCGGCTACCTCTTCCGCCACGGCGGCTTCGGGCTCGCCCTGGACGCCGGCCATGTTCACCACCGCCTGGTCACTCTCCTCGTCGACATTCAGCTCGACGCCCGAGGGGGCCTTGAGGTCGGAGAGGTGCAGCGTGTCACCGACCTCCATGCTGCCAACGTCCACTTCGATGTGGTCGGGGATGTTGGCGGGCAGGCAGGTTACCTCCACCTCGTTCATGAGGGTGGAGACCGTGCCGCCGGCCAGCACGCCCGGAGCCTTCTCGTCGTTGACCACGTGCAGGGGCACGTTGAGGCTCAGCTTCTGGTCCGCCTGCACCCGCTGGAAGTCCACGTGCAGGGCCTTCGGCTTGTAGGGGTGCATCTGGACTTCACGGACCAGTACGTCCTGGCGCTCGTTGAGGCCCTCGATGCTGATCAGGCTGGAGAAGAAGCCTTCGTCGTCCATGAGCTGCATCAGCTCGTTCTCGTTCAGGGCCACCATGTGCGGGTCCTTGCCGGCCCCGAAGACATTGGCCGGCACCCAGCCCGTGCGCCGCATCCGGCGGCTGGCCGGGGTGCCCTTTTCCTTCCGTTCCACTGCGTTGAGGGAATAGTCCGCCATCGTTGCAAGCCTCGCGCTCTTGAGACGCCTGGATTCTTATTCGGGAAACAGGGAGCTCACCGAATCCTCGCGGTTCACCCGGCGGATGGCTTCCGCCAGGAGCTCGGAAATGGTCAGCACCCGGATCTTGGAGCTCGCCGCCGCACGCTCGCTCAGGGGGATGGTGTCGGTTACCAGCATGGTATCCAGCCCCGAGCTATCGATGTTGTCCATGGCCTCGCCGGAAAGCACCGGATGCGTCACGGCGGCCATGACCGACTTGGCCCCCTTCTCCTTGAGGGCCGTGGCGGCACGGCAGAGGGTGTTTGCCGTATCCACCATGTCATCAACGATCACGCAATGGCGTCCTTCCACGGAGCCGATGATGTTCATCACCTGGGCCTCGTTGGCCCGGGGACGCCGCTTGTCGATGATCGCCAGCTCGGCGTCCAGCCGCTTGGCCAGGGCGCGGGCCCGCACCACGCCACCCACGTCGGGGGAGATCACCACCAGGTTCTCCAGGGCCATGCGGTTGAGCTCTCCGAGCAGGACCGGAGAAGCATAGATATTGTCCACCGGCATGTCGAAGAAGCCCTGGATCTGGTCGGCGTGCAGGTCCATGGTCAGGACCCGATCCGCGCCGGCGGTGGTGATCAGATCCGCCACCAGCTTGGCCGTGATCGGGGTGCGCCCGTTAGCCCGGCGGTCCTGCCGGGCGTAGCCGTAATAGGGCACCACCGCCGTTATCCGCGCCGCCGATGCCCGCTTCAGGGCATCGAGCATGGCGAGCAGCTCCATGAGCTGGGTGTTCGCCGGGGCGCAGGTCGGCTGGATCACGAAGACGTCGCGCCCCCGGACATTCTCCAGGAATTCGACGTGGACCTCACCGTCGCTGAACGAGCCAACCTCGGCCTGGCCGAGCGGCACCCCGATATGATGGGCGACCTTCTCCGCCAGGTCCCGATTGGCGTTCCCCGTAAACAGGGCCAGATCGGAATTGGCCATTCAGGGGGGCTCCGTCGTTGTTCCGGGCAATGGGTGAACTGGGATGGAACCGTCTCGAGGCGGTCTCACGACCGCAGGCGGACCCGTTTTCCAGGATCCGCCTGCGGCAGGGCGCTTCGCATCGAATTTGGCTGGGGCGGCAGGATTCGAACCTGCGAATGCCGGAATCAAAATCCGGTGCCTTACCGCTTGGCCACGCCCCAATCGCATGAATCGGATCCGCCGACGCGGATCATTCCTTCCCGTCGGCGCCGAAGGCCCAATCGGCAAGCGGGTGCCGGTTGCGCCCCCGGGCAACTTCCGCCCCCCAGGAAGCTGGCACTCGGGCGCGCAGGTCCTCAGCCTGGGCCCGGTCCCCGCATTCCGCAAACAAACAGGCCCCAGACCCCGTGAGGCGTCCGGGCCCCGCAGCGTTTCGATCCAGCCAGTGTCGGATCCGGGCCACTTCCGGATGCAGCCTTTCCACCACAGGAGCGAAGTCGTTGCCGCACCGCCCCTGCGAAAAGTCCATTATTGTCACTGCCGGGTGATCCCGTGTCAAGGAGCGGTCCCCGAAGGCCTCTCGGGTGGAGACGCCCTCGCCGGAAGGCCAGACCAGCAGGTACCAGGGCTCGGGCAGATCGGCCACCGGGCTCAGCCGCTCGCCCACCCCCTCGGCCCATGCCGCGCTGCCGCCAATGAAAACCGGAACGTCGGCACCCAGGACCGCGCCCAGATCGGCCAGCTCGGGCCGCGAAAGCCCGCACCCCCAGAGGCGGTTCAAGGCGAGCAGCGTGGTCGCGGCGTCGCTGCTGCCGCCCCCGAGGCCGCCTCCCACCGGAAGGCGCTTCTCCACGGCGATGCGTACCCCGCCGGTGTGGCCGCAGTGGTGGGCAAGCAGGCGGGCCGCGCGCAGGGTCAGATCCGCCTCCGCGGGTATATCCGGAAGGGCGCCGTCCCGCTCGAACAGCGGCTCGGAAACGGGCAGGAAGCGCAGGGAGTCGCCCCAGTCCAGGAACTGGAACAGGGTCTGCAGGGTATGCATGCCGTCCGCGCGGCGGCCGGTAATGTGCAAGAACAGATTGAGCTTGGCGGGGGCCGGCAGGGTCAGCCCGCCCCCAGGATCGGGGCTTGGGATGGATGGAGCCGGTCGGGACGCCGGGGCACCGGGCGCTACCTCGGACCTCCGGGCGCTCACGCGCTCCGCCCCTTCGCCGGGTCGGCGTCCTGCTGCAGATGCCACTGATCCACGCGTAGATGCAGCTCCACATCCTCGCGCGTCACGCGGAGATCCACCGGCAGCCATACGCCGTCCACCTTCCGGTATTCACCGTAGGTAACCCGCCATGGACCGGATTTCAGCGTTAGGGGACGGCCCCGGTCATCGAGGGTCTCGGGAATGCGCTTGCCCCGGGCCAGGCCCAGGGCCCAGCGCGCCATGGGCCCGAAGGGGACCTGCCAGCCCAATTGCCGCCGCAGCACGGCCCGGGCCCTCCAGCCCCGGTACACCTCGCCCCGGGCGTTTCGGACCCGCAGGCCCTGCCCGCCGCGGCGCACCTCCATAACGGTCTGCCCGAAGGGGTTGCGCACCTGTATGTGACCACCCCGCGCATCGCCGGTCCAGCGGACCCGCACCTGGCCGCTCTCCTGGGGCCCCCGCACACTCACCCGGCCCATGAGCCGCCATTGCTCCAGTTTCGACAGGATGCCGGCCCGCTCGCGGTAGGCCGCCACAGCCGCTTCCCGGTCCTCGGCGGGCTGGGGGCCGAGTCCCGCACAACCGCTCAGGAGCAGAAGGACCAACAGAAAGCCCGGTAGTGTCTGCCTCACTGTCCTTCCTGATGCAGACGGCGTCGAAGCTCGCGGGCCAGGGCGGAGTCCTGCTCCGCCCGATTCAAGGCGCGGCGCCAGACCTCCCGGGCCTTTTCGGCCTGCCCCTGGGCCTCGAGCACTTCGCCAAGGTGGGAAAGGATCTCCGCGTCCTCGGCGCTCCGGGCCAGGGCGCGGCGGAGGTAGGATTCCGCCTTTTCCAGTCGCCCCAGCCGGAAATAAGCCCAGCCCAGGCTGTCGAGGATATAGGCCTGCTCCGGTTCCAGCTCGTTGGCCTTCCGGAGCAGCTCGAGGGATTCCCGCAGGCGCACCCCGCGGTCCGCCAGGCTGTAACCGAGGAAATTATAGGCCTGGGCCTCGTCGGGGTCCTGCTCGATTACCTGCCGAATATCCGCCTCCATACCGGCATAATCGCCGAGCTGCTCCCGAATCAGGGCCCGGGTGTACAGGAGGTCCGTATTGCCGGGATCCTGCTGCAGCCCCTGGGTGGCCACCTGCTCGGCGGCCTTGAACTGATCCATCTCGAACAGCACCCGGGCTTCCAGCCGGTAATACTCCGGCTCCTCGGGATGGAAGGAGCGCATCTGCCGGACCAGCTGCAGCGCCCGCTGCAGGTCGCCCAGCTTCACCGCCGCCACGGCCTCCTGCATCCGGGCCTGCTCCAGGTACTGGCCCCCGCTGACCCGGCTGAAATAATTGGCCGCCGTCTGGAAGTTCTCCAGCGCCCCGGCCACCCGGCCGAGGTAGAACAGCGCCTCGTTGTTGCCCGGATCCAGCTCGACAACCCGCCGCAGCGCGGAGTGCGCCTTTTGCCACTCCTCCTGCTGAAAGCGGGCGAGGCCGAGGCCCATTTGCACGGCGGGATCCTCGGGGCTTCCCGCAGCCAGCCCCTTGAATACCGCCTCCGCTTCCCCAGGACGACCTATGGCCAGCAGCCCCTGGCCGTAGCGGAGCCGGGCCTGTTCGGCCCCGGGGTGGTCGGCGATAAAACGTCGCAGCACCTCCACCCCCTTCTGGACCTCGTAGGTCCTGGCCAGCTCCACGGCCGCCGCCTCCCAGTCCGGCCGCATCTCCAGGGCCCGCTGCAGGAACGTGGCGGCCTCGCCGCGCTGCTCCAGACGGGCCAGGATGTGGCCGTAGGCCAGCTGGGCGGCCGCGTTGTCGGGGTTCTGCTTGGCGGTTTGCCGCAGCACCTGAACGGCGCTGCTGATACCACCCGACTGAGCAAGCCGCTCGCCCGCCTCCAGGTAAAGCCCGTCCGCCCGAGGGAAGGCATTCACCAGCGCATCCAGAGCGGCCACCGCCTTCTCCGGCTGGCCCGCGAGCAGCCGGGCCTGGGCGAGGGCGAACAGCGGCTCCGGCCGGTCCGGCGCCACCTGCCGCCACTCCGTGGCGTAGGTGACCGCCTTTTCCCCTACTCTGGCGTGCAGGGCGGCCTCCACGGATCGCCCGTATAGATCCGTCCTTCCGGTCACCTGCGCGGCCCGGGCGTACCAGTTAGAGGCGGTCCCCATGGCGCCTTCCCGGCGCGCCATTTCCGCGGTCAGATAGGCGTACAGCCCCCGTTGGAAACGGTCCCCCTCCGGCCCGTGCAACGGCGCCACCTCCCCGCCGCTGCCGGCGGATTCCGCACTGGGGGGAGAAGAGGGAGCGGTCTGGCAAGCGGCCAGGATTCCCGTCAACGCGCCGACGAGAAGAGGCCGCCCGAATGGGAAACGGGCAATCACGCGGGTATCGATCATTCCGGGATCCGGGAGAGGGACGCTGGCGGTTGCACCTGGAAGCGGAGCCGGGCCGCACCGCCGGCATCAGGGAGATCCGGCGCGGCCTCGTTTTTCCGGGCCAGAAGCGCCTTGCGGATCGTTTCTTCCCGTTGATTGTCCCATAGGCGTGACAGGGTGTCCAAAGCCACCGGCGGCCTCCTTCGCGCTACGGTTGAATTTAGGGCCACAATGGCGCAGTATCCTTCGGTTGCCATGCCCCGAATCCATCCGTGGAACACTACCCCCTGTTGCAGGCATGGTGCGGGGTAAGCGGTTCCTTCGAGCTGGTCGCCGCAGTAAACTGCGAATCCCATGCATCTCCTCGCCATCGGCGTAAACCACAAAACGGCCCCCGTGGCCATTCGTGAGCAGGTTTCCTTCGGGCCGGAAACCCTCCCGGACGCCCTGTTGGACCTCACCCAGCAACGGGGTGTGCGGGAGGGCGCGATCCTGTCCACCTGCAACCGCACCGAATGCTATTGCGCCGTCCCCGACCCCGTGGCGGGACGGGAGGCGATCGTTACCTGGCTGGCCAGCTTCCACGGCCTGACCCCGGAAGAGCTCGAGCCGCACCTCTACTCCTACCAGGACCGCGAGGCGGTAACCCATGTGTTCCGGGTCGCCGGAAGCCTCGACAGCCTGGTGGTTGGCGAGCCCCAGATCCTCGGGCAGCTCAAGGACGCCTATCGGCGCGCCTACAACGTGGGCAGCCTGGGCCCCCTGCTCAACCGGGTGTTCCACCACGCCTTCAAGGTGGGCAAGCGCATCCGCAGCGAGACGGATATCGGCGGCCAGGCCGTCTCCGTGAGCTACGCCGCCGTGGAGCTCGCGCGGCGCATCTTCGGGGATCTCTCCGATTCCCGGGTGCTGCTCATCGGAGCCGGGGAGACCATACAGCTCGCCGGCCGCCACCTGCACGAGGCGGGGGTATCGGGGCTGCTGGTGGCCAACCGCACGCTGGACCGGGCGGAGGAGCTGGCCCGGGAGCTGGACGGCCGGGCGCTTTCCCTGGAAGCCGTGCCCGACATGCTGGGGGAGGTGGACATGGTGATCTCCTCCACCGGTGCCCCCGCGCAAGTGCTGGAGCGGGCCTGGCTGGAGCAGGCGCAGAAGCGGCGCAAGCGCCAGATCATGTTCATGGTGGACCTGGCGGTACCCCGGGACATTCCGGAGGATGCCGAGCAGATCCCCGGCATCTATCTGTACACGGTGGACGACCTGCAGGCGGTGGTCGAGGAGAACCTCCAGGCCCGCCGCCAGGAGGCCGAGCATGCCGAGGTGATCGTCGAGGCCACCGTGGAGGAATTCCTGCAGTGGCTGCGCAACCAGGAGATCGTGCCCACCATCAAGGCCATGCGGGCCAAGGCGGAGGCCATCCGCGAGCAGGAGCTGGAGCGCACCCGCAAGCGCCTGGGCACCACCCTGCCCGAGGAAATGGAAACCGCCCTGGAAAAGCTCTCCGAGGCCCTGGTAAGCAAGCTGCTGCACGAGCCCACCATGCAACTGCGCCATTGCAGCGAGAACGGCAACGGCGAGGAGCTGATCGAGGCCACCCATCAGCTCTTCCGGCTGGATGAGGATTCATGAAACAGGCGATTCGCCACAAGCTGGAAAATGCCCGCAACCGCCTCGACGAGCTGGGCCACATGCTCTCCGACGCCGCACTCATGGAGAACATCGAGGAGTTCCAGGCCCGTTCCAAGGAATATGCGGAGCTGGAGCCCATCGTCAAGGCCTTCGGCGAGTATGAGCAATGGGAGGACGAGGCGGCCCAGAGCCGGGAGCTGGTCGAGGATCCGGAGCTGGGCGAGATGGCCCGGGCCGAGCTGGAGGAGGCCGAGGCCAAGCTGGAGGAGCTAGAGGACCGGCTGCAGCGCCTGCTGCTGCCCAGGGACCCCAACGACGAGAAGAACGTATTCCTCGAGGTCCGGGCGGGAGCCGGCGGCGAGGAGGCCGCCCTGTTCGCCGGCGACCTGCTCAAGATGTACACCCGCTACGCCGAATCCCAGGGCTGGAAAACGGAGATCATGTCCGCCAGCGAGAGTGAGCGGGGCGGCTTCAAGGAGGTGATCCTCCAGATCCGGGGCCAGGGCGCCTACAGCCGGCTCAAGTTCGAGTCCGGCGGCCACCGGGTGCAGCGCGTCCCCGAAACGGAGACCCAGGGCCGCATCCACACCTCCGCCTGCACCGTGGCGATCATGCCCGAGGCGGAGGAGGTGGAGGTGAACATCGACCCCAACGACCTGCGCATCGACATATTCCGCGCCTCCGGGCCCGGCGGCCAGAGCGTGAACACCACCGACTCGGCGGTGCGCATCACCCACCTGCCTACCGGGGTTGTGGTCTCGTGCCAGGACGAGAAGTCCCAGCACAAGAACAAGGACAAGGCCATGAAGGTGCTGCAGGCGCGCCTCTACGAGGCGGAGCGGCAGCGCGCCGACCAGGAGCGCGCCGATCAGCGCCGCTCGCTGGTGGGCAGCGGCGACCGGTCCGAGCGGATCCGCACCTACAACTTCCCGCAGGGCCGCGTCACCGACCACCGCATCAACCTGACCCTCTACCAGCTCGAGCAGGTGCTGGAAGGCAACCTGGACCTCCTCATCAACCCCCTGATCACCGAGGACCAGGCCGAGCAGCTGGCCCAGCTAGAGGCCTGACACCCATGGCCGGCGCCTGGACCGTGCGGGCCGTGCTGGAGTGGACCGCCGGCCACCTGGCCGAGACCGGCAGCGAGTCGGGGCGCCTGGATGCCGAGCTGCTCCTTTGCCACGCCCTCGGCGTGGAACGCCTCCAGCTCTACCTGGACCCCGACCGCCCCCTGGACGAGAGCGAGCGAGCCGCCTACCGGGAGCTGGTTCGGGCCCGCGCCCGCGGGGCCCCCGTGGCCCACTTGGTGGGCGAACGGGAATTCTGGTCCCTGCCGCTTCGGGTCACCGCTGACACCCTGATTCCCCGGCCCGATACAGAAGTGCTGGTGGAGCAGGCCCTGGGGCACCTGCCGGAAGGGCAGCCGGGGCGCGCCCTGGATCTGGGCACGGGTACCGGCTGCATTGCCGCCGCCCTGGCCCGGGAACGGCCGGAGCTGCAAGTGGACGCCGTGGAGGCCAGCCCGGAGGCGGCAGCCGTGGCCACCGACAACATGGCGCGGCTCGACCTCGAGGATCGCGTAGCCGTGCATACGGGGAGCTGGTTCGAGCCACTCGGGGATGCCGTTTACGACCTGATCGTCTCCAACCCGCCCTATATCCCCGAGGCGGATCCGCATCTGGAAGCGGGCGACGTTGCCGCCGAGCCCCGCGAGGCCTTGGCCGCCGGCCCGGAGGGCCTGAACGCCTACCGCACCCTGGTTCCCGCCGCCATCGAGCACTTAGGCCCCGGCGGCTGGCTGATGCTGGAAATCGGCTGGGACCAGGGGGATACGGTTTCCGCGCTTTTCGAGGAAAACGGCTTCACGGAAGTGGCCGTGCACCGCGATTATGGGGGGCGGGACCGGGTCGTGGTGGGCCGCCGGCCCGCGACTGGCTGACCGAAATGTCGAGAAAACGCCAAGAAGCGCCTATCCCGTTCAGGGACCGCTCCGGATGTCCTTCTTTTCGGATTCTTGCTTGGTGTCCTTGGCGGTTCGCAGTCCTGGCTTCTTGACGTTTTCTCGACGTTGGACCCCTGAAGGGAACCAACATGGACGACCTCACCGACGAACAGCTCGATCGCTACGGCCGGCAGATCCTGCTGCCCCGCATGGGCGTGGAGGGCCAGCAGCGGCTGCTGGAGGCGCGGCTCCTCCTGATCGGGGCCGGCGGGCTGGGCGCGCCCGCCGGCCTCTATCTAGCCGGCGCCGGGGTGGGGGAGCTGACAATCGCGGACGCCGACGAGGTGGCGGCCTCCAACCTGCACCGGCAGGTCCTGCACGCGGAAAGCCGCGTGGGCTGGAACAAGGCGGAGTCCGCGGCGGCGGCCCTGTACGAGCTGAATCCGGAGGTCCGCGTCCATCCCCGGCCCGAGCGCCTGCACGGCGCGGCGCTCGACGAGGCGGTGGCCGGGGCCGATCTGGTGGTGGACGCCAGCGATAACTTCGATACCCGCTACGCGGTCAACGCGGCCTGCCTGCGCCATCGCCGGACGCTGGTCTCCGGCGCGGTAATCCGCATGGAGGGGCAGGTCACGGTATTTCCCTTCGCCGACGAATTGACCCCCGCCTGCTACCGCTGCCTGTACCGGGAGGCCCCGGATGCTTCGGAGACGGAGCGCTGCGCCATCACCGGCGTCTTGGGCCCCGCCGCCGGCCTCATCGGCACCGTCATGGCCGCCGAGACCATCAAGCGGCTGGCCGGCATCCCGGAAGGCCTGGCCGGCCGCCTGCTGCTGATGGATGCCCTGACCATGGATTTCCGCACCATCAAGCTGGCCCGCGATCCGCAATGTCCGGCCTGCTCCGCCTTCCAGCCCGCCTCCTGAGGGCCATGGAGGCCGAGGCCGCCGCCCGGCCGGAGGAGGAGGTCTGCGGCCTCCTCTCCGGCCACGGAAACGTGGCCGATACCTTGCTTCCCGTTGAGAACGCCCTCCACAGCCCGCACGCCTTCGACATGGAGCCCGCCGGGCTGCTCGACGCCATGCGCAATATTCGGGAGTCCGGCGGAGAGCTGGTGGCCATCTACCACTCCCACCCCTTCGGCCCCGCCTACCCGAGCCGTACCGATGTGGCCTCCAACCAGTATCCGGAGGTGGCGCACGTGCTCATTGGCCGGGAGGGAGCGGAGTGGCGGGTGCGGGCGTTCCGTCTGGATGACGGGGTAGGGGAGCTGACGCTGAAGACCGTCGCGGGGTAGTGGGGGCCATGACAGCGCGGGGCCGCCATCACAAGCGACACCCCGCGCACGCATGCGGATAACGGGAGGGGACGGGCCGGTCAGCGTAGCTGACCGGGGCTGGCAACCCGGTTACCGGCGGCACCGGGGCTCGCCGAGCCCCCTGGTTCATCACGCCCGACTTGACGGCGGCTCCGGGGCTTACTGGAAAAGCCCGCCTTCCAGGATCGCCCACTGGGCGGACCACTGGTGGGTAGGGTCCACGCGGAAGTTTGAGCGGGAGTACTGGTTGATCCGTCCGTGCACCACGGCCACCAGAAGGTTGGCGGCGGCCAGGGCGTCCGTTTCCCCGGACAGCTGCGACGACAGTCGGGCCCGCTTCAGGACTTGCTTGAGCTGGGTCTCCAGACGCTCCAGGAGCTGGTTGACACGGCCCTTCAGACTGTCCGATTCCCCCTGGATGGACTCCCCCAGCATGAGGCGGGCGAGCCCGGGATTCTTGCCCGCGAAGCCCAGCCACAGGCGCAGGATGGACTCGCACTGCTCGCGCGGGTCCTCCTCCGCCTCCACGATCCGGTTCACGCGGGTGAACAGGCTCTCCTCGATGAACTCGATGAGCGCCTCGAACATCTGGCTCTTGCTGCCGAAGTGACGGTATAGCGCCGCCTCGGACACGCCCACTTCCTGCGCCAAGGCCGCCGTGGTTACCCGCCCATCCGTATTGTTCTCCAACATGCGCGCAAGAGCCTGGAGGATCTCCTCGCGCCGTTGCCCCTTTCTGGCCAAATCGGTTTCCCCTATTACTGCGCCCGTGCCGCCGTTCCCCGTATCAGGGTCCCCACTCCCGCGTCGGTGAAGACCTCCAGCAGCAAGGCATGGTCGACGCGCCCGTCGATGATGTGGGCACTTTGCACCCCGCCGGCGACAGCGTCCAGACAGCACTGGACCTTGGGAAGCATGCCGCCGGCGATTGTCCCGTCGGAAATGTAGCCGTTTACTTGCGCTTGGTCGAGCCCTGTCAGCAGGTTTCCGTCCGTGTCCAGGATACCAGGGACATCGGTGAGCAGGACCAGTTTCTCGGCGGCCAGCTCCTGGGCCAGGCGCCCGGCTACCAGATCGGCGTTGATGTTGAAGGTCTCCCCGTCGGGCCCCACCCCGATGGGCGCGATGATGGGGATGAAATCCCCCGTGTCCAGTGTCTGGACCACCTCGGGGTGGATGGACTCCACCTCGCCGACCAGGCCCACGTCGATGATCTCCGGGGCGTCGGCCTCGGGGCTTTCCCGGGTAACCTGGAGCTTGCGGGCCCGGATGAGGCCGCCGTCCTTGCCGGACAGCCCCACCGCATTGCCGCCGTGCCGGTTGATGAGGTGGACGATCTCCTTGTTGACATGGCCGCCCAGCACCATCTCCACCACTTCCATGGTGTCGGCGTCGGTGACCCGCATGCCGGCGATGAACTCGGTCTTGCGGCCCATCTCCTCCAGCGTCTTGCCGATCTGGGGGCCGCCGCCGTGGACGATCACCGGGTTCATACCCACCAGCTTCATGAGCACCACGTCGCGCGCGAAGCTCTCCTTGAGCTGGTCGTCCACCATGGCGTTGCCGCCGTACTTCACGACTATGGTGGAGCCGTGGAAGCGGCGGATGTAGGGCAGGGCCTCGTTGAGGATGTGGGCCGTATCGGCCGGTGTATAGCCGTTTTGCACACTCATAGGATATAGCGGGACAGGTCTTCGTCGGTGGCAAGATCGCCAAGGTGCTCGTCCACGTAGGCGGCGTCCACGGTGAGGGTTTCGCCGCTGCGCTCGGCGGCTTCGAAGGAAACCTCCTCCAGAAGGCGCTCCATGACCGTGTGCAGGCGGCGGGCGCCGATGTTCTCCGTGCGCTCGTTCACCTCGAAGGCCACCTCGGCGATGCGCTGCAGGCCGTCCTCGGTGAAGGACAGCGCCACCCCTTCCGTTTCCAGAAGCGCCCGGTGCTGGTGGGTGAGCGCGGCCTGCGGCTCGGTGAGGATGCGTACGAACTCCGCGGTGCCCAGGGCATCCAGCTCCACCCGGATGGGCAGGCGCCCCTGCAGCTCCGGGATCAGGTCCGAGGGCTTGGTGAGATGGAACGCCCCGGAGCCGATGAACAGGATGTGATCCGTATTCACCATGCCGTGCTTGGTGGACACGGTGGAGCCCTCCACCAGCGGAAGCAGGTCGCGCTGGACACCCTCCCGGGACACGTCCGGGCTGCCGCTCCCGGAACCCTGCCCGGAGCCGGCCACTTTGTCCAGCTCATCGATGAAGAGAATGCCGTGGTTCTCCACCCGCCGGACGGCGCGATCGCGGATGTCCTCCTCGTCCACCAGCTTGGCCGCCTCCTGGTCGGTGAGGATCTGGAAGGCCTCCTTCACCGTCACTTTGCGCGTCTTGGTCTTGCCCTGGCCCAGACCCTGGAGCATCTCCTGGAGCTGGCTGCCCATCTCCTCCATGCCCTGGGGGACCATCATCTGCATGCGCGAGCCGGACTCCTGGACCTCGATCTCCACCTCACGCTCGTCGAGGCGCCCCTCGCGCAGCATCTTGCGGAATTTCTGCCGGGTCTCGGAGTCCTCGTCGCCCTTGCCGTCCCGCGCGGGCGGCAGCAGGAGGTCGAGCAGCTCTTCTTCGGCGGCGTCCTCGGCGCGGCGCCGGACGCCCTCCTTGGCCTCCTCCCGGACCATCTTGATGGCCTGCTCCACCAGGTCGCGGACCATGGACTCCACATCCCGGCCCATATAGCCCACCTCGGTGAACTTGGTGGCTTCCACCTTGAGGAACGGGGCGTTGGCCAGGGTTGCCAGCCGGCGGGCGATCTCGGTCTTGCCTACGCCGGTGGGCCCGATCATCAGGATGTTCTTGGGGGTGATCTCCTGGGCCAGCTCGCCGCCCACACGGTTGCGCCGCCAGCGGTTGCGCAGGGCCACCGCGACGGCACGCTTGGCCTCCTGCTGGCCGATAATGTATTTGTCCAGCTCCCGGACGATCTCCGGCGGGGTCAGCTCACTCATTGCTGTCCAGGACCTCCACCGTGCGGTTGGCGTTGGTGTAGATGCAGATCTCGGCGGCGATGTTCAGGCCGTGGTGTACGGTATCCACGGGATCCATTTCGGTGTGCTCGGTGAGGGCCCGGGCCGCGGCCTGGGCGTAGGGACCGCCACTGCCGATGGCGATGAGCCCGCCTTCCGGCTCGATGACGTCACCGTTTCCGGAAAGGATCAGTGAGGACTCGGCATCCGCCACCGCGAGCAGGGCCTCCAGGCGGCGCAGGGCGCGGTCGGTGCGCCAGTCCTTGGCCAGCTCCACCGCCGCCCGCTTGAGGTTGCCGCGGTGCGCGTCGAGCTTGCCCTCGAAGCGCTCGAACAGGGTGAAAGCGTCCGCCGTGGAGCCGGCGAAGCCCGCCAGGACCTGCTCGTGGAACATGCGCCGTACCTTGACGGCGTTGGCCTTCATGACGGTGCTGCCCAGGGTTACCTGGCCGTCGCCGCCCATGGCGACGCGGTGCCCCCGGCGCACGGAGAGGATGGTTGTGCCTTCGAAGTCGGCCATGGATGCGCCTTCCGTGGTTAAGTGGCACGCGGAAGTCCGGTGAAGCGGAACATTATAGCTTCTAGAGGGTTAGTCCTCACTCTCAGCGTCGGAGGTTCCGCGGCGGGCCCGGGGATGGGCACGGTCATAGGCCTTGGAGAGCTGCTGGATGTCCAGGTGGGTATAGATCTGGGTGGTGGAGAGGTTGGCGTGGCCAAGGAGCTCCTGCACGGCGCGGAGATCCCCGGAGCTCTCCAGCATGTGGCTGGCGCAGCTGTGGCGCAGGGTGTGCGGAGACGCGGCCCCGCCGGAGAGACGGCGCACGCGGTCCTGCATGGTGCGCACGGACATGCGCCGGCCGCGCTTGGTGATGAACAGGGCAGCTTCCCCCTCGGCGGCCCGTTCCGCCCGGGCGGGAAGGTAGGCCTCCAATGCCTCCAGGGCCTTGCGGCCCACGGGCACCAGGCGGGTCTTCCGCCCCTTGCCCACCACCCGCGCCTCGCCGGCGCCGCGATCGATGCCGGAAACGTCCAGGGCGGCGGCCTCTGCGACGCGCAGGCCGCTGGAGTACAGCAGCTCGAGCAGCGCCTTGTCGCGTAATCCCTCGAACCCCGGGTTGGAGCGATCGAGGAGGGCGGAGGCCTGGTCGGGCGCCAGGACGCGGGGCAGGGATTGCTGCATGCGCGGTGCCCCCACCTGCTCCGCGGGGTTGGTGGCAACCAGCCGCTCGCGGATCAGGTAGCGATAGAAGCTGCGCAAGGCCGACAGGGAACGGTGGATGGAGCGGGCCGATTGGCCCCGCCGGTGGAGATGGGCAACGAAACCGCGCACCTGCTGGGGGCTCACCGCGTCCCATACCGGGCTGTCCGCCTCCAGGTAGGCGCGAAAGGCCTCCACGTCGCGCCGGTACCCGGCTACGGTACGGGGAGACAGGCCCCGTTCCTCGGCCAAATGGCCCAGGAAGCGCACCAGGGGACTGCCGTCCGCTTCCGGTTCGGACATGCGGCCCTACTCGCCGCCCGCCAGGAGGACCCCGGCAAGCTCGGCCAGCCGCTCCAGATAGGTAGTGCCCATTCCCGGCTCGAACCGCGACGCCTCCCGGCTGGCCAGCCCCAGCAGCCCGAACAGCCGGGTCCCCTCCCGCAGCGGCACCAGGGCGTGGGACTGGAAGGTCAGCTCGTCACCGTACAGGGCGCGGGCAACGGCGGGATCCTGCACCGGCCCCAGGCTGACGCGATCCTCCGTCACGAAGCGGTTGCGTATCCAGCTGAGCGGGGCCAGGAAGCGGTCATCCAGCTGGCCGGCGAGCTCGTCCTGATCCACGCGCAGGCCCACGGCATCCACCCGGAAGTTCTCACGCACCCCTTCGAGCAGGGTATGCACCAGCTCTTCCTGGTCCTGGCTGCCCAGGAGGTCGATGGTCAGGCGATGGAGGTGGGTCGCCACCCGGTCGTTGTCCCGGGCGGTCCCGACCAGCCGCTCGAGATCTTCCTCCAAGTGGGCGATCCTGCGCTGCAGCTGCAGAGCGCGCGCGTGCTCCAGGGAAACCACGGTGGCCTCCGCGCCGGGCCCCAGATCGAGCTCTTCCAGCAGCTCGGGGTGGTCCCGGAAGAGGCGGGGATTCTCCCGGAGGATGGTACGGAGATGTTGTACGGGGTCTTGTTGATTGGTCTGCGCCATAATCCCTGCTTGGTGCCCGGAACACTGATTATTGTCAAGAAAAAAGTCTGATTTGCTTCCCGAAACCGGGCTTGCAAGAATTATCGCCTTGACAAGGCCATCCCGCCACCCTAGGTTTGCCCCGGCCCGCGACAACCAGTGCCCATGGCGATAGAACAGCTAAAAGCCCTTCTTTCCGATGACCTTGCAGCCGTGGACCAAGCGATCCACGAGCTCCTGGACTCGGACATCCCGCTTATCCCGCTGCTCGGCAATTATGTCATCGACAGCGGGGGCAAGCGGCTTCGCCCCATGGTCCTGCTGGCCGGAACCCGGATGTTCGGCTACGAGGGCGATCGCCATACGGTACTCGCGGCGGTCATCGAATTCATCCATACCGCCACCCTCATGCACGACGACGTGGTGGACGCCGCCGAGCAGCGGCGCACCCGACCCACCGCCAACGCCCTGTGGGGCGCCCAGGCCCCGGTGCTGGTGGGCGACTTCCTGTTCGCCCGCTCCTTCCAGGCCATGGTCGCCGACGGCGATATACGGGTGCTCGATATCCTCGCCACCGCCACCCGCGAGCTGGCCGAGGGCGAGGTCCTGCAGCTTCAGAACACCCACGACCCCGAGGTGGACGAGGCCAACTACCTGCGGGTGGTGACGGCCAAGACCGCCACCCTGTTCGAGGCGGCGGCGCGCTTGGCGGCGGTGATCAACAGTCGGTCCGGTGAGGAAGAGGAGGCCATGGCCGCCTACGGCCTCAACCTGGGCGTGGCCTTCCAGCTCATCGACGACGCCCTCGACTACAGCGCCACCGCGGAGGCCTGGGGCAAGCAGCTGGGCAACGACCTGGAAGAGGGCAAGCCCACCCTGCCCACCATCCACGCCCTGGCGCACGCCGACCACCAGGGACGGGACGCTATCCGGCGCGCCCTGGAAGAGGAAGGCGTAGCCCTGCTCGACCCGGTACGGACGGCAATTGAAAGCACTGGGGCCATTGAATACACTGTGCAGGCGGCCCGTGAGCGGGTGAAAGCCGCCAAGGACGCCTTGGCCGGTCTTCCGGAGACCGAAGAGCGCAGAGCCCTGGAATCCCTGGCGGACTTCGTCGTAACCCGGGATTTCTAGCCTTATACGGAACGCTTCCGGTGCCCGGCTGTCCGACCATTCGGAACCGCGCGGGACCCTGCCACCAACGGCCGGTTCCGGTTCGAGATCGGGGTGTAGCTCAGCCTGGCAGAGCACCGCCTTCGGGAGGCGGGGGCCGGAGGTTCGAATCCTCTCACCCCGACCATGTTTCCAGCCTGAACCATCCGGGGAGGCGCTTCAGGGCACACGCCCCTAGCGCGGCCTGTTCAATGATTCTTCGCCTGATCGCCCTCGCCATCCTGCTCTTCTTCGCCTACCGGGCCATCCGCCGCGTCCTGTCCAAGCTCCAGCCACCCCAGGCGGACAGCCGTATTCCCGACTCCCAGCCCGTGGTCCCCTGCAAGAGCTGCGGCACCTTTGTGCCCAAAAAACAGGCCCTGGAGGACGGGCAAGGCCATTTCTACTGCTCCGACAAATGCCGCGAGGCCTTCCGGCAAGAAAACTGAATCCGCTCCACCTCCCGTTTGCGCGTACGGACTTTGTCGCACGCGGCGACCATTTTTGTCAGGACACCCCCTCATCCTCCCGCGGGACAGCCTGTATTCGGCAAGTTTACTCTTGGCACATCAATTGCTTATTCCAGCCTCGCGGGCCACGGCCCACCGGATACCGGACAAACCCCACAGGAGGAGCACCAATGCTCAAAAAGCTCACCGCCAAGAAGGGCGAAAAGGGCTTCACCCTCATCGAGCTGATGATCGTGGTGGCCATCATCGGCATCCTCGCCGCCATCGCCATCCCGCAGTTCGCGCAGTATCGCGAGAGCGCGAACAACTCCGCGGCGCAGAGCGATGCGCGTAACGCCATCACCTCGCTTGTGACGGCCATGTAAGGCTTTCCCTACGCCGCCACTGATCGATCACTAGGAGAACAAAGATGAATAAGAAACTAGCCTTCGCTCTTCCTCTGGCCCTGGGTTCGCCCCTCGTGGCAAACGCCGCTACTACCATCGATGGCACGAGCGGGAGCACTTCCAAAACTGGAATCACCACCTCGACCCTTAGCAACCTGCGTAGCGGGGCGAGCGTGGATATTCAGGTATCCTCAGGGGTAATCCTGAAAGTCGAGGACGGCACCGCTTCTAATGTCGGTGCCAGCGATATCGCCGTGACCTCCTGCCATGAGGGTGGGAGCGCTGCATACTTCGGGGATACCGGTGGTGGCAGCATTCAAAAGGATGCCGATTTCGGCACCGGAAAGTGCACCTCCAGCAACCTGGGCTACGATACGGTTTCCAGCGGCTGAAGAATCAGCCTGCAGGTTTTAAAGGGGAGACCTTTGGGTCTCCCCTTTTTTAGTTTTCGGAGTAACCAGCCGCTCGAATGAAGGGCAACAACTCCTCCCAAGCCTCCCCGAAATACTCCCTGTAGCGCCGCCAGCGGTAGCGGGCATGCTGGTAAAGGGGCTGGGTTACCTGAGTTCGGCTCGGAGTGGCTACCCGCCCCCGGCCGCGGGCAGTGTCCCGGTAGGCCCGAACTCCTTCTTCCCAGGGCAGCCCAAGGAAGTCCAGAAGCGCCCCCACGACACCGTCAAAGTCCTCCACCAGCTCCTCGTATCGGACTTCGTGGACCTGCATACCGGGGAAAAGCCATCGGATCTGACCCCAGAGCTCCATCACTGCCCGATAGTAATTTGAGCCTGCTGCCAAGGAATGAAAATTCGCCATTTCCGTGTTAGGCACAAATAACTGCATGAAGGCACTAAGAACACAATCTGCAGGGTGCCGACGAGCAAAGATAAACCTAGCATCCGGGAATAAACGGTAAACCATCCCCGCATCGACCGTGCGGAGGGGCATCTTGTCCACCAACATTGGGTTTTCAGGATTCTCACTGTTCTCGGCAAGAGTCCGCCGATAGAATTCTTGCAGTTCCGCTATATCCCGGTCAGTTAGCTCCACCAGCCCTTTGAGGTCCCCACCAAACTGTCGCCTAAGCTCCCCCAACACCGCTTCGAAAGCCGGCTTCTCCTCAATTACCGCCATTTGGCTATGACTGGAAAGAACCTGATCCAGCAAAGTGGTTCCCGACCGAGGAAACCCAAGCAGAAATACCGGCGGATTTTCCCAGCCCGTGGGCCGGGAGGAAACCCGCCAGTGGCGGACCCAATTCTCGTTCATAGAGGATTTCAAACGAGCAATCCGGGACTGCGAAACCTCCTTGGGGAATCGGCGCGCCGCCGAGCGGGCCGCGAAACGGTCATTGGCCTCCTGAAAATGGCCCATGGCCCGATCAACCTCTCCCCTTCTGTCATACAAAAAGCCGAGCTCTGAATGGTAGCGAGGAAGTTTTTCGAAGGACTCTGGCAAACTCAACAAGCCTTCCAAGGCCTCCGCGGTGGCGCCTTCCTGACGAAGGAGTTGGAGTTCGAGGAAGCGAAGGTCTTCGTCTTCCGGAAACCGTTCCCGAGCCGTCTGTAAAAGTTCCATTGCCTCGGCCCGACGGTTCAGCTCCTCCAGCGCTCCAGCCTCCTGGAACCAGAAACTAGGTTCCCTTGAATACCCTCTCCGAGCTTTCCGAATTTCTGCTAGGCCAGCCTCCCCCGACCCCATCAATATAAGGGTTCTGCCCCATAAGGTCCTGGCTTCATAATTATCTCGGACCCCTAGGGCCTCACGGGCACTTGCATGGGCAAGGCGGAATTGGCCCTGGGCCAAATGGATCCGGGCGGCTATAAGGTGGGCGGGAAGATGGTCCGGACAGAAGGACAAGGCGTGGTTCACGGAGTGTTCCGCCGCATCCAGGCGATCGCGGTTGTAATGGAATGCGGCGGCAATCATGTGGGATTTGTGGCAGTGTGGTGCCAATTCCAGAGCACGGGCCACCCATGGTTCCGCCTGTTCAAATTTTTCCTGCTGAAGCAATAGATCCGCAAACAGTCGGATGGGGAGGGCACTCTCCGGCCTCTCGGCCATCGAGGAGGCCAGCATTTCCTGTGCTTCTTCTGTCCTGCCCAACTGCTCGGTCACTTGGAGCCATCCCTGCCAGGCCTCCTCGTCTTGCCGTTCTTCCAAGACCTCCTCGAACTGAGACTGGGCCCCCTGCAGTTCCCCCGACCACAAGGCCAGCCATGCTCGTTCCAGTTTTTCCGGGATTTGTTGGCAAACCGGTCTAGCTTCTAGGAGTTCTGCCGCTTTCTGCATTCCTTCCATCTTGCGCAGGCACCTTACTCGCGCAAGTTCTAAGTCCCCTTCGAGACCTAAGGGCTCAGGATCTATTCCGGCTTCTCCCGCGGCACGAAAACAGGCCTCCGCCTCTTGAAAGCGCTCAGCCCTTTCCAATGCCTGACCCAACAGAACATTGATGCGGCCACGCCGGGATGGCTCCCACATCATGGCCCGCCGGAAAGAATGGATTGCATCCTGCATTTGCCCACGTGCCAATTGGCGCTCACCCAGCCGGGAAAAGCTTCTAAATTCCTCTCTAGCCTCCGTGGGTAATCGCTCTTCCAGGCCCGCGGCCCGCGCCAGGGGCCGGATATGGATTGCATATCGGGGCCACCGCTTCACCGAGCTTTTATATATGGGCTGGCGAACCTGGGACATGCTGGCGGTTCGGACTGTACGCTTTGTTTCAAAGAAACGGAGGCATTCTTCCTCCCACTCCAACCCGCAATGGGCAAGCATCTCCCGAACCCATCGCCCAGGATCAGTCACCAGGTCCTCATACTCCACCTTGAGAAGGAAACTCGAGGGCAGCACCTTCTGCCAATGACCCATTTGTTCCTGGAATCCGTGCAGGTAACGCCCCAAGGTTTCCAGATCAAAAGAAAAATCAACGGATTGGGAAAAGCGAAGGGAGAACATGGAAATACCGGAATCCAAGGGATCCCGGCTTGCAAAGATCACCCGAGCATTCGGGAAAAGAGCCCGGATCAAACCAAGATTATGGGCATTGCCCGGGGTCTTCTCGACGATTCGGTCTGCACCAGGGGCAAGCTCCCGGAGCTTATGCATGTATGCCGCACCTAGCTCTGAACACCGCTCGGGGGAAAGGGAAGAGGCACTTCCTCCGCCCTCCGCGTTTCCGTTGATCCCCAGGTAATCCCGTAACACACCTTCCACCAGGCCACTTTCCCCAACACCGGTCACCCGGGAGTGGCTCGCGAGAATCTGTTCGATCAGGGTGGTGCCGGAACGCGGGGTGCCGACCACGAATATTGGCTCTGACTCCTGGTCCCCCCACGTGGCCAGCTGATCTATCACCTCCTTCGAATATACTTTCCGTAATTCCCTCCAATGGGAAAGAAGCTGTTCGGTCTTCCGGGCGTCCGCTTGTTCCTCCTCAGCCTGGTTCGCCTCCAGCCAATAGAGGAAAGCCGCATCATGCTCTTTCCGGGAATCGGAATAGGCGCCCAAAGAAAAGCCCAATAGGCTCCGCCCATCCCGGTCCAGATGCGGGTCGTGAAATAGGGACTCTGCCTCCCGCTGAGGGAATGAAACATCCAGACGACCAGCGAGCGGGGCCAACGTATAAAGGGCTTCAAAATTGCGGGGATCGTCCTGGAGCACGGCTTCAAGGCGGGCGGCAGCCTTTCCCTGGGACCCCACCTCTTTCTCGGCTTCGGCCTGCTTGACTTCCAAAAGGGGGTGGCTCAGCCCTATTTGCCGGGCCTTTTCCGCGGCCTCAACGGCATGTTCAGCCCGCCCCATTTGCAGTAATAGGGCCACCAAATGAATGTGCGGGAGGAGTTGCTCTGGGTCTTTCGCACACGCTTGGGTTAATTGGTCTAAAGCACCGGGGAGATCCCCTTGCGACCAAAGGGCCACACCAAGATTGGTATGCGCTGCGGCCATGTCGGGTTCGATTTCCAGGACCTGCCTATAGGCCGCCTCGGCCTCCACCCCCCGGTCAACCTGCTGCAGGATCCGGCCACGTTCGTTCAGGGCGGCGGCCATGGTGGGGTCGAGGGTAAAGGCGTACTCGTAGGCCCAAAGGGCCTCGTCCAGGCGGTTCTGGTTTTCCAGGAACTGGCCGAAGTTGTAGCGAAATAGGGGGGAATCCGGCCGCAAATCGATGGACTGGCGGATAAGCTCCTCCGCCGCCTCCGGTTCACCCTGCTGGAATTTAGCCATGCCGAAGAAGTGCAGGGCATTGAAAGAAGCGGGATCAGCTTCGAGGGCCCTCTGATAACAAGCCTCGGCCGAGGCCAAATCCCCTTGCTGGTGAAAACCCAGGCCGTGCTGGACCCATTCGGCGGCGGTTTGCTGCGTCACTGGAGAAGACTCCCGGTTCAAGCACGAATTTGACGAATAGGGCATTCCCGGATGGTACCATTCGCTCATTCGTTTTCTTCCCAGCAATGGAAGGGAGGGGGCATGGGCTGGCACGCCTGGACCGCCATTCGGCTCGGACTCCGCCGACGGAGCCTGTTTTTCCTGCTGGTCTTAGGGTTGTTGGTGATTATCGGCGGGGCATTGTTCTCCAGCTTTTCCGGGCGGCAGCCCACAACAGTCGCCATGAACCTCAGCTTGTCGACCTTTCGAATCATCGGGGTCCTGCTGGCTCTCTTCTGGATCCAGGAGCTCTTTGTCAAAGAGCTGGAGCAAGGCAGGCTGCACACGCTCCTAAGCCTTCCTCGGCCCAGGGAGCAGTACCTGCTGGGACGTTTCTTAGGCATCGGTGCCTTATTGGCCGGAACCCTCTTGCTTTTCGGGGTCCTTTTATGGTGGCTGGGGTTCTGGGTCTCCAACGGATACAGCCAGGGCACTCCTGTCCATAATGGCTGGCCTCTCATCCCCGTGATGGCCTACCTCTGGCTCGATCTGCTCACCATCACCGCCTTTGCCCTGCTCATGGGGACCCTTTCTACAACCCCCCTGCTCCCGTTCGGCCTGGGCCTGGCTTTCGCATGGGCCGCACGTACCCTTGGACCGGTGCTCGGTTACCTCTATGGGAGCCAGCAGACCACACCGGGTCTGCGACAAACCTTCGGCGACGGGCTTCAGGCCCTGCAATGGGCCCTGCCCGACCTGAGCCGCCTGGACCTCCGCGCCGGAGTGCTGTACGGCCAGTGGCCCCCCGGAGAGACTATGGCCGCAGGGGCAGGGATGGCCCTGGGCTATACCATCCTCCTGTTGGGGCTGGCGGTCTGGCGTTTTAATATCCGGGAATTCTCATGAGCCGGCTCCGGCCTCCCGGGATTGCGGTCTTTCTGATTTGCGCCGGTTTGGCAGCCTTTGCCGGAAGCACCAAGCACTGGGCGAAAGAGGGGCCAGAAGGGCGACTCCTTGATGTCCGCCTCCAGGTGGTCCCCCCAGCCCCGGTTGCCCTGGCTCTGGCCTTTGGCGACCGCTACCTGGCCAGCGACCTCGCCGCCCTGCGCGCCCTGGTGGCCGCCTCCAACATGGAGGGGGATGCGGAAGAGGCCCTCTTCGCCTCCATGCTGGAATTGGCGCTGACCCTCAATCCCGCCCAGGAGGATTCCTATTACCTGACGGAGGCCTACCTCCCCTGGCAGGGCCGCGTTTCTCAGGCTCAAGAACTGTTGGTAAGCGCATCCCGGGCCCGTCCCTGGGACTGGCTCCCCCCCTTTTTCCAGGCCTTCAACCTCTATTACTTCCGCAACCAGCCCATAGCGGGGGCCCAGATCCTGCAGGAAGCCGCTGACCGCTCTCCGCCCAAGAAGGCAATCGGGCTCCGTGCCATAGCCGGGCGCTGGTCGGCCCTCGGAAAGGATCCCGAAGAGGCCCTGAGGCTAGTGGAATCCATGGCGCAAGGGTCCTCTTCCGGCCCGTTGCGCCGCAATCTGGGTATTCGAGCCAAACAACTGCGGGGTCTCATCCAATTACGGAAAGCCGCTGACGCCTTTCGAAAGGAAGTCGGCCATCCTCCGCCCGATCTGGAGGCCCTGGTCGGATATGCCAACTTGACGGAAGTCCCCGAGGACCCCATGGGGGAGGGCTTTATCATCGATAAGTCGGGCCGGGTTCGTGTCCAGCCACCCAATCTGGACAGGGTCCGCACCCCAGAGGAGTAGGCAACGCCATGGCCGCTGACGAAGCATCCCATCCCTTGGAGGCCCGCCATCTGGGCAAGACATACCGGAACCGCAACTGGACGGGCCGGCGCCTGGAAACGGAGGCGCTGCGGGACCTGGCCCTTACCGTTCGCCGGGGGGAGGTCTATGGACTGGTCGGGCATAACGGCTCGGGGAAGAGCACGACCCTCAAACTGGCCCTCGGTCTGATCTTTCCCTCCCGTGGCCGCATTCGGGTAAACGGCTACCCCTCGGGGGATGCCCGAGGGCGGGAAGATCTCGGCTTCCTGCCCGAGAATCCCTCATTGATGCCCCATATTCCCGCCCGGCAATTGCTCTCGGGCGCCGGACGGGTCCGGGGGCTGCACCGGCAGCCGGCCCGCGCCCATGCAGACCAACTGCTGGAACGGCTCGGCCTGACCGAAGTGGCCGGTAAGCCCATTCAGCAGTATTCGAAGGGCATGGCGCAAAGGGCCGCTATTGGGTTCGCCCTGGCGGGCCGGCCGCGCTTTCTGATCCTCGATGAGCCCATGACGGGGTTGGATCCCTTATGGCGGCACCATGTCACGGAGCTTCTCCGGGACTTCTGTCAGGAGGGCGGGACCATCCTGTTCAGCTCTCATATCCTTTCGGACGTCGAGCGGATTGCCGATCGGGTCGGGATCTTCAACCAGGGGCGGCTGATCCGGGAGGCCCGCCCCACCGATTTGCTTGGGGAGCAGCTGACCGGCTACACGGTCAGGTTTCGAGGGGCCCGGGCTCCGGACGGCTGGGAAGCAATCGAGGAGGGGGCTGGCCTGTGGCGGACGGCGCTCCCAGCCGCTGACCTGTGGGCGGCCTTGAACACCCTGCAGCAGGATGGGCTGGAGCTCTTGGAGATTCAGCCCAAGGGCACCGGGCTGGAAGGCACCTTCATCGCGGCCACCGGCGAGGCCCCCGCACCGAATGCCTAACCAAGGTGCTGGCGGCACCCCAAACCCATGGGTCCCCTGGCTGGCCCGCCTGACGATGGCCACGGCCGCGCTGCCCGTCGTTGCAGGCCCCAATGGCCTGTTGATGCCATCGCTCGTTCCCGGCCATTACGACCATCAGCGGCTCTTGGTGGTGGCCTCGCTGGTCACCCTGGCCCTTCTCCCTCTGCTATCCCGATCGATGCGCTCGGTTAACGGGACCTTCTGGACCGGGCTCCCGGTCTGGGCCCGGGCCGCCATCGGGCTGTTTTTTGCCCTGGGCCTTGTTTCTGCTGCCCGTAGCCCTTCTCCCATGCCCGCCTTCCTCGAGTGGGGGACCCTAACGCTGGCTGTGGGGGCGGTCGTTGCGGTGGCTGGGGCCAGGTGGCAATCGGCCAAGGAAGGGGACGCGTGGTTTCTGGCGCTAACCCTGGGCGGGGTGGCGCTGTACACCGGGAAGTTTTTGGCGATGTATCTCCCAACCGTTCGAGTGCCCGAAGTAACTATCTTCTGGGGAAGCCCCTTTTTCCATTTCGCCAACGTCCGCTTCCTGAATCAGTTCCAGAGCTGGTCCCTGCCGCTGGTTGCCGCAGCCACCCTGCTGGCTGGGCAATGGAGCCGAACCCTCCGGGCCCTGTTAGCGCTCCTGGGGGGATTCTGGTGGGCGCTCCTGTTCGCCACAGGCGGCCGGGGAGCCCTTATCGCGGCCCTTTTGAGCACCCTGTTCGTTGTCCTGTTCTTCCGGGGGAAGGCCCTCCAATGGCTTGGCACAACCCTTCTCCTCGTCGGGCTAGGTGGAGCCCTCTACTTTCTTTTGTTCTATTTGCCCGGTGGAACGCCCGGTTTTGAGCGGGCCATCGACAAAAGCGGTTCGGCGGATTCCCAGCGCCTTATTTTATGGTCGGCGGCCCTTAAGGCCGGCCTCGCCCACCCTTTTCTGGGTGTAGGCCCCATGCAGCTAGCCCTAGATCCCGAAATCGCCACCCATCCACACAATGCCCTCCTGCAGCTATTCGCCGAGTGGGGCCTGCCGGCCACCCTGGCAGGGGTGGTACTCGTGCTGGGCGGGGTGCTGTCCTGGGCCCACCAATGGAGCGGAACGGAATGGCATGTGCCGACTCAGCTGCCGGCATGGGAAGGAGCATTGCCACCGGCCCTCACCGCCGCCTTGTTCGCGGGCCTGGGCCACGGCATGGTCAGTGGCACCATGGTCATGCCCATGAGCCAAATTATGGCCGTACTAGTAGTCGGGTGGCTTCTGGGTGTTCATTTCGCTCGGCGGAAGGCATCCCCGCAACCCGAAGTTCCTCGTCGTAGAGATGCCCATGGTGCCTTCCTGGCAGCCTTCGGTCTGCTGGGAATCACAGCCCTCGTTCCCGGATTCAGCTTTTCCTTGACCGGTTTGCCCGAAGCCCATGAGACCTATAGCAAGCAGGAAATGCGCTTCCACCCCAGGTTCTGGCTGCAAGGTGATCTCTGCCGGCCTCCCTGGCCCTCGCCCGTAAGCAAAGAGAACTGCGCCGCACCACAACAAGAAGGGACCTTACGATGAGTATCCGGGGTTCAACCCGTGTCCTGGGAGTTTTCGGAGATCCCGTGGCCCATAGCCTGTCCCCGGCCATGCACACCCGCTTCGCCGAAGAAAGCGGAGAAGATTCGGTTTACGTCCCCTTCCATGTACTTCCGGAAAACCTGGAAACCGCCCTCCACGCCCTGCCGAGCCTGGGCATCAGGGGCGTGAACATCACGGTTCCGCACAAGGAATCCACTTTTCGCCTGGTTTCCGAGCACACCGATGCCGCCAGGGCCATGGGGGCGGTGAACACCGTGATCGTCGACGGCGAGCGCTTGATCGGGGATAACACCGACGGGGCGGGCTTCGCAGCCGACCTGGAGGCGCACTTCGACCACACCGGCTGGGGAAAAGGGCCAGTGGTGGTCCTCGGTGCCGGCGGCGCGGCCCGGGCCGTAGTGCACGCCCTCACCGTGGCCGGCGTCCCCGAAGTGGTGGTGGCCAATCGGACCCTCGAAACGGGGCAGGCCCTGATCGGCCAATTGGCCCCGGAGACGGGGAGGGCGGTCGCACTTCCCTCGGAGGAGTTGCAGAACGCGCTCCCCCGGGCTCGGCTCCTGGTGAACACCACCAGCGTGGGCCTGAAAGGGGAGACCTTTCCCGGGCTCTCGCTTGACGCGCTTCCCCGGGAGGCCGGAGTCTACGACCTGATCTACAACCCGGCGCGCACGCCCCTGCTCCAGGAAGCGGAGCAGCAAGGCCTTGCCGTGGCCAACGGCCTCGGCATGCTGGTCCGCCAGGGGGCCATCAGCTATGCTCGCTGGACCGGGAAGGAGCCCCGCGTCGAGCCGGTCATCGAGTGGCTGGAGGGGCAGCTGGGGAATTGACCCGTCCATAAGGGGGAACGGGGTTTATGGCCGAAAAGAAGTCGGACGAAAAGCCCAAGCAGATCGAATTCCAATGGAAGGGGAGGGACCGCCAGGGGACGGCGCAGAAGGGGGAGATCGAGGCGGTCTCCGCAGAGGCGGCCACTGCGGCCCTTCGGCAGCGGGGCATCATCCCCGCCAAGGTCAAGAAGAAGCCTCAGCCGCTCTTTCAGAAGAAAGAGAAGATCAAGATCCACGACATCGTGGTGATGACGCGCCAGCTCTCCACCATGATCGACGCGGGATTGCCCCTGGTGGAGGCCTTCAAGCTCATCGCCCGGGGCAGCGAGAACGGGGCCATGCGCAAGGTCATCGAGCAGGTGGCCGCGGACATCGAGAGCGGCCAGCCCCTGCAAGATGCCCTGGCGGCCCACCCCGACGTCTTCGACGAGCTGTACGTGAACATGATCCGCGCCGGCGAAAAGGGCGGCATCCTGGATACCGTCCTGGACCGCATGGCCACCTACCTGGAGAAGACCGAGGCCCTGCGGGCCAAGGTAAAATCCGCGATGTTCTATCCCATCGCGGTGATCGTGGTGGCGGCGCTGGTGACCGCGGTGCTCATGGTCTTCGTGATCCCCAAGTTCGAGGAAATCTTCGCCGGCTTCGGCACCTCCCTTCCGGCGCCCACGCAGTTCGTCATCGACCTGTCCCGCAGCTTCCGTTCCAACTGGTACTGGATCTTCGGCGGCATCATCGCCGCTTTCTTCGCCTTTCGGGAGGCCTATAGGCGCTCACCGAAGTTCCACTATCAGGTGGACAAGTACATTCTCAAGCTCCCGGTGTTCGGTAACATCGCCCTGAAGGCTTCCGTGGCCCGCATGACGCGGACCTTCGCCACCCTGAGCGCGGCGGGCGTGCCCATGCTGGAGATCCTGGATACCGTCAGCCGGACGGCGGGCAACAAGGTCATCCAGGAAGCCGTGGAGAACACCCAGGAGGCGGTCAGCCAGGGGCAGCGCCTTTCGGACCCCCTGGAGGAGTCCGGGGTCTTTCCGCCCATGGTCACCCAGATGATTGCCATCGGCGAGGAATCCGGGAGTCTTGAGACCATGCTCGCCAAGATCGCCGATTTCTACGAATCGGAGGTGGATGCCGCGGTGGACGGCCTTACCGATCTATTGGAGCCCATCATCATGGTGGTTCTGGGCGTGGTGCTGGGCGGCCTGGTGATCTCCATGTACCTGCCGATCTTCAAGATGGGCCAGGCCATCGGCGGATAACACCACAGCATGCTAAGCGGCTGGACCCCTTCCCTCGCCACCCTGCGGCGGGCGGTTCTGTATCGGACTGGACTCGGGTTCCTGCTCGCCGCGCTGACCGTCGGCTGGGGCCAGTTCCCCCCCTTCACACAGTTCTCCATCGTCGACCTGGCGGCCGCCCTGGCCATCGAGGTGGTGGTGGGCTCCTGGGTCCTCTACCGCCTCCGGGTGGGTGGCCACCCCCTGCGGCTGGCCGGGGCCCTGGTGGGGGGGGATTTCCTCGCCGCCACGCATCTGGTCTGGTTCTCCGGCCCCATAGACGGCCCCCTGGTCTTCCTCTACCCGCTGGCGGTGGTCTCTTCCAGCTTCCTTCTGGGGCCGGGCGTTTCCTATTACTCGGCGGCGGCTGCCTTCCTGCTCCAGGGGGCGGGCTATCTGGCCGTGGGCGGGCCCGAGCCGGATGCGGCCATCCGCGGGCTGCTCCTGCAAGGACTCCTGCTGGTGGCGCTGGCCGCGCTCAGCGACGGGCTCACCTCCCGGCTCCACCGCCACGAGCAGCGGGCCCAGCGGCGGGAGCGTGATGTCCGAACCCTGACCGCGCTCGCCGACCAGGTGCTGGAACGGGTGGATAACGGCCTGCTCGTGGTGGAGGACCAGGGGGGCATCCGCTTCACCAATCCGCAGGCGGACCAGTTCCTCTATCCGGCACCCGCCGCCGAGCTGGATTTCCTCAATATCCGGGCCCCCGAGCTGTTCCGCCACTTCCAGAGCTGGCAGGCCGGGAGCGGTCCGGGCAGCGGGGAGCTCCGCGGCGTTTCTCCACGGGGTGATTCAGACCATCCCCATGTCCTGGCCTTCCGCTTTACCCCGCTGGGATCCCCGGAAGGCACGGCGACCCTGATCAACCTCTATGACCTGACGGAAGCTCGGCAGCGCCAGCACACCCAGGAGCTCACCGAGCGCCTGGCCGCCCTGGGCCGGCTCTCCGCCAATCTCGCCCATGAGATACGCAACCCGCTGAGCTCCATTCAGCACGCCGGCCAGCTGCTGGCGGAGAGCGGCGCCGACGGTCGCATGACGGGCATTATTCAGCGCGAGACCAAGCGCCTCAACCAGTGGGTGGAGACCCTCCTGCGCCATCTGCGGCCACCTTCCGGTCAGGCCCGGGAGCTGGAGGTCGCTCCGCTGGTGGAGAGCACGGTACGGTTGCTCGGGAACGAGGGATGCATGCCGGAGCAGGGCTGCTTCGAATGGGAGGTCTCCGAGGGCCTGACCGTCTGCGCGGACGAGGGACACCTGCAGCAGATCCTGTGGAACCTCGGCATCAACGCCATCCGCCACGGCAAGATCCCGGAACGGGGCGGGGGCCTCATACGGGGGCGGGTCGCAAGCCCCGGACGGGCGCGGCTCGAAGTGCTGGATCGCGGTCCCGGAATCCCCGGAACATCCCGGGAAACGGTCTTCGAGCCCTTCTACACCACCGCCACCCAGGGCACCGGACTGGGGCTCGGACTGGTACGGGAGCTGGTGGAGGCCAATCGCGGTACAATCTCCATCGCGGACCGCCCGGGCGGCGGGACCTGCATCGCCGTGGATCTGCCAAGCCACTGCTCCAAGAGGGGAAAAGGGTGAACCCGGTGCTACTCATAGTCGACGACGAGCCCACCATCCGGGAGCTCATCGGCCTAACGGTGGGGCCCCTGGGGTTCGAGGTACGCGAGGCCGGCACCCTGGCGGAGGCCCGACAGGCGTTCGACGAATCGCAGCTCGACCTTATCCTCACGGACCTGCGACTCCCCGACGGTGACGGCATGACCGTAGTGGAGGAGAGCGCGAGCCTTCGACGGCCGCCGGCGGTTGCGGTTATCACCGCCTACGGAACCCCGGAAAGTGCCGTGGAGGCCATGCGGGTTGGCGCCTACGACTACCTGTCCAAGCCCATCGATACCAACCGCTTGCGCTCTTTGGTCCAGCACGGCCTCCGCCTGACACAGGCCGCCGGCCCGGAGCCCAACGAGCTCGGCTCGGAGCTCGTGGGCCAGAGCCCGGCCATGCAGGCGGTGCGCAGCCAGGCCGCTCGAGTGGCCCACAGCGAGGCGCCCGTGCTGATCACCGGGGAAAGCGGCACCGGCAAGGAGCTGGTGGCCCAGTCCATACACAGGATCAGCACGCGCGCCCGCCACCCCTTCGTGCCGGTCAACTGCGCCGCCATTCCCGAGCACCTCATCGAGAGCGAGCTCTTCGGCTACCGGAAGGGGGCGTTTACCGGGGCCAGCATGGACAAGAAGGGACTTTTCCAAGAGGCGGAGGGCGGCACCTTATTTCTGGACGAGGTGGGCGATCTCGGCGCCTCCGTACAGGCCAACCTGCTGCGCGCCCTCCAGGAGCGTGCCATCCGGCCCCTGGGCGCGACCCGGGAGGTACCGGTGGACGTGCGGATCGTTGCCGCCACCAACAAGGACCTGGAGGAGGAGGTGGAGACCGGCCGCTTCCGGGAGGACCTCTTCTACCGCCTGGATGTGCTCCAGGTCCACCTACCGCCCCTGCGGGAGCACCCGGAAGATATTCCCGAGATCGCCTCCGCCCTGCTGGCCCGTCGGCACCGCCGACGGGACGACCCGCCGCCGCCCGTCCTCAGCCCCGGGGCACTGGAAAAGCTGCGCAGCATGCCGCTGCGCGGCAACGTCCGGGAACTGGAAAACGTATTGGAACGGGCCATTAGCCTGTCGGACGAGGACACCATTCCCCCCGAACGCATCTGCGGCGGCCGTGAGCGTCCCTGTGAGGAGCGGGAGGCCGGGGACCACCCCGCGGGGACGGACGCGGGCGGGTTTCAGCTCGACCAGCATCTCGCCGACATCGAGCGGAGCCTGATCCGGGAGGCCATGGAGGCCACCTCCGGCAACAAGACCGAGGCGGCCACCCGCCTTGGGGTCAGTCTCCGCTCCCTGCGCTACCGCATCCAGAAACTGGGCATGGAATGATTCCGTCCAGCGCCATGCTCTTGGTCGCGGCCGGGGTGCTCGGCTTGATCGTGGGAAGCTTCCTGAACGTGGTCGCCCACCGGCTTCCCCGGGACCGTTCCATCGTTCGGCCCGCCTCCTCCTGCCCGTCCTGCGGTCACCGCATTGGGGCTCTGGAGAACATCCCCCTGCTCAGCTACCTGGCGCTGCGCGGGCGCTGCCGGGGCTGCGGGGCCACCATCCCCCCCGGTTACCCGCTCACCGAGCTGACCAGCGCCATCCTTACCGCACTGACCGTCTGGGTGGTGGGAGCCTCCTGGACCCTGGTCCCGGCCCTGGTATTCACCTGGATGCTGATGGTGCTCACCCGGATCGACCTGGAGCTGCAGCTGCTCCCGGACCGCCTCACCCTGCCGCTGGGCGGGCTCGGCCTCCTTTATGCCGGGGGCGCAGCCTACCTGCCGATGCCCCCGGTGGCCCCCACCGCCGCCGGTGCCCCGGCCAGCCCGCTGGCCGCGCTCCTGGGCGCGGCCCTGGGCTATGGACTCCTTTTCCTGGCCGGATGGGGATATGAACGGGCCACCGGCCGGGAGGGCATGGGGGGCGGAGACCTGAAATTGCTCGGCGCCCTCGGGGCTTGGGTGGGCCCGGTGGCGGTGCTGCTCGCCTTGTTCCTGGCCGCCCTCATGGGTAGCCTTATCGGTGGCCTGTTGATCCTCCTGCGTGGTGGAGACAGGCATCTGGCTATTCCCTTCGGGCCCTTCCTCGCCGCCGGCGGGTGGGCCCTGTTCCTTTGGAAGGATACGATCATCCGATGGTATTTCGGCTTATCGGGCTCATTGGGCTGATACTGCTGCCCGGGCTGGCGTCGGCCGCCGGGGTGAGCGTGCATACCGCGCTCGGGAACTGGCTCAGCGACAACGGGATCGGCACCGCCTCGTACCAGACGAAGGACGGATCCGGCGGCCCGCCGGAGGACTGGCCCCGCTGGCTCCTGCGCCCGGGCGACGCCGAGACCCTGAACCACCATTTCCTGCGGCGCGGGATCTTTCCGGAGTCCGTCAGTCTGGACTGGGCGGAGGAGCCCGGCACCGTCCGGGTCTTCGGCGTCACCGGCCAACGGCCGGGCTTGCGGCTGCTGGTTGACCGCGGCGGGGAATGGCCGGTGCTCCTGCGTACCTCCTCCGGGGTCCGCTGGCGGTTCACCGATTTCCGCGAGCGGGGTGGCCGGGTCTCGGCCCTCCCCGGACGGATCGTGCGGACCGGCCCGGAGGGAGAGCGCACGGTTTTTACCGTCCGCTGACATGCTGCTGGTGGGACTGACCGGCGGGATCGGCTCCGGGAAGAGCTCCATTAGCCGGGCCTTTGCGGGGCGCGGCGCGCACATTCTCGATGCCGACCAGCTGGCCCGGGAGGTTCTGGCACCCGGCTCCGAGGTCCTGGACGAGGTGGCTGCGGAGCTGGGCGGCGACATCCTCACCGAATCCGGGGACCTGGACCGGGCCCGTCTCGCGGAGCGCATTTTCGATGATTCCGATGCCCGTGCCACCCTGGACGGCATTCTCCATCCGCGCATCAACGAGCTGGCCCGGCGCCGCGCCGCGGCCATCGGCGACCGCTTCCCGAAGGCCGTGGTCCTCTACGACGCCGCGCTGCTGCTGGAATCGGGGGCCGAGAACCTGGTGGACCGGGTACTGGTGGTGGACGCGGATCCGGAGACCCAGGTGCGCCGGGCCGTCGCGCGAGGCGACCGGGATGCCGGGCAGGTTCGCGCCATCATGGCGGCTCAATGGTCGCGCGAGCGGCGGCTGCGCCACGCGGACGACCGTATCGACAACGACGGAGACTGGGCGGAGACGTTGCGCCAGGTGGAAGAGCTCATGGAGCGTTATCGCCGTCTCGCGGGGGCGGACGGAGCCCCTTGAGCGGCCTGCTTTTGGAGGGCGTCGCGCAGGGCCCTCTGCAGGGGGTGGATCTCCACCTGCCAGCGGGCCAGGTGGGCTGGCTCCAGGGGGCCACCGGAAACGGCAAGAGCCTTCTGCTCTATCTGGCCGCCGGCTTGATACTGCCGGAACGAGGCCGGGTGCTTCTGGATGGGGCGGCCCCGGAGCCGCCCCGCGTCGCCATGGCTTTCCAGAACCCCGATTACCAGCTTCTTGCGTCGCGTACGGATGCGGACGTGGCCCTGAACGCCCGTTCTCCCGAAGGCGTCGAGCGAGCCCTGGAGGCAGCTGGATGCCTGCCTTTCCGGGACCGACCCCCGGAGCTCCTGACCCCCGGGCAGCGGCGTAGGGCCGCCCTCGCCGGCGTGCTTGCCGCAGAGCCTGTGCTGGCTCTGCTGGATACGCCTTTTGCCGGTATGGGCGCGGCCGAGGCCGCCAGACTCTGGACGGAGTGCCGTCCGCTGCTCGCGGATCGGGGCTCGGTCGTTCTGATCACCGGGGAACCTCCGGGAGCCGCCGTCAATGATGCCATCTGGGAGGTAGAGCAATGGCTTCGGCCCACACCGGACAGCGCGTCTACGAATTTCCCCTGACCGGGACCATGGCCGGTCTGCTGGAGCTCGAGGCCGTGGTGCAGACGCTGGAGGAGGCCCGGGATCGGGAGATTGCCGTTTTCCGGCATCTGGGCGCCGAACGCCTGGCGGGCCATCTCCCGGAGCTCGCGCCGGAGCGGCTGGAAGCCAGCCTGATCCGGGAAGTCCGACGCTGGACCGGTTATCTGCAGGACCTCGCCGGACGGCCAGGCGCCGACTCCGGCAAGGTAGGCCGCCTCCGGGTGGGGCTGGACCAGCTGGCGGACCGGCTTGAACAGGACTGGCCCGCATACTACCAGGCACTCACCGAGGATCCCTGGATGTCCGCCTACCTTTCCTATCGCAACGGCAGCCCGGTGATCCGCCTGGGTCCCGAAGCGTGGGCCGCCTCTCCGGACGGCGCCGCCCGGCTGGAGCGGTGGCTGGACCTGCTGGCCCCGGTCTGGACCGCCGGGGAGGCCATTCTCCGCCTGCTCCGGGATTCCCTGCACCGGGAGAACCTGCGGATCCCGCGGGAAGGGCACACCCTGCATTGGGAAAACCAGCCTGCAAGCGGGCTGGTGGAGGTCCAGGTCCTGGGTTCCCTCTCGCTGCCGGTCTTCGAATCCGACCCCTCCGGCGTCCACATCGGCCTCCGCAGCGCAGAGCGGCTTTCCAGTCCCCAGGAGCCCGTGGACGCCGTTGTCGGTTGGTTTACCCTGTAGGGATACCCGGTTTCCGAATATTGATCTTGAAGCAATATCACGTTTGAGGACTTTTTTATGGACATCGGCACTACGCTGACGCACTTCCTGCTGGAGGAAGAACGCAAGTACCACGACGCCTCCGGGGATTTCACCCGCCTGATGAGCGATCTGACCACCGCCATCCGCACCATTTCCAGCGCGGTGAATCGCGCCGGGATCGAGGATGTGCTGGGGCAGGCCGGGGCCACCAACGTACAGGGCGAGGATCAGAAGAAGCTGGATGTGCTGGCCAACGACCTCATCCTCCAGTCCATGGAGGCCATGGGCCATGTCGCTGGGCTCGCCTCCGAGGAGATGGAGGCCCCCTACGCCATCCCCACCGGATACCCCAAGGGCAAGTACCTGCTGGTCTTCGATCCCCTGGACGGCTCCAGCAACATCGACGTCAACATCAGCGTCGGCACCATCTTTTCCATCCTGAAGGCTCCCCGTCCCGGCGTGGACGCCACGGTGGAGGATTTTCTGCAGGCGGGAGCCGAACAGGTGGCCGCCGGCTATACCGTCTACGGGGGCTCCACCCAGTTCATCTACTCCACGGGCCAGGGGGTGCACGCCTTCACCCTGGACCCCCACGTGGGCGAGTTCATCCTGGCCAACCAGGACCTGAAGATCCCGCAGGAGACCACCGAGTACGCCATCAACGCCAGCAACCGGCGTTTCTGGGAACCGGCCATTCAGCAGTATGTACAGGACTGCGAGGAGGGCAAGGACGGTCCCTGCGGGAAGAACTTCAACATGCGCTGGGTGGGCTCCATGGTGGCCGACTTTCACCGGATCCTCATGCGGGGCGGCGTCTTCCTCTATCCGCGCGACCTGAAGAAGCCCGAACAGCCCGGCAAGCTGCGCCTGCTCTACGAGGCCAACCCCATGGGCTTCCTCGCCGAACAGGCAGGCGGCGCCTGCACCGACGGTGTCCGGCGGATGCTGGATATCCAGCCCGAGTCCCTGCACCAGCGGGTCCCGGTGGTCATCGGCTCCAAGGCCGAGGTGGAGCGGGTGAAGGAATATTACGAACGGTTCGGAACCGCCTAGCGGTGCCCCCTTCGCGATATCCGAAAAAAAAAGGCCTGCCCCGAGGGGGGCAGGCCTTTTTCTCGCAAAGGAGGAGTAGCAGCGAGCGCGTCTGTCGCGCTTAACCGCTAAATACGACGGAGAAGAAGCTGGTGTAGGCGATGCTCACGAGCACGGCCACCACGCCAAGGGTGATGCGGGTATGATCCATGGCTCAACTCTCCCGAAGATCCTACGAAATTTTCAAGGATAAATTGAAGGAAATATTAATCTATATTTAATTAATTGCTTTTTCAAGTTCCGGATTGGCCCTTTTCATCCCCGTCGTCGGCCCGGTTTTCCTGTTCCCCCTCGCCGGCCTCCCGCTGCTCGCGGTTGAAGGGAATACGGGGATCGTCGTCGTCGTGGAGGATCCGGTAGGCGGGGCCTTCCAGGTCGTCGAACTGCCCGCTCCTGATCGCCCACAGAAGCGCCGCCACCGCCAAAACCACCAGGCCCAGGACGATGGGCAGCAGAGAAAACAGGGTTTCCATGGCTTCCTCCTAGGATTCCGTTTCCTGGGCCATCATCTGCGGAGAGCCGGCGTTCGGGCGAGGCCGGCCGCGGCCCAGGGATCGCAGGCGGAGCGCATTACCCACCACCAGGAGGCTGGAGGCCGGCATCAGGATAGCCGCCATCCAGGGCGCAACCCATCCCAGCGCGGCCAGCGGAACCGCCAAGACGTTGTATCCAAAGGAGAGGGAGAGGTTCTGCCGGATGTTTTCCAGTACGGCCTCACCGATATCGGCGATCTCCGGTATGCGCTCCAGGCGGTTGGAAAGGAGGATAAAATCCGCCGAGGCGCGGGCGGCCTGAACACCCGCACCCATGGCCAGGGAAACGTCCGCGCCGGCGAGAACCGGCCCGTCGTTCAATCCGTCCCCGACCACCGCCACCACTTCCCCCTGCTCCTGCCAGGCGCGTACCAGCGCCAGCTTATCCTCGGGCCGTTGCGCAGCGTACACTTCCTCGATGCCGACCCCGTCCGCAAGGGCCTGGGCGGCGGCCTCGCTGTCGCCGGTTACCAGGGAGACGGTCCAGCCGCGCTCCGCGAGGGCCCGAACGGTTTCCCCGGCCACGGGCCGCACCTCGTCGGTGACGGCGAAAACCCCTTCCCAGCCTGCTTCCCCGGCCAGGCCCACTACGGTGTCGCCGCGTGTGGCCATCTCCTCGGCGGATCGGACCAGCCCTTCCGGTGGGGCGCCGGCCATTTCGGCCACCCAGCCGTAGGAGCCCACCCAGCACCGGCACCCGTGCACGCGTCCATGCACCCCGCGCCCGGGAAAATTCTCGATTCCCTCCACCCCCGCCACCTCCGGACCGTCCCCGGCCTCCACCAGGGCGGCGGCCACCGGGTGCTCGGAGGCCTGCTCAAGGGCGGCCGCCCGATCCAGGGCCCCCGATTCCCCCGACCAGGCACGCAATCGTAGGCGACCCCGGGTGAGGGTGCCCGTCTTGTCGAATACTACGCGGGTGACCCCGGACAGGGTTTCCAGGGCCTCTCCCCGGGCCGACAGGACCCCGCGCTTCGACAGCTCTCCGGTGGCCACCACCACGGCGGTGGGCGTGGCCAAGGCCAGGGCGCAGGGGCAGGTGACGATGAGCAGCGATACCACTACCCAGAAGGCCCGGTCCGGATCGTGGAGCCACCACGCCACGCCCACCAGGATGGCCGTCACCAGCAGGCCCCAGACGAACCAGCGTGCCGCCACCTCCGCTTTGCGGGCGATGCGGGGCCGACCGGCCTGGGCGTCCTCCAGAAGCCGCAGTATCCCCGAGACGAAGGTCTCCTCGCCCACTCGCTCCACCGCGAGCAGCAAGGGGCCCTCGCCATTGGTGGTCCCGCCGAGCACTGGCTCTCCCGGACCCCGGTGCACCGGAGTCTGCTCACCGGTCAGGGCCGCCTCGTTGATATCTGAATGCCCCTCGGTCACGGTTCCGTCCACGGGGATGGTCTCGCCGGGAATTACCCGCACGGTGTCGCCGCTGCGCAGCGCTCCCACCGGGACCCACTCCGTCCGACCATCCGCCCCCAGACGGCGGGCCATGGTCGGCACGAGCCGGGAAAGCTCCTCGTTGGCCTCCGCCGCGCGCTTGCGCGCGTTCATCTCCAGGAACCGGCTGGTGAGGAGAAACAGTACGAACATGGCCATGGTCTCGAAATAGACATCCCCTCGGCCGATGATGGTGGCCCACGCCGATGCGGAGAAGGTAAGCCCCAGAGCCAGGGCCACCGGAATGTCCATGCTGCCCTGACCGCGGCGCAGGCTGGACCAGGCTCCGGCGAAGAAGGAACGGCCGGAATAGGTGAGGACGGGGACGGCGAGGGCGAGGGAGATCCAGCGGAAAAAGGCCAGGAACCGCTCGTCGATGGGGTAGAAGTCCGCGGCGTAGAGACCCACCGCGATCATCATCAACTGGACCGTGGCCATGGCCGCCACGCCGATGCGCTTCAGGAGATCGCGGCGCTCCCGTGCCAGGGCGGCCTCCTGGCGTTCGGGGTCATAGGGATGGGCGGTGTAGCCGATGGCCGCGATCCGCTGCAGGATCTGGGAAAGGCTGATGCGATCGGGGTCCCAGCGCACCCGGGCCCGGTGGGTAGTGTAGTTGACCTGGGCGTCCACCACCCCTTGGGTGGCCTGGAGCTGGCGCTCGTTGAGCCAGACGCACGCCGCGCAGGTTATACCCTCGAGGATCAGGGAGGCCTCGCGGATCCCCGCCTCCTGGCGCACGAAGCTTTCCTGCACCTCTTCCCGGTCATAGAGACCGGCATCGCGGAGCACCTCCGGCACCGCTTCCTCCGGGCGCTCGGGGTAGGCCGTTCGCTGCTGGTAGTAGGCCGTCAGCCCGGCCCGGTCGATGGCCTCCGCCACCGCCCGGCAGCCGGCGCAGCAGAAGGACACCTCCGCGCCCCCCACCGTGCCCCGCCACGGGTCATTGCCGGGGACCGGCAGGCCGCAGTGGTAGCAGCCCGCGGGGGCCTCGCTCACTCCAGGGACTCCTCCACCCACAGGAACCGGCGGGCCTTATAGGCTTTCCCATCGTCCCGGATGGTGGTCAGGATCGTCCAGTTGCCCGGCTTGGGCAGCGTCACCCGACCGAAATAGCGCCCATCCCCGAGCGCCCCCAGCCGGACCTTTCGGTCTCCCCGCGAATTCACATTGCGGACGAAGTGCACGAGGACCTCGCCGTCCACGATGGGCTCGCCCTGGTCATCCTCGGCCCACACCTCGATGTCCAGCTGGTTGCCCACCATGGGGAGGCTGTCGATGCTGGTGGCTACCCGCCAGCCCAGCTCCTCCTGATTTTCCAGCTTATCCGCGTATTCGTTGAACTGCTTGTAATTCTCGAAGTAATCGTTTACTACGGAACCCGGATAATCCCGCTGCGCCAAGTAGACCATGGTAGCGCTGTAGCCCAGCACGGTGGTGGCGAATACGGCCCCCGCCAGGATCCACAGCCTGATCGTCCGCTTGGTCTTCCGGGCTTCCGCATCGTGCTCCGGGGCCGCCTGCTCCATGCGCATCCTGACCGCTCCTACAGGTATTGCTCCGGGGTGTAGAACATGGCGGTCGCCTCGCTGGCTTCCGTTTCCTTCCCGGACGGCACGTCAATGCGCTCGGCCCGGAAGGAGAAGTGGGAGCGCGGGCCCTTCAGGTCATCGGGGTCCACCCACACGTAAGCACGCACGGTCTGGTTCTCGCCGGGGTCGACGGAAAACTCGCGGAATCCGCCCTGGATCTCGTACTCGGCCGCCGGCAGGCCCTGCATGGATACCCGGTAGCGGCGGACCTCCTGGGCCTTGTTGTTGACCCGCAGCTCGTAGACATTCTTTATGCGACCGTCGGGCTCCAGGATATAGGTGGGGTTGCGCACCTTGGCCACGTTGAGATCCATCATGGACTGGTTGGCGATGCTGTAGGCAAGAACCCCGATGGCCGCCAGCAGGATCACCGCATACCCCAGTATCTTCGGGCGTAACAGGTGCGTCTTGCCTCCTTCCAGCTCGTTCTCCGAGGTGTAGCGAATCAGGCCCTTGGGGAAGCCCTGGCTCTCCATGATGGTGTCGCAGGCATCGATGCACAGCCCGCAGGTAATGCACTGGTACTGCTGGCCTTCCCGGATATCGATGCCCGTAGGGCATACCTTCACGCAGTATCCGCAATCGATGCAGTCGCCCTTTCCGGCGGCCACTCGCTCCTCGTAGCGCTCCCCCCGCTTGGGTGGTTGGCGGCCCTGGGAGCGCTCGCCCCGTGAAGGGTCGTAGGCCACGATCAGGGTGTCCCGATCGAACATGGCTCCCTGGAAGCGCGCATAGGGGCACATGTAAGTACACACCTGCTCGCGCGCCAGACCCGCCATGGTATAGGTCGTCGCCGTCAACAGCCCGGCGGTGAACAGGGCCGGAAGAGGCGCCTGAAAGGTCAGGTACTGGTACCAGAGCTGGTAGGCGTCGGCGAAGTACAGGGTAAACGTGATACCGGTCAGGAGCGCGACCGCGAGCCAAAGGCTGTGCTTGATTCCCTTCTTCAGCGCCTTGTCCGCGCTCAATGGCTGCTTATCCAGCCGTAGGCGGCGGCTCCGGCCGCCTTCCACCTTTTCCTCGATCCATAGGAATACGTCGGACCAGAGCGTCTGGAAGCAGAAGTAGCCGCAGAATACCCGTCCCGCTAGGCTGGTCACGAAAAAGAGGGCCACCGCGGCGATGAACAGCAGGCCCGAAAGCCAGATGATGTCTTCCGGGGCGACCCGGAGCCCGAAGAGGAAGAACTGGCGCCCTGGGATATCGAAAAGAACGGCCTGCCGGTTTTCCCAGCGCACATAGGGAAGGAGGAAATACACCGCATAGGCCACCAACAGGATCGTGGTCTTCATGCGGCGGAAGAACCCTCGGACCGCTTGCGGATACACCTTCTCGTGCGCCGCGTAGAGTCCTTCGGTTTGCTCGGCCATGAACATTCCTCTCACGGGAAGCTGGCGGGACGGTGTTTTACCGTATTAGGAAAGCCTAATAGACAGAAGGAATCAACCGCTTTGACAACCACCGTTTACGCGGATTCCGCGCGCACACGCGAAACAGGCCGGGCGTGTGCCCGGCCTGCACGCGTTATTGCGGATTTCGATAGGCGCTCAACTGCCTCACTCACCCCCGCCCAAGGAATGCACGTAGGCGGTGAGGATCTTTATCTGGTTCTCCGTAAGCCGGTCCCCCCAGCTCGGCATCTTGCCGTCCCGGCCGTAGGTGAGGGTCTCGATGACCGCACTCTTTTCACCACCGTAGAACCAGATAGCGTCGGTTAGGTTCGGGGCGCCCAAGGCTTCCTTTCCCTTGCCGTCCTTGCCGTGGCAGGCGTAACAGGCGGCCTGGCTGCCGTGGAAGATCTCCTTGCCCTGCGCCACCTTCTGCGGGTCGTCGGCCCATTCTTCCCCGGCGAGGCTGCCCTCGTACATGGCCACCGCCTCGATCTCCTGCTTGGAGAGCTTATCACCGTGGGCGGGCATGTAACCGTTCCGGCCCTGAACGATGGTCTGCTTAATGTCGGCCGGTGTGCCGCCGTAGAGCCAGGCGCTGTCCGCCAGGTTGGGGTAATGGCCGATCACTCCCTGGCCGCCGGAACCGTGGCAGGGGGCACAGTTATCGCCGAACAGCACCTTGCCGGAAGAGTTCACGAAGTTCATGAGGTCCGAATCCCCGAGAATGGTCGCGGGGCTCATCTTGGAGATCTTGTTCAGCGCCTCGAAACGCTGCGGATACTTTTCCTTCAAGGCCTCTTGGGACATGGCCTCGTTCAGCCGGGCCCGCTTGGAATAGTCCAGCACACCCTGCGTATAGCCCCCGCCCATGGGCCAGGCGGGATAGAGAATCCAGTAGACGACGGCAAAGACCACCGTCGCGTAGAACACCCAGACCCACCACTGGGGAAGGGGGTTGTTGTACTCCGCCAGGTCCCCGTCCCAGGTATGACCGGTGGTCTGGACCTGATTCTTTTCATTGCTGGCCATCTTCGGCACTCCCCTTGCGCTCACCTTCGCCGGTTTCGTCTTTGCCCGACCCCTTTTGCTCGTCGTCATCCAAGGGGATGTACCGGTAACTGTCGAAACGCTTCTTCCGTTTCTTTCCGGTGAACACGTAGACCAGGATCGCGGTGAAGACCGCGAAGAAGATCACCGTGGCGATCTGACCGGCCTTCTGCATGTCCGTCAGGGCATCGGAGAACCAGGCGAATAATTCGGTCATTTCTCTATCCCGCCGGGCGGGACCCGAGCAGGGCTTAGAAGCCCCGGGCCCGCCCCTGTTTGGGCTCGCTGTACTCGTCGAAGTCCACCATGGTGCCGAGCACCTGCAGGTAGGCCACCAGGGCATCCATCTCGGTCAGCCTGCTCGGGTCGCCATCGAAATTGCCCTGCTTGGCCTCGGCCAGGAGGGACTGCTTGGCGTTAGGAATGTGCAGGCGTTCGGCTACTTGCTTCCCCCAGCGCTCGACGTTCTTCCGGTACAGATCCCCCTTCTCTTCGGTATAGGGGACGCCGACTGTCTTGAGCGCATGCATGCGGTCCCGCAATTGGCCGGTTTCCAGCTCATCCTCCATCAGATGGGGATAATTGGGCATCACCGACTCGGGCACCACGGAGCGCGGGGCGATCAGGTGCTGGACGTGCCAGGCGTTGGAGTACTTGCCCCCCACCCGGGCCAGATCGGGCCCGGTCCGCTTGGATCCCCACTGGAAGGGATGGGAGTACTTGCTCTCGGCGGCCAGGGAGTAGTGGCCGTAGCGGATCTGCTCATCCCGGAACGGACGCACCTGCTGGGAGTGGCAGAGATAGCAGCCCTCGGAGACATAGATATCGCGCCCGCGCTGCTCCAAGGGCGTGAACGGGCGCACGTCCTCGACTTTTTCCACCGTATCGTCGATGTAGAAGAGCGGGACGATTTCCACCAGCCCCCCGACGCTGATCACGATCAGCGTCAGGATGGTCATCAGGCCAATATTCTTTTCGATATTCTCGTGTCGCATTAAGCGAGCTCCTTCACGCCGGTAGGCCGCTTAGGCCCGGGCGGCGGCCGGCTGGGCGGCCTTGGCCTGGGCAATCGTCTTGTAGCAGTTGTAGGTCAGCAAGATCATGCCGGCCAGGTAGAGGATCCCGCCGAAGGCGCGCATGGCGTAGAAGGGATGCATGGCCTCCACCGACTCCGCGAAGGTGTAGACGAGGTTGCCGTAGTCATCGAAGGCCCGCCACATCAGGCCCTGCAGGATGCCGCTGATCCACATGGCGACGATGTAGAACAGCACCCCGAGGGTGGCCAGCCAGAAGTGCACGTTGGCCAGGCGCACGCTGTAGAGCTCGGTGTTCCACAGGCGCGGCACCAGGTGATAGAGGGAGCCGAAGGTGATCATGCCCACCCAGCCGAGCGCCCCGGAGTGGACGTGGCCGATGGTCCAGTCCGTGTAGTGGGACAGGGCGTTGACGTTCTGCAGCGCCATCATGGGCCCCTCGAAGGTGGACATGCCGTAGAAGGACAGCGCCACCACCATGAACTTGATCAGGGGGTCGGTGCGCAGCTTCTCCCAGGCCCCGGAGAGGGTCATGATGCCGTTGATCATGCCGCCCCAGGAGGGCATGAGCAGCATGATGGAGAAGGTGGCGCCCAGCGTGGAGACCCAATCCGGCAGGGAGGTCCAGTGGAGGTGGTGCGGACCGGCCCACATGTAGAGGAAGATCAGCGCCCAGAAGTGGATGATGGAGAGCCGGTAGGAGTACACCGGGCGGCCGGCCTGCTTGGGCACGAAGTAGTACATCATGCCGAGGAAGGCGGCGGTGAGGTAGAAGCCCACGGCATTGTGGCCGTACCACCACTGGGTCATGGCGTCCTGGACTCCGGCGAACACGGAGTAGGACTCCATGGAGTTCCAGGCTACCGGCACCTGCAGGTTATTGAAGATGTGCAGCAGGGCGGTGGCCACGATGAAGGCCATGTAGAACCAGTTGGCCACATAGATGTGGGGCTGGCGGCGCTTCATGATGGTGCCGATGAAGACCGCGAAGTAGGCGACCCACACCAGCGCGATCAGGATGTCCACCGGCCAGGGCATCTCCGCGTATTCGCGGCTCTGGGTGTAGCCGGTTACGTAGCTGATCACCGATAGGACGATGATCGCTTGCCAGCCCCAGAAGGTGAAGCTCGCCAACCGGTCGCTGAACAGGCGCGCCTGGCAGGTACGCTGCACCACGTAATAGGAGGTGGCGAACAGGGCGGAGCCGCCGAATGCGAAGATCACTCCGCTGGTATGCACGGGGCGCAGGCGGTTGAAGTTCAGGTATTCGCTGCTGCCCGTCAATGCGTACATCAGCTCCGGGTAGGCCAGCTCGAGAGCGATGAACACCCCAACGAACATACCTACGATGCCCCAGACAAGCGTCATTACAGTAAATTGGCGTATAACGTGATAGTTATACTCTTCCTGAACGCTTGTCTGGCCGGCGGTTGCTGCCTGCGCCTGTGCCATGATCTCCCCTCCGGCTTGATCTTTTTGGGCTGGATAAGGCGAAAAGCGGAGCCCACCCGGGATCCGGTTAGTGGATACTCACATTCTGGTCGCGGACGCTATCCTACGCGGAACTCCTTATCCAAAGCAATAGATCCGCCATATAAGAATATACTTTATACTTTGATTCCCCGCAAAAACTTTGTGGGATTATAGGCATAGACCCCCGCCTGTCAAACCCTGCGTTGCACAGGGTCTGGCGGGGGCCCGCTGCGGTTGTAGCTGGTTTTTACGCCAGCGTGCGGCTCAGGATCGGCAGATAGTGGTCGGCGAAGAGGAAGGCGAACAGGGCCATCAGGTAGAGGATGGAATAGCCGAAGGTGGGCATGGCGTACCGGGCGTCATCCCCGGTGATCAGTAAGGCCAGCGCCTGCCCCAGGAAGCCGGCGCCCAGCCCAAGCGCGCCCACCAGGTAGAGCCAACCGCTCATGCCGGTTACGAAAGGCAGCACGGAAACCAGAACCAGGAGCACCGTGTACAGAAGCAGGTGCAGGCGGGTGAGGGCCAGCCCATGGGTAACCGGAAGCATGGGGATCTCCGCTTCCGCGTAGTCCCGGTACCGGGCGATGGCGAGGGCCCAGAAATGGGGCGGCGTCCAGGCGAAGATGATGAGGAACAGCAATAGCGCGTGCGGATGCACCTCTCCGGTAACCGCCGCCCAGCCGAGCACCGGCGGAGCCGCCCCGGCCGCTCCGCCGATGACGATGTTCTGCGGGGTAGCGCGCTTGAGAAAGACCGTATAGACCACGGCGTAGCCCACCAGCGAGGCGAAGGTCAGCCAAGCGGTCAGGGGATTGACCATCCAGATCAGCAGGGCCATCCCGACACCACCCAGGGCGAAAGCGAAGCCCAGGGCCAGACGCCGGTCCAAGTGCCCCGTGGGCAGCGGCCGGCCGCGAGTACGGGCCATCCGCGCATCCACCTCCTCGTCCACCACATGGTTGATGGCCGCTCCGGAGGCCGCGCAAAGGGCGATGCCCAGGGAGCCGAAAGCGAACGCCCCCAGGGGTACGAATCCGGGTGTGGCCAGGAACATGCCCACCATGGCCGTGAACACGATGAGCGCCACGACCCTCGGCTTGCAGAGCTCGTAATAATCCCGCCAATGGGCTCGAAACTGCCCCCCAACCGTCACCATCTTGGTCAGCGCTTGCGGCATGTTTTCCCCTTCCCTAGGCAGATTCCAGTCCCGTCACGGAAGAGCGGGCAGCGGCCGGCTCGGGGACTGGACGGGTCTTAGGTCGCAGCACATGATTCAGGGCCACCAGGGACAGAAGAAGGATCGCGGCCCCGGCGTTATGGGCCACCGCCACCGACAGGGGCAGCCCGAAAACCACATTGGCTATACCCAGACCGGCCTGGACCAGCAACGCCATCCCCGCGACCCCCGCCACCTTGCGTACCCGCGCTGAGCGGGCCCGGTAGAGCAGGGCCAGTACCAGACCGCCCACTGTCAGCAGGGTGAGCACCGCACCCAGACGATGGGTGAGGTGGATGGTCATGCGGGCGGGATTTCCCAGGATCCCGCCCTCGTAATTGATCCCCAGGCCGTGCCAGAGGGTGAACGCCTGGCCGAAATCGGTGCGCGGCCACCACTGGCCCTGGCAGGTAGGAAAGTCCGGACAGGCCAGTGCGGCATAGTTGGCGCTCGTCCAACCGCCGAGAAGGACCTGCAGCACTGCCACTCCGAGGGCCAAAAGGGCCCAGGTGCGCCAGGGGCCGGGCTCGGCCACGGGCCGCAGAAGGTGGCCCTGGCGAAGGGCCAGCCACACCAGGAGCCCGAGGGTCGCCATGCCGCCGAGGAGATGCGCGGTCACCACCAGTGGCTTGAGCAGCCAGGTCACCGTCCACATGCCGAGCAGGGCCTGAAAGATCACCAGCGCCACCAGCATCAGGGGAAGTGCCACCGCTTGGCCGTCCTCCTGGCGCCGCCGCCATGCGATGAAGCCGAGACCGGCGATTGTCAGCCCAAGGGCCCCGGCGAAATAGCGGTGGACCATCTCCTTCCAGGCCTTGCCCGTCTCCAGAGGGCGCTCGAAGCCGCTCGTGCCGGCCAGGGATTCCGGCACCTTGAGGTGCCCGTAGCATCCCGGCCAATCCGGACAGCCCAGACCGGCATTGGATAGACGCACGTAGCCGCCGAGCACCACCACGGCGAAGGCCAGGACAGCCGTCCCCAGGGTCAGGAGCGCGAAACGGGTTTCTCTGGCCATGGCTAACCGATGGTGGAGTGCTTTAGCAGGGCTTCCAGGTCCTCGATGATCCCGTCGGGCGAGGCGCCTGTGCCGTAGCGAAGCACCAGGTTGGCGTTGGGATCCACAAGGTAGAGTCCGCCCACCGAAGGAGACGGGCCGTCCCCCCTGAAGCCGTCCAGGGTTTTGCCGGGTGCCACCCGGGCGACCCTCATATGGGGATGCTGCTCGGCCAGGAAGGAGCGCGTTTCCGCGGCCACAGGCCCACCCCGCGCGATGAACAACCTCTGGACCCGGCCGATATTCTTTCCCTGCGCCTTATGGGCTTGGCGGATGCCGTAGAGGTCCGTCCTGCAAGCGTCCCCGCAGTCCGCCGGACCGATATAGAGCAGGGTCCACTTGCCGTGCAGGAAGTCGATCCCGAAGCGCTCTCCCTCCTGATCCTGCACGGGCAGTCCCTGGAGCGGCCTGGCGGGATCGAAAAGCTGGCCGTGGTGTCCGGTTCCGGTGTGGCCGAGCCAGCGGTCCGCGTTGGCATAGAGCAGCCCCGCCAGGATCACGGGCCCGAAGAACACCACAAGTAGCAGCCAGAGCTGCAGGCGGCTGCCGCCGTTAGGAGTCTGCGTGGAAGCGCTCATGGATTGACTCTGCATGCGCGGGCTTGCTCCGTTTCGTGTTCACCACCAGGAAGATCGCCAACAGTGCGGCGGCCAGCCCGAACCATTGAACGGCGTAACCGACGTGACGCTGGGGTCCGAAGTGGACCGGGGCCTCCCAATCCCGCTCGAAGCCATGGGGCTGGTTTCTTCCCAGCTGGATCACCCGCTCCATGACGGGATAGCCCAATTGCTTCTGTATACGCTCCGGCGCCACGTATTGAACCACCTTGGGCCAGTCGTTGCCGCCCGTATCGGCCTCACCCAGCCGGATGCCCACTGAGGGCGGATCCGTGAGGATGCCCCGGAGCTGCTGCTCGCCCTCCGGCGCGGGCAGATCGGGCAGATCCCGACGACTGGCCCCCATGGGCACCCAGCCCCGATTGATCAGGACCGCCTTTTCCCGGCCCGCCAGCCTCAAGGGGGTGAGCACCTGGAAACCGGCCCGTCCCTCGCGGATCTGATTGTCCAGAAGGAACTGGTGGGCCTGATCGTACTGCCCCTTTGCCCGTACCCGGCGGAACCGGGTATCGGCGTCCTTCGACCCGGTAGCCCCCAGCTCGGAAAGCGCACTCGGAGCAGCGCGTTTTCCCGCTTCCCACTGGGCGAGCAGGGCGCGCTTCTGCTCCGCCCGGTCCAGCTGCCAGAAGCCCAGCGCCAGCAGCGCGGGAAGGAGCGCCAGGGTCACCAGCGCCGGCAGCAGGCGCGGCCTGAATTCATACGGGCCGAGGCGCATGCTCCACTCCCGCCATTGTGGCCTTGCCGCGAGGCGGGTTTATACTGGGGGTCCAATCGGGCGTGCGCCAAGGAGCCCCCATGGTCGTCAAAGGCTTGATCATCGCCGTCCTGCTCGTCATCGTCGGCAGTCTAGGATCCGGGCTCTTCTACTTGCTCCGGGACGACGGCCAGTCCCATCGCACGGTGCGGGCGTTGACGGTCCGAATCGGACTTTCCCTGGTCCTGTTCCTGATTCTGATGCTCGGCTTCGCCACCGGCCTCATTTCCCCGCACCCCGCAGTACCGCCGCAGTAGACCTGCGGCTCCGGACCTACAGCCAATAGACGAAGACGAACAGGCCCAGCCACACCACGTCGACGAAGTGCCAGTACCAGGCGGCCGCTTCGAAGGCGAAATGGTTCTCCTCCGTGAAATGGCCGGCAATGGCCCGTCCCAGCATGACCAGGAGCATGATGGCGCCCACCGTCACATGCATGCCGTGGAAGCCGGTCAGCATGAAGAAGGTGGAGCCGTAAATACCGCTTTCCAGGGTCAGGTTCAGGTGGGAGTAGGCCTCTCCGTACTCAAAGGCCTGGAGAAACACGAACAGGAAGCCGAGGGCCACCGTAGCCGCCAGGCCGATGATCTGCTTCTGGCGATTCCCCTCCTTGATGCCCCAATGGGCCCAGGTGACCGTGGCACCCGAGGAGAGCAGGATCAGCGTATTGATCGCGGGGAGACCCCAGGCACCCATAGGCTGGAACTCGCCCCCCACGTTGCCCGGGCCGTTGGTGGGCCAGGCGGCCTCGAAGCCCTGCCAGAGGAGGCGATGCGTCCACTCCTCCGGAGCGGCCCCGCCGAGCCAGGGCACCACCAGTACCCGGGCGTAGAACAGGGCGCCGAAGAAGGCCGCGAAGAACATAACCTCGGAAAAGATGAACCAGCCCATTCCCCAGCGGTAGGACATGTCCTCCCGTTCGTGGTAGAGGCCCTGCTGGTTCTCGCGGATGACGGTCCCGAACCAGCCCACCATCATGAGGATGGTGATCACCGCGCCCGCGATCATCAGGGTGGGCCCGAACGACGCCCCGTTCAGGAGCGACGCGAATCCCGCCATCAGCACGAACAGTCCTATGGAGCCGACAATCGGCCAGTGGCTCTGATGCGGAACGTAATACCCGCCGTGTGCTTCGCTCATTCAGCCGTCCCCTTCCTAGAGTAATGCTCCGTACCGTCGTTTCCGCCCGTACCGGGCTTCAGTCCAGGCCCATGCTGATGAAGAACAGCACGTAAATGGCCAGCGCCAGGGCCGCCAGCACCAGCGCGGTGCGCACGGCGGCCTTGCGACGCCTACGGAGCTCCTCGTCCTGTTGGGCCATGCCTTGACTCATGGTTGCACCTTGCCGGGCCCCGGGAATCATTTGACTTCCGGCGCTTTCTCGAAGGTGTGATAGGGCGCGGGCGAGGGCACCGTCCACTCCAGACCGCGCGCTCCTTCCCAGACCCGGGCTTCGGCCCGCTCACCGCCACGCACCGTCTGGATTACGATGTAAGCGAACAGCAGCTGCGAGAGCCCGAAACCGAAGGCTCCGATGGTCGAAACCTGATTCCACTCCGTGAACTGGAGGGCATAGTCGGGGATGCGCCGCGGCATGCCGGCCAGGCCAACGAAATGCTGCGGGAAGAACAGCACGTTCACGAAGATGGCCGAGAGCCAGAAGTGCCACTTGCCGAGGGTCTCGTTGTACATGTGCCCGGTCCACTTCGGCAGCCAGTAGTACACGGCGGCGATGATGGAGAACAGCGCCCCCGGCACCAGGACATAGTGGAAGTGGGCCACCACGAAGTACGTGTCGTGGTACTGGAAGTCCGCGGGCGTGATCGCCAGCATCAGGCCGGAAAAGCCGCCGATGGTGAACAGGATCACGAAGGCGATGGCGAACAGCATGGGCGTCTCGAAGGTCATGGAGCCCCGGTACATGGTCGCCACCCAGTTGAACACCTTAACGCCCGTGGGCACGGCGATGAGCATGGTCGCGTACATGAAGAACAGCTCGCCGGCCAGCGGCATCCCCACCGTGAACATGTGGTGCGCCCAGACGATGAAGCTCAGGAAGGCGATGCTCGCCGTGGCATACACCATGGAGGTGTAGCCGAACAGCGGCTTGCGGGCGAAGGTGGGAATGATCTGGGACACGATCCCGAAGGCCGGCAGGATCATGATGTAGACCTCGGGATGCCCGAAGAACCAGAAGATGTGCTGGTACATCACCGGGTCACCGCCGCCCGCCGGATTGAAGAAGCTGGTGCCGAAGAACTTGTCCGTCAGCATCATGGTGACCGCTCCCGCCAGCACCGGCATGGCCGCGATCAGCAGGAAGGCGGTGATCAGCCAGGTCCAGACGAACAGGGGCATCTTCATCAGGGTCATGCCCGGGGCGCGCAGGTTGAGAATGGTCGCGATGATGTTGATCGCGCCCATGATCGACGACAGCCCCATGAGATGGACCGCCAGGATCAGGAACGGAAAAGCGTCCCCGGTCTGCAGCACCAGCGGCGGGTACATGGTCCAGCCCGCCGCCGGCGCCCCGCCCTCCATGAAGAGGGTGGAAACGAGCAGCAGGAAGGCGAAGGGCAGGATCCAGAAGGACAGGTTGTTCATGCGGGGAAGGGCCATATCCGGCGCTCCCACCATGAGCGGCACCTGCCAGTTCGCCAGACCCACGAATGCCGGCATGATCGCCCCGAAGATCATGATCAGCCCGTGCATGGTGGTCATCTGGTTGAAGAACATGGGATCCACCACCTGCATGCCCGGCTGGAACAGCTCGGAGCGGATCACCAGCGCCATCACGCCGCCGATGAGCAGCATGACGAATGACGCGATCAGATAAAGGCTACCGATGTCCTTGTGGTTGGTCGTGAAAACCCACCGCAATATGCCGCTCGGCGGACCGTGATGGGTATCGTGCTCCACTGCCTCACTCATGATCTAAATCCTCCCTGCGCGATCGTTCCTGGCAACGTGGCAGAAACGCGAATCCTCACTTGTCCGCCTGGGCCACTTTGCCCGCATTCCCGTTCGAGGCCTGGGCGCTTTGCTTCTGCTTCTGCAGCCACTCCCGGTAGGCCTCCGGAGCTTTCGCCTCCACGACCACCGGCATGAATCCGTGCCCCCGGCCACAGAGCTCGGTGCACTGCCCGCGGTAGACGCCGGGCTCCTCGATCTTGGTCCAGACCTCGTTGACGAACCCGGGGATGGCGTCCTTCTTCATGCCCAGGTCCGGGACCCACCAGGAATGGATAACGTCGGCGGAGGTGATCAGGAAGCGAATCTTTCGGTCCGTGGGAACCACCAGGCGCCGGTCCACTTCCAGGAGGTAATTTTCGTTCTTGGCCGCCTGTCCCTGGATCTGATCCACCGGGGTGGCGAGGTTGCTGTAGAAGCTCACCTGCTCACCCATGTATTTGTAGTGCCAGTTCCACTGATACCCCGTCACCTTGACCGTCATTTCCGGATCTTCGGTGTTCTCCATGGTGATCAGGGTCCCGGTGGCCGGGATCGCCATCCCCACCAGAATCAGGAAGGGAATGATGGTCCAGATGATCTCCACCGTGGTGCTCTCGTGGAACTGCGCGGCCTCCGCGCCGTCCCGCTTCCGGAAGCGGATGATGGAATAGATCATGGTCCCGAAGACCACGATGCCGATGGCCACGCAGATCCACAGGATCAGCATGTGGAGGTTGTAGACCTCGCCGCTGATGGGCGTCACCCCCTCGGGCATGTTCAGGGCCCCCCAACCGGCCCCCGCCGGACCCGCGGTCAGCAGCAGTGCCGCTCCCGCCAGCAAGGCCCCGATTTGGCTCCTTCCGCGTATCTTGGACATGCGATCTCCCCACTCCGATAGATGCTTATCCAGCGAGGCACCCCTTCTCGCACTCAAAGCTTCCTGCCGGTCTGGCCCCGCCTAACCGCGCGGCCCAGCGCATCGGCCAGGTGCTCTCGTTCCTCGTTAGTGAGAAAGGCCCCGATTTCCGTTTGCCGCCCGTAGGCCCGCAGATAAAGGTGATTGGCTCCCAGCCTTCGCTCCGCGGGCTCTAGTACCACCTGCACCCAGTTACGTGGGAACTCGGTACGCTCCTCGGGGCCGCGCAGGCCCCGCTCCACGGCCACCTGGTCCTCCGTGAGCCAGACCACCTCGATGCGGTTGGCCCGCAGGAGCACCAGGTAGAAGCTGACCGCAACGGCCACCAGCGCGACGACGGCGAAGGGCAGAACCAGCCAGGCTCCGATCCAGGCAAGCGGCAGCGCGGCAATGCCGCATGCCAGTGCCTGCAAGGCCAGGTACCGCTTGGCCCCCTGCCAGGAAAGAGAGCAGTTGGGCCGAATAACGAACTGCCGGTCTTCGGAATCCGGGCACTGCTCTTCTTCGACCACGGGGCTACTCCCATTCCCGGCATTAACATAGGGCCTCCCCGGTCAGCTTTAAACGATCCTAACCCAGGTGTCCAAGCAAAACAAAACAATAATTAGTTTTTTAATTAGCCAAAAATTAAAAAGCCAATTAATGTAATTTTTATATTAGAAAATTCTTAATATTCTATTCCGCCCCTTGTCGCCGGGCTTCCCCTGTCCAGCCCACCACTGCCACTTTATGCACCCACCGGAAAAGGGCCGTCGATCATGCCAAGGGAGTAAGGGAATCCCCTTAATTAAAAACCTTACGCTGAATATGCCAATTTGCCGCCCACCTTCAATTAAAGACGAAGAGTATGCCTGGAATTAAATTCACACACTTTTATAAGGGACTTGGCTGCCGCTACGCGGAGTAGACTCCGTGCGAAAAATGCCTGCATTGCGCGGGCTGGACAGAAATATAAAAAGGAGCTAATGGACAGACGGCGCGGGCTGGCTTCCTGTCCGGGGCGGGGATCGGGCGATTCGGAAGCGGTGACGCGGGGGCCACACGGGGGGCTTTCCAGGGGAGACGGGGTGCGCCGCTATCGACGGAGGGGAGATGCTCGGGGAAGGCCGGCCTACTCAGGTGGGAGCGCTTGCCAGCGCTTGGCCGTACACCTCGCGTATGGAGGCGGCCACGGCACGCCAGTCGAAAACCTCGCGCGCTTTTCGCCGGGCGTTCTCGCCCATGGCCGCCAAACGCCCCCGGTCGGTGAGCATATCGGCCATGACGGTGCCAAATTCCCCCGCATCGGCCGGATCCATCAAGGCTCCGTCACTGCCGGCATCGATGATCTCGGGCGGCCCGCCATTGCGGGTGGCCAGCACCGGCGTACCGCAGGCCATGGCCTCCACGGCCACCAGGCCGAAGGGCTCGTAGGGAGAGGGAAGGACGAACAGGTCCGCGGCGGTGTAGTACACCAGGAGCTCTTCCAGGGTCAGATGGGGGAACAGGATCACCCGGTCCTCCAAACCTTGCTCGGCGATTCGCGCATCCATCCGCTCCCGGACGGCGCGCTCGTTTTCGTCCAGCGCATCGCCGCCCGCGGGCAGCAGGAAGCGGGCCTTCAGCCCCCGCTCCCGCAATCGCCGGGTAGCCTCGGGGATGGCATCCAGGAAGAGGTCGTATCCCTTGCGGGGATCCAGACGGCCGGTGGTGAATACCAGGCGCTCGTCCGCCTCCAGCCCCAGCTTGCCGCGCAGGGCCGCGGTATCACCGGTGGGCCGGTAGGCGTCCGTATCCACCCCCGCCGGCACCACCGCGACCTTTTCCGGATCCACGTGGTAACGGCGCTCGAGGATGCCCTTCTCCATTTCGGTCAGGGCGATGATGCGGTCAGCCGCGGCCATGACGCGGTGCTCATTGGCGATACGCAGGGCGTATTTGAGCGTACCGTCCTCGGGTACCCGGTCCCGCTTTTCCCGGCCCAGGGAATGGGAGGTGAACACCAGGGGCCGTCCGGTGCGCAGGCTGGCCATGAGGGCCGCCGCACCGCCGTCCCAATAGTGGCCATGGAAGACCTCGGCGGAATCGAGCCAGTCACCGTCCCGCCGCCACATGCTCTCCAGGAATGCGGGCAGCACCGGGGCCATATCCTCCTTGCGGATGAATTCGTCCCCGTGGGCCTCGATGCGCAGCGCCTCCGCTTCCGCGGAAATGGTTCTGCGGGACTCCTTGCCGCCCCAGCCCCGGGTATAGACGCGGACCTCGTCGGAGCGCGCTTCGCCGAAGGTGGCGGCCAGGCGCCGTTCGTAGACGCACTGGCCACCGGAGTCCGGCTCGCCGGGCTCGGCGAGGGGGTCACTGTGCGGACTCACGAAGGCGATACGCATGGGTCAGTGCTCCTCCCAGCCGTAGTGGGCCATCCCCTCCAGGATTCCGGCCGTATAGGGGCGGCGGGCGAAAAGTACGCGGGCCCCCTGATGGCTGGCCAGGGCCTCCTGGAGATGGTCCCGGACCGTGTCGGTGGCGTTGCCCACCAGAACCCCGCACACCCCGGAAAGGAGGGCGTCGGCGTCGTTGCCGCTGTCCCCGGCGAACAGGGTGCGGTCCATGGGGACATTCAAATGGCGGCGGAGATAGTCGAGGGCCCGGGCCTTACCGGAGCCCGGGGCCAGGAAATCCACCAGGCCCCGTTTCTCGGTCTCGTCGTAGGAGACGACCACCCGCGCGTCGAGTTCTTGCGCGTCCAGCCCCGCCGCCAACCGCGCCTGCAGCGCCCCGGGCTCGGGCTCTTCATCCAGGTAGAAGCTCACCTTGAGCGGAGACTGCTTTTCCGGCTCCTGCAGGCGGGCTCCGGGCAGCACCCCTTCCGCCCAGCGCCGCACAGCCCCGGCATCGAAGCCCTTTTCCAGAAGCTCCTCCCATTCCTCCAGGGGCTGCTGGGCACCGGCGGCGTAGATCTCCGTGCCCACGTTGCAGATCAGCCAGTCGGGCTCCGGAAGGCGGTACTCGGCCACCACCTCCAGGGCCAGCGCCCGATGGCGTCCGGTGACATAGGCGAGATGGTCAGGCTCCCGGGCGCTCGCCCAGTCGCGGAACCGATCCAGGGCGCCCGCCTCGGGCCGCTGCAGGCCGTTAGGCACCAGGGTCCGGTCCATGTCGGTTGCCAGAAGGCGGCTCATCCGGCCTGCCGGATCATGCGCACCAGATTGCGCCGGATCCGCTCCAGCCGCTCCTGGACCTCCGCTTCGTTGTCGCCCTCCACGAAGACCCGCAGGACCGGTTCTCCACTGGCCGGGACCACGTAGGTCCAGCCGCCCTCGGGATGGCGTACCTTCACGCCGTCCGATACCCCCTCCAGGTGCTCGGCATACTCCTCGGTGAGGTGGCGCATGACCCATCCCATGTCGCGCCAGGGGCACTCAACGTCGATGGTGCCCGTGTGGCTGTCGCTGAGATAGGCGGCCAGATCCGCCAAATCGGTGCCGTGGCGGGCGAGGAAGTCGAGAAGCCGGAAGAAGGCCGGAACCGCCGCCATGCCCAGATAGAAATGCTCGAAATCCAGCCAGCTGTGGGCATGGCTGCTCTGGTTCTCGGTGATGGTCTCCGCCAGCCCCAGGCGCCGCTCCGCGATCTCGAAGCCCTGGGCCCCGGCCAGATCCCGGATCCGGTCCGGGGCCTGCGGCGGCAGGAACACCTGCCCGGTCTCCCCGTCCCGCGCCGGCCCGTCCAGCAGATAGGCCAGGGTCAGGAGATGGTTGGCGGTCTGCGGACGATAGAGGTGGCCGTACTCGTCCAGCAGCCACATGCTGCGGCCGTCGGCGGACAGGTACAGCCCGATGCGGCGGTGCTCGCCGCCCAGGGCGTAGATCTCGCGTAGGCGCTGGCCGGGGTCCTCCGTATCCCGCCCGTGCGGCCCGGTCTCGCCGGAGACGGTGACCGCCTCGGTCTGGATCTCATCCAGCAGGATATCCAGTACCCGGGTGCTCCAGCGGTTGCGCGACAGGACGGCCAGCTTGGGCTCCATATCCACCAGGGCCTTGCGATCGAGCTTGGCCATGAGCTCGCTGACGTAGCGGGCCTCGTGGTCGCCGGTGGAAAGCAGCCGTCCCACGTGGTCGGCGTCCACCTTGGGGAAGTCGGCGCGGCGGTAGGTGGCCTCCACCTTGCGCCGCCCCTTGCGCGGCAGCGGATGGCCGTTGCGGTCGTAGAGCTCGATCACCGCCACCTGTGCATGCTCCGGGCCCTGGCGGACGAAGGCCCCGCCCTCGAACTCGATGTTGCGGGCCACTGCGAAGCGGGTGATGGCATGGGCGGAGACCCCGAGCGCCTCCACCTCGATACCCACCGACAGCAGCCCGGAGACGAAGGCCTTCTCCAGCACGTGGGAGAAGGCGTGGGAGCCGTGGCCCACCACCACCCGCTGGCTGCGGCCCAGCCAGCTGCCGAAGGCCTTGCCGATGCGGGCGGCGGTCTCCGGGGTTAGGCGCAGGTTGGCCAGCCCGGCCACGCCGTACTCGCTGAACAGAGCGGGGCGCCCCACGGACTCCCAGACCACGTTCTGATCGATGAGGGTATCCGCCTCCACCTCCAGGTGCGGCCATACCCGCACGTCCGCCTCGATGGATACGCGGCGGCCCAGGTGGACGTCGTCGGCGAGTACCGCCCCCTGCTCCACCTCCACCTCCTGCTCCAGGAGCACCCGGTTGCCGCAGAAGGAGCCGCGGATCTCGGCGTGCTCTCCCACGTAGGAGGAATCCAGGACGATGGAGCGCCGCACCCGCGCCCCGGCATCGACCTCCGAATGGCGGCCCACCACCGCGTACGGGCCGACCACCGCGCCACTGCGCAGGATGGCATCCCGGCCGATCCAGGCCGGCCCCTGCAGGGAGCAGCCGTCCTCCACGTGGGCGGTGCCCTCCACGTACACCTTGGACCGGATCTCCTCCCCGGGGATGGGCAGATCCACCAGCCCCTCCAACAGGTCCCAGGTCGATTGGGCGAGCTGGTCCACGTTGCCGATGTCGTTCCAGTAGCCCTTGGCCACGTAGCCCATCAGGGGCTCGCCACGGTCCAGCAGCGCCGGGAAGAGATCGTGGGAGAAGTCGAACTCTGTATCGGCGGGGACATCCTCCAGGACCCTGGGGTCCATGACGTAGATGCCGGTGTTCACCGTGTCGGTGAACACCTCGGAGGGCCCCGGCTTCTCCTGGAAGCGCTGCACCCGGCCGTCGTCGCCGGTCACCACGATGCCGAACTCGCTGGGATCCTGGACCCGGGCCAGGCAGAAGGTGACCAGCGCCTCGCTGCGGGCGTGGTAATCCATAAGCGCGCCCAGATCGTAGTCCATGAGGGCGTCGCCGCTGATGATCAGGAAGGTGTCATCGAGGAAATGGGCGCCGTTCTTCACCGAGCCGGCGGTTCCCAGGGGGTTCTCCTCGATGGCGTAGTCGATGTTCACCCCCCAGTCGCTGCCGTCGCCGAAGTAGTCCTGGATAAGGTTGGGGCGGTAATGGAGGGTTACGAGGATGTCGGTAATGCCGGCGTCGCGCACGGCTTCGAGGATGTACTCCATCATGGGCCGGCCCAGGATGGGGATCATGGGCTTGGGGATCCCTTCGGTCAGCGGGCGGAGACGGGAGCCCTGTCCGCCCGCCATGATCACTGCCTTCATTACCTCTCCCTGGCAAGGCTTAGGCTTGCGAGCGTTTCTATTGTTGTAGCATCCCCGCCCGTTACTGCCTACCGCGTTCCCGGCGCCCTGCCGATCTGGTCTATGCCGATCCGGGCGATCCCGGAGTCATCCGCCGCCGCACCGCTCCGCTCGGGCCGCCAGGCATGGCCATAGACCACCTCGAAGCGGGCGGGCAGCCGCCCCGCCTCCCGGGGCAGGGCCGCATCCAGCGCCGCCAGCCGGCGCGGGGTGAGCAGACCGCGCGGCCGGTTCTCCATGAGCGCCCCGCTGGCAGTGGCCCGGGCATCGCGCAGCAGGGCCCGCAAGTCCGGGTAGGTCACCGTGAGCAGCTCGTTCTCCATGACCACGCCCTCCAGGCCGGCGCGGGAGAGGGCGTCTCCCACGTCGTGCATGTCCAGGAAGACCGGCATATCGGGTACCCGGCCGAAGGCCGCCGGCAGCGCCTGACGCAGCTCGGCCAGGGTATCCGGGCCGAGGGAAGAGAACAGCACCAGGCCCTCCGGGGCCACCACCCGCCGAAGCTCCCGCAAGACGGTGTCGAGGTCATTGGTCCAGGGCAGCCCCAGATTGGACCAGATCAGGTCGAAGTACCCGTCCGGGAACGGCAGGGCCCCGCTCCAGGCCGTGCAGAAATGCTGGCGGCTGCGCCAGCCCCGCTTTTTGCGGGCCCGATTGAGCATGACCGGGGCCGGGTCGGCCAGGTATTTGGCGGCCTTCGGGAAACGCCGCGCCAGCGCACGGGCATCCGCGCCGGTGCGGGCGTCCACCACCAGGAGGCGTCCTGGATCCACCTGCATGAGATCCAGGCGCTCCAGGAGACGCCCCTGCACCTCGCGGGCGAGCAGGGCGGCTTCATCGTAGGTCGGTGCGGCCCGTTGCAGGGCGCGGCGCAGCGCCGCGGGATCCACTCGTGGCCCGGGCTCATGGTCGGGGGAAGAGGACAGGGCCATTTACTCGCCGTGTATTTTGGTTTCCTATACATGGGGATCGGGGCGGGTCCATTCAACCGCATGCCCCCATGAACGTCGAGGGCCCGGCTGTTTGCCGGGCCCTGCCCATCCGACGGCGCGTTCCGACACGGAACGCTTCAGGCGGCCTCGGTCTCCAGGGCTCCGGCCTCGCGGCCGAGGTCCGCCCGCCAGATCTCCCAGAGATCGCGGATCCCCAGGAATATGACGGTACCGATCACCAGGGCGGGGATGGGCAGCAGGTAGGCGATGCTGACTTTCTGCAGGAAGGCGATGACCATCAGGCCGGCGCCGGAAGCCCCGTAGAAATGGTAGCCGGCCCGCCGGGTATGGCGGCTTACCAGACTGTGCGGGTCTTCGGCGAAGAAGGAATACAGCGCCATGGAGGCGCCGAACCACAGAACGGTGGGCAGGATCAGGGCCACGGAGAGCACAGTGCTGACCAGGCCGAAATCCACGAAGTAGGCGACCCCGGCACCGATTCCCGCCAGCATGCAGATCAGATTGCCGACATGGAACAGTGCGGCCCGGATTCGCACCCGGGTGGGGGACATGCATAGGACCTCTTCGCGGTTGGCATCTTCCATTACTCTTCCCCCGAGCGATTTAGCCAGCCAAGAGTGTAAAGAAGTTCTAATATAATTGAAGATGTAAAACAAATGCAACTTTTAAGCTTCCGGGACACGGTCCGTAACCGCGCCAAGACCCTGGTGGAGCTGCTCTATCCGGTCCACTGCCTGGTCTGCATGCAGCCAATGGCGGGTCCGATGCGCATCTGCCCCGCCTGCCGGGGTGAAGCCCTCCCGCTCCGCCCCGAGCGCCGCTGTCCGCGCTGCGCGCGACCCGATTGCGATCCTCGCGAACTGTGCGGACGGTGCCAGCGGCATCCGCCCGGCTTCCGGGCCGTCCATGCCCCGGGGGCATATCGGGATCCGCTGGCCGCCTGGATCCGGGAGCTCAAGTACGGGGGTCAGCTGGGGCTGGTAGCCACGCTGGCGGCGGTGGCCGAAGAAGGGCTGGGCGACTGGCTCACCGCCCACGGCTGCGATCTACTGGTTCCCGTGCCCCTCCACCCGGACCGCCTGGCGGAGCGCGGATTCAACCAGGCCCTGCTCCTGGCCCGGCATCTCGGCCGGCGGCATCGCCTACCCACCCGGGCCGGGGCCCTGCGGCGCACCCGGCCCACCCCGCCGCAGGTGGGCCTCGCGGACCGGCACCGGGCGGCCAACGTGCGTAACGCCTTCATCGCTTCGGCCCGCCGGGTGGCCGGTCGACGGATCGCCCTGGTGGACGACGTGGTCACCACCGGCGCCACCGCCGATGCAGCGACCCGGTCCCTGTTGGAGGCGGGCGCGGAATCGGTAGGGATTATCGCCGTGGCCAGGGCCTGAACGGCAGAAGCCCCACGGCCCACTCATTAAGAAGGCCCGGATATTGCCCGACCAGAAGTTACACGGTAATTCCACCGTCCTGTTTCTTTCTCGACGTGCTTGGCGGTTCGCCCTCTTGGCTTCTTGGCGACTTGCCGTTTTCTTTCCTTATTCGGTCCTATTCCGTCGGGGCGAGGGTTCCCACCAGATCATGGACCGAGGCGAATCCGTGCCGGGTCAGGTATTCGTGGATGCCGTCATTGATGCGTGGCACCACCAGCGGATCGTAGAACAGGGCGGTTCCCACGCCCACCGCGGTGGCCCCGGCAACGATGAACTCCAGGGCGTCCTCGGCCGTGGTGATCCCGCCCTGACCGAGGATGGGGATGCCGTGCGGCCCGGCCACCTCGTGCACCTGGTGGACCTTGAGCAGGGCCAGGGGCTTGATGGCCGGACCCGAGAGGCCGCCCTGACGGTTGCCCAGCACCGGGGAGCGGCTTTCCAGGTCCACCGCCATGCCGGTCAGGGTATTGATCACGGACAGACCGTCGCTGCCCGCCTCTATGCAGCGGCGGGCGTTCTCCGCGATGTCGGTCTGGTTGGGGGAGAGCTTGGTGATCAGGGGCTTGCCGGTGACCGCGCGCACCGCCTCCACCACGCGGGCCGACATCTCCGGGTAGTTGCCGAAGGAGGCGCCCCCGGCCTTCACGTTCGGGCATGAAATGTTGATCTCCACGGCGGCGATGGGGGAGGCGTCGAAGAGGCGGGCCACCTCCACGTACTCCTCCAGCGTGGAGCCGGAGATGTTGGCGATGAACCGGGTCTCCTCGAGATCCAGCTCCGGCAGGATCCGCTCCACGACCGCCCGGGTACCCGGATTCTGCAGCCCGATGGCATTCAGCATCCCGGCGGGCGTTTCGTAGACACGGTGCGGGTCGTTGCCCAGGCGCGGCTCCAGGGTGGTGCCCTTCAGGCAGATTCCGCCCACGTCCGCGTTGGAAAAGCCCGCCACCCGGGTATACTCTTCCCCGAAGCCGACGCACCCGGACAGCAGGACCACCGGGCCGGCCATGTCCAGGCCGGCGAAACGGGTACGGAGGGCGCTTTCCCGGCTTGCCGGCGCGCTCATGGATTCCCGGACCCCCCGGAATCGAAGTGCCCCAACGGTTCAGACCTTCTCAACACGCCGCGCTCCAAAAATCGTAATAATGTTTCATATCGTTCTCTATCAGCCCGAGATCCCGGGAAACACCGGAAACGCCATCCGCCTCGCCGCCAATACCGGGGCCCGGCTCCATCTCGTTCACCCCCTCGGCTTCTCCATGGACAGCACCCGCCTGAAGCGGGCCGGTCTGGATTACCACGAACTGGCCCACGTCCAGGAGCACGCCGACCTGGAAGCCTGCCTTCGGGCGCTGGACACGGACCGGATCTGGGTTTTCAGCGCCCACGCCGGGCGCCATTACACGGAGGCGCCCTACGCGCGCGGCGACGTGCTGCTTTTCGGTCCCGAGACCCGGGGACTGCCGTCGGAGGTACGCGATACCTATCCCGCCGAGCAGCGCCTGCGCATCCCCATGATCCCCGGTAACCGGAGCATCAACCTGTCCAACTCCCTGGCCATTGCCCTGTTCGAGGCCTGGCGGCAGCAGGACTTCGCCGGGAGCGAGTGACGAAAACCCCAAGGTGGTGATAGGTCAAGCCGGCAGAAGCCTAGGAAATATTGGCGTTTCCTTTACCCGTCAGGGCGTCCCCAGCGGCTTGCCGCGCGCCAGCCGATTGGCGGCTCCCAGCACTCCCATGCCCTGCCGCATGAGCAGCCGTTTAAGGGGCCCGGACCGGTCCACCAGGCCGAGCCCGAGGCTCCGCAGGTCGCTCAGCATCCGGCTGTCGTTGGCGAAGAGCCGATGAAATCCGTCCGTGTAGGCGGATACCAGCCAGTTATCGGGACGGCGCGCCCGCTGGTAGCGGGCCAGTACCGCCCGGCTTCCGGGATCTTCCCCGGCGATATGGGCCTCAGCGAGGGTCTGGGCGAGCTGGGCGGAATCCCGCAGGCCGAGATTGAGGCCCAGCCCCGCCAGGGGATGCACGGCGTGGGCCGCGTCCCCCACCAGCACCATGCGATCCTCCATGTACCGGCGCGCGTGCTCCAGACGCAGGGGGAAGGCGGCGCGCGGTCCGCCCACGGCCAGCTTGCCCAGCTCCGGCCCGAAGGCCCGCTGCAGCCGTCCGGCAAAGGCCTCTTCGTCCAGATCCAGCAGACCCTCCGCGCGTGCCTGCGGCACCGACCACACCAGGGAGCTCCGTCCCCGGGATAGGGGAAGCAGCGCAACCGGACCGCCGCGCAGGAAACGCTGGAATGCGCGTCCCCGGTGCGGCCGCTGTGGATGGATCTCGGCCACCACGGCACTCTGCCCGTAGGACCAGCCCACCGTGGGGATGCCCGCATGCCGGCGCAAGGCGCTGTCCCGGCCGTCGGCGCCCACCACCAGGGAGGCGCGCAATTGATGCCGCTCCCCACCGGCCTCCACAGTGAGCACTACCCGGTCCGCCTCCCGGGACATCTCCCGCCAGGCTGCTGGGCAATACCAATCCACATTGGCCGAATCGACGGTGGCCGCCTGGAGGGCGGCGGCGATTGCTCCGTTGGGGGCCATGGCGCCCAGGGATTCCAGCCCTGCCTCCTCGGCACTGAAGGTAATGGTGCCGGCCCGGTCGCCGTCCCAGACCACCATACCCTGAATGGGCTCCGAGTCCGCGGCGACCACCCTATCCTGGACTCCCAGCCCCTGGAGAATCCGCAGGGACCCGGCGGTCAGGGCGCTGACCCGGCGACCGTCGCTGGACGGCTGGTCGGCCTGGGACCGCGCCTCCACCACCGCGATCCGCATGGGCGTTGGCGCCAGGGCCGCTGCAAGCGCCGCGCCCACCATGCCGCCGCCCACGATGATCAGATCATAGGCCACGGGCTCTCGTGGGGCCGCGTTGCCGGTCATTGCCGCAGCTCCTCAATGGCCGGGAAAAACGGGGACCTGGGCAGCCGCCCGGGGTTTCGCCCCATGGCCTGATTCATGAGCATGCGCTTCAAGGGACCGATCCGATCGAGGCCCGCCAGCCCCAGGCGGCGAGCCACGGCCAAAGGCATGGCCTCGTTGCCGAACAGGCGGTTAAGGCCCTCCGTGAAAGCCACCACCCGCGTCGTATCCATCCGGCGACGGCGCTCGTAGCGCCCGAGCACCGCCGCGTTGCCGGGATCCCATCCTCGGTCCCGGGCATTGCCCAGCTCCTCGGCAAGGGCGGCCACGTCGCGGAGCCCCAGATTGAAGCCCTGTCCGGCCACCGGGTGCACCAGATGGCCGGCATTGGCCACAAGGGCTGCGCGGTCCCCGGTGAAGCGCTCGGCAAGCCGCAGCTCCAGCGGGAACACCGCCCGCTCACCGGTGTCATGCAGTGCCCCGAGAGCGGGCCCGAAGCGGGCCCGGAGCCGGGCCAGGAAGTCCGCCGTGCCGAGCTCGGCAACCTCCGCGGCCGCCGAGGGGGTGAGGGTCCAGACGATGGAGGCCCGGCCACCGCCCAACGGCAGGAAGGCGAGCGGCCCCTCGGGCAGGAAGCGCTCGAAGGCGTGCCCCGCCAGATCCCTTTCGCAGTCCACCACGGCCACCACCGCGTGGCGGTTGTGGTGCCAGCCCCAGGTCCCGATCCCGGCGGCGCGCCGCACCCCGGAATGCTCCCCGTCGGCGCCCACCACCAGTCGGGCCTCCAGCGTAAACCGCTCCCCCCCGGATTCCACCGTGATCCGGGTCCGGTCCGGGCCCCGCTCCATGCTCTCCATCCGCGCCGGCTGGAGCAGCGTGGCGCCGCCTTCGGCCCGTATCCGCTCCCAGGCCGTCGCCACCACGGCGCGGTTGGAGACCACGTGCCCGAGGGCCTCCACGCCGGCCTCGCGGCAATCCAGGAGGGTGCGCCCGCGCCGGTGTCCGTCGGTTACCTCGATGGTCCCGATGGGTGCCGCGCCCTGGGCGGCGATGTCCTCCCACAGCCCCAGATCGGCCAGGATCGCCCGGGACCCGGCGTTGATGGCGCTCACCCGGAGAGGCGCCTCCTCGTAAGCGGGCTCGGGCGGCTCCCCCGGCTCGATCAGGGCCACCTCCAGGCCGCGACGGTAAAGCGCCCAGGCCAGCGTGGCCCCGGCCATGCCGCCGCCGACCACCGCCACATCCACTTTTTCCGCCAAGACGCTCCCTCCGTGGCCCGGACTCGGATTCCAGCCGTATTGTACTATTGGTTTTCCGGCGTGGGCACGCCTGGAAGCTTCCCGAATCCGGATGGTGTCTAATGGTGGAGGCCTACCGAATTCAGCCGAACGCAGGGGAGGAGGCCATGGCCATCAACGAGCACTGGGGAACGGGCTTCGACGTGAACCGGGACCCGAACGCGGCGGTCCGTCGGGACACCCTTCCCGGAGGGGGCGGTCCCTGGACCCGGCCCACCGGCCGGGTGGGTGCCTATTCCGCCGAGGTCCAGGAAAGCCGGTCCCTGACCCACGAGCTGACCATGGGCGGGGTTCTGGGGCTGGGAGGCGTCCACTTGCATGTCCCCTACAATGCCGATATCCACTTCCTGGACGGCAGCCGGGGGCAACTGGAGGACATCCGCAAGGGGGACCACGTGGCGGCCATCTACCACCAGGTGGAGCACCTGCCTTCCGATGCCGCCGCCGAGCGGCGGCCCGAGCTCCGCTACGAGGCTATCCACTTGGTGATCGCCCCGCGCAGTGCGGGGGGAGGGGGACAGTAACCCGGCTTCACCCCCGGACCAGCGCCTCCAGCAGAGCGCCGTCCACTTCCTCCAGGCCCCGGACCACCCGGTGGGCCCGGTTTAGCCGCCCCTCGTCCGAGCGGTCGAGGCCGATCACCCAAAGCCCGGCGTCCCGGGCGCTGGCCACCCCGGTGGGAGTATCCTCCAGCGCCACGCAGGCCGCCGGTTGGAGGGACGTTCCCAGACTGGCCCCCAGGCCCTGCACGGCCAGGCGGTAGCTGGCCGGGTCCGGCTTGCTGTGCGGCACGTCTTCCGCGGAAACCACCAGCCGGAAATGATCGGCGATCCCCAGCCCCCGGAGGGTGGGCTCGATCTCGTGGCGCAGGGCACCGCTGCAGACCGCAAGGGGCAGGTGGGCCGCCATCCGCTCCACGCATTGCGCCGAGCCCGGGATCGCCGGCAGCCCGGCGGCCGTCTCCCGCTCGAAGGCGGTGCTCTTCTCCGCGATCAGCCCCTCCAGATCCGCCTCCGGCAACGGCTGTCCACCCAATCGGTAGGCCTCCCGGAAGCCATCCCGGTCGTCGAAGCCGATGTAGTGCGCCAGATAGGCTTCCCAGTCATAGCCCAGGCCGCGCGGCTCCAGGACGGCCTGGAATGCCCGGTAGTGGGCCGGCTCGCTGTCGACGATCACGCCATCGAAATCGAAGACGAAGGCTTCCAGAAGGTTCTGCATACTCGTTCCATTGGCTGGCGGGCTGCCGCAAAGCGTAAAACAAAACCCCGGCTCCTCCAATGGAGCCTGGGCCTTAAGGCTCTTCGGCACCGCGCGGGATTGTGCCTCCATTACGGCGACCAGCACAGGCACGGGCACAAGCGTGCAAGGCGACCGGAAGGGAGGCTCCTACCGGGCAGGGCCTTTTGATCCCGGGGGCCTTGTCCCGCCCTGCGGGCCTAATCGTGTAAGGGGCCCATCCCTTGGCGGCGCCGAATGGGCACCTCATTGCGGGATTTCCTGGATCCGACGATCAGATGACCTTGGAATAGCGCTGCGCTCCCTCCTTGGCGCGCAGGTAGGCATCGAACACCATGGCGATATTGCGGATGAGCAGCCGGCCACGCGGGGTGACCGAAAGCCCCCGCTCGCTCAGTTCGATAAGGCCGTCCTCCGCCATGCCCTCCAGGTCCGCCAGCTCATCGGCGAAATAGACCGCAAAATCTAACCCCCACTCCGCCTCCACCCGGTCGAAATCCAGGGCGAAATCGCACATGAGACGGGTGATCACCGCCCGGCGGAGGCGGTCCTCCCCGGTGAGCTCGTAGCCCCGGAACACGGGCAGCCTGCCCGCCTCCAGCGCCTCGTAGTACGGCTCCAGGGTCCGAACGTTCTGGCTGTAGGTGGCCCCCACGCTGCCGATTGCCGTGACTCCCATTGCCACCAGGTCGCAGTAAGCATGGGTGGAGTAGCCCTGGAAATTGCGGTGCAGCTGCCCTTGCCGCTGGGACCGTGCCAGCTCATCGTCCGGCAGGGCGAAATGATCCATGCCGATGTAGACGTAGCCCGCGGCGGTAAGCCGCTCTATGGTTTGCTGGAGGATGGCAAGCTTCTCTCCCGGCGCCGGCAGGTCCTCCTCGCGGATGCGCCGCTGCGGCGGGAACATGTCGGGCAGATGGGCGTAATTGAACACAGCCAGCCGGTCCGGCCGCTTCTCCAGGACCCGCTCCAGGGTCCAGGCGAAGGTCTCCCGCGACTGGAAGGGCAGCCCGTACATCAGATCGAGGGAGACGGAATGGAAGTTCTCCCGGCGGGCGGCGTCCAGAACCGCGAAGGTCTGCTCGGCGGGCTGGATGCGGTTCACCGCCTTCTGGACCTCCGGATCGAAGTCCTGGACGCCCACCGACAGCCGGTTGAAGCCCACCTCCCGCAGGGCGGCGATGGTTTCCGCGTCCGCCGCGCGCGGATCCACCTCGATGCCGTACTCCCCGGTATCGTCGTCGCGCAGCCGGAAATGCTCCCCGGTCTTGCGCATTAGGGCGCGCATCTGCTCGGAGCTGAGGAAGGTCGGGGTGCCGCCGCCCCAGTGGAGCTGGTCCACCGGACGATCATCGTCGAACAGGGCCCCCTGCAGCTCGATCTCCCGGAACAAGTAGTCCAGGTAGGTAGCCGCCTTGGAGCGGTCCTTGGTGGCGATCTTGTTACAGGCGCAGTAGAAGCAGAGCGTGTCGCAGAAGGGGATATGGAAATACAGTGACAGCGGGCGCTTGGGGTGCTCGGCATTGGTGGCCCGCGCGACCCGGGCGTAGGCCTCCGGGCCGAGCTCCTCGTGGAACTGCGGGGCGGTGGGATAGGACGTGTAGCGGGGGCCGCTCTTGTCGTATTTCTCGATCAGATCGAGGGCGAATTCCACCTGCTGGTCGGTCATGGCCGTGTCTCCTGGGAAGCTCCGTCGGCCCCCACCGCCCGGGGCCGGAAATTCCCTTAATATTTACACGGCTATTCCCTTACCTCAAACGGAACCGCCCTCAGACGTAATAGGCGACCAGGTACACGGTCAGGAGGATGGCGACCCAGAGGACCATGCTGCCCGTTGGCCATGCCCGGGACAGGGGGCTCGCCACCCCGTGATGGCGCTGCAGCCAGCGGAAGGAGGTATCGAAGCCGCCCAGCATTGTCCGCGTCAGGGCGCCCTGGACCCCGTCCCAGAGGGAGAAAGCCCGCCGGCCCAGGACCGGGCCGAGCCGGCGATAGATCCAGTCACTGTCCAGGTTCACCGACCGCAGCTCCGGCGGGTAGACCCCGGAGCGCATCAGTACCGAGAAGGCGAGCGCCGAGAAGACCAGGAGCTGCATCTGTGTCAGCACGTGCCCGGCCGTATACGGCGCGTAATCCACCGGGAACGGCAGCATCGCGTAGAGCGGCGCCGGATACACGCCGATGCCGATGCACAGCGCCGCGGCCAAGGCCATGGCCACCAGCATGTTGGCCGGCGCCTCCTTGCAGCGTTTGCCCGAGTCATGCGCGAAGAAGGCGAAATAGGGGATCTTGATGCCCGAGTGGTGGAATACGCCCGCGGAAGCGAACAGCAGCACCAGCCAGGTAATGAGATGGCCTTCGTGAGCGGCCGCCGAAAGGATCATGGACTTGCTGACGAAGCCGCTGAAAAGCGGGAAGGCGGAGATGGAGGCCGCGCCGACGATACAGAAGGTCGTGGTCCAGGGCATGGACTTGTACAGCCCGCCCAGATCGCTGCCCTTCACCGTGCCCACCCGGTACAGCACGGCCCCCATGGACATGAACAGCAGCGCCTTGTAGAGGATGTGGGTGAACGCGTGGGCCGCGGTGCCGTTCAGCGCCAGCTCCGTGCCGATGCCCACCCCCACTACCATGAAGCCGAGCTGGTTGTTGAGGCTGTAGGCCAGCACCCGGCGGAGGTCGTTCTCGATCACCGCGTAGAAGATGGGGAACGCCGTCATGGTGGCCCCGATCCAGATCAGGGCCTCGGTTCCGGCAAATCCGCGGGCCAGGGCGTAGACCGCCAGCTTGGTGGTGAATGCGGACAGGAAGACCGAGCCGCTCTCGGTGGCTTCCGGATAGGCGTCCTGCAGCCAATTGTGCAGCAGCGGGAAGGCGCACTTGATTCCGAAGGCGAGAAAGATCAGCAGACCGCCCGGGGTGTCCAGACCCAGGTGCTCGAAACGCAGGGAGCCAGTCTCGGTGAGATGCTGCAGAGCCCCGAAAAGCAACAGCATACCCGAGGCAAGCTGCACGAACAGGTAGCGCATGCCGGCCCGGAAGGACTGGTCATCGCCCCGCGCCCAGACCAGGAACACCGACGTTACGGCCGTGAGCTCCCAGTACACGAAGAGCGTCAGCAGGTCGCCCGCGAAGACCGCGCCTACCGCGCTCCCCGCGTAGGTCAGCCCGGCCAGCGGCACCAGCCATCCGCGTCCATGGAGCGCATAAACAGAGGACAGCAGCGCCGCTATCATGAACACCCAGCCGAACAGCAGGCTCCAGCGGTCCACGCGCATGGTGACCAGGTCCTGGCCGAGGAAGGTCAGGTGCCCCCATTCCCCGGTGGGCAGGTACCACAGCTGGAGCATGCCGATCATCGGCAGCGCCAGGATCCAGACGCTACGCACCCAGCCCCGGACGAAGGGAATGAGGCAGGCGCCCAGGATCAGCGTCCAGGCGGGCGAGAGCTCAATCACGGTCATAATAGTCCTCCGGCCGTTTCAGGATCACGCGCAGCGCCTTTGCGGCGAGCACGAGACCCACGCAGGCGAAGAATCCAAAGAACCCGTGAAAGCCGAACCAGCCCTCGAAGCGGAAATAGGGGTGCTTGTGCACGAAGGGCTCGACCAGCAGCAAAAGGCCGCATACCACCCAGACGGACCAATACACCTTGGCCACGTTCTCCTTGCGGTCCAGCCAGCGTTCGCGCTCGTCGGCCGGTCTCATCACTCCCTCACCTTCCTCATAGGCCGGCTACCGACCGCGCCAGGGAAATGGCCCCGCCGGGCAGGAAGAAGAGCGCCACGACGCCCAGGGCGGTGGCTGTGATCGCGAAAACCATGGACGCCGGTGCCTCCCCGTGGGCATGCCCATCGGCCTTCCGGAAGAAGGCGACATAGACGATAGGCAGGAAATAGGCGGCATTGAGCAGAGTGCTGATCAACAGCACACCGGCCGGGAAAAGCTCCTCCGCCGCGAAAGTGCCCTGCAGGATATACCACTTGCTGACCACGCCAATGCAGGGCGGAATGCCGATCAGGGAGAAGGCGCCGACGGTGAAAGCCCCCATGGTCCAAGGCATTCTGTGGCCGATACCATCAAGCTGGCTCACCTCCGTTTTATGGGCGGCGGTATGGATGGAGCCGGCGGCGAAGAACAGCGTGATCTTGCTGACCGCGTGCGCCACGATGTGCATTGCCGCGCCGACGATGGCCACCGGTGTGAACAGCAAAGCCGCCATTACCACGTAGGAAAGCTGGCTTATGGTCGAATAGGCCAGTCGCCGCTTGAGGTTGTCCTGCCGCAGCGCCACCAAGGAGGCGAGCACCACGGTTACGCCCGCCGCGTACATCAGCAGGTCGGCACTGGGCTCGGCGCGCAGCAAGTCCAGGCCGAAGATATAGACCACAACCTTTATGACCGCGAACACCCCGGCTTTTACCACCGCCACCGCATGCAGAAGGGCGCTTACCGGGGTAGGCGCCACCATGGCCGCCGGCAGCCAGGAGTGTACGGGCATTACCGCCGCCTTGCCGATACCGAGCACGTACAGGGCCAGCAGCAGGCCCACCTGCCAGCCCGCCACGTTCCCCGCCAGGATTCCCCCGGATACGAAGTCGAGGGTCCCGGCCGCCAGCCAGGTCCAGATCAAGGCCGGCAAGAAGAAGCCCACCGAGGTGGCCAACAGGACGCCCAGATAAATCCGCCCGCCCCGGCGTGCGCTAGCATCCCCGTGGTGGGTCACCAGGGGCCAGGTGGACAGGGTCAGGACCTCGTAGAAAATGAACAGCGAGAACAGGTTGGCGCTGAAGGCCACACCCATGGTTGCCGCCAGGGCCAGCGCGAACCAGGCGTGGAAGGGCCCCTGAGCGTGCTCCTCGTTGCCCCGCATATAGCCCACCGCGTAAACGGCGGTGACGGCATAGAGCCCACCCGCCACCAGGGCGAAGAGGACCCCCAGAGGCTCCAGAGTCAGGGCCAGGGGCACCCCCGGGAGCGGCTCGGCGATTTCCAGGTAGGGCCGCTCCCCGGCCCAGAAGGCCAGGGTCAGGGACACCACCACGCCCAGCAGGGCGAGCGCACCCAGCAGGACCAGCCCGTCCCGCAGTGCGGGCCGGCGGTCTGCCGCGAGGATCAATACCGCGCTGACCAGGGGCACCGCCCCCGCCAGGACCATGAGGGTATCCGCCTCCATCAACCCGCCCCTCCGAACAGGGCGAGCGCCGCCTCCCGGGACAGGCCGACGTTGAGCCGCGTATCCAGGCCGAAGTACAGGTTGGCGGCCACCAGCGTCCAGGTGGGCACCAACAGTCCCGGCGGCGCCTCATGCCGCTGGTCCGAGCCCGCGGGCGGCTCCCGGAAGTAGGCCGCCTCCACGATCCGGCCCATATATACGAGCGCCAGGAGCGACCCCAGGAGTATCAGCACGGCCACGGGCCACCAGCCGAGCTCCAGGGCCGCCGCCACCAGGTACCACTTGCTGATGAATCCCGCCGTGGGGGGCAGGCCGATCAGGGAGATGCCGCCGATCACCAGGGCCCCGAATGTCCAGGGCATGCGCCTGCCCAATCCGGCGAGATCATCGATCCGCGTGGACCCCAGCCGGTAGGCCACGGCGCCCACGGCCAGGAACAAGGCCCCCTTCATGAGGGCGTGGTTGAAGAGGTGGGTCATGCCCGCCGTGAGCCCGGCCACCGTGGCGAAGCTGACCCCCAGGATCATGTAGCCGATCTGGGCCACGCTCGAATAGGCGAGCATGCGCCGCACGTCCTCCTGGAAGATGGCCACCGCCGAGGCGCTGAAGATGGCGGCCAGCGCCAGACCCATGAGGACCCACTCCAGCGGCAGGTCGCCGAAAGCGAAATCTACGCCGAAGACGGTGAACAGGAAGCGCACGAACATGTACACCGCCACCTTGGTGGCCGTGGCCGCCAGGAAGGCGCTCACCGCCGATGGGGCGTAGGTGTAGGCGTTCGGCAGCCACAGGTGCAGCGGAAACAGCGCCAGCTTGAGGCTGATCCCCACCGTTAGGAAGGCGAAGCCCGCCCGCACCGTGCGGGTGTCCTCCACCGCCTGAAGGCGAGCCGCCAGGTCCTGCATGTTCAGGGTACCGGTCATCATGTAGAGGAAGCCGACCCCGATCAGGATGAAGGTGGCGCCGATGGTGCCCATGATCAGATAGCGGTAGGCCGCCGTGAGCGCCCGGCGGTCCGATCCCTGGGCGATGAGGATGTAGGAGGACAGCGAGGAGATCTCGAGGAAGACGAACAGGTTGAATGCGTCCCCGGTGACCGTGATCCCCAGCAGGCCGGCCAGGCAGAGGAGGTAGGCAACGTAGAACAGCGGGATGCGGTCCCGCGGGATCTCCCGCTCCACGCTGGCCCGGGCGAAGGGCATGACTACCGCCCCGATCCCCGTAACGATAAGCAGCACCAGGACATTGAGGGCGTCGATGCGGTACTCGATCCCCCACGGGGCCAGCCATCCGCCGATGGCGTAGGACACCGGGCCCTCGCTCATGACCCGCCGGGCCAGGAGGGCGGCGATTCCCAGGGAGGCCCAGGTCACCCCGGTAGCTAGCAGCCAGGCTAGGCGCGCCCAACGCAGCAGCATGCAGGCCGGCGCGGCGATCAGGGGGGCGACCACCTGGAGAATGGGCAGATGGGCGATCATGCGGGGCACCCCGGCCCGGCCAAGCTCCCCGCCGTTCGGAACACCCTATACGCCATTGGTCTCTTCGGGGTTGTCGAGATCGTGGATATCCTCTTCTTCCACGGAGCCGTAACGCTCCTTGATGCGCACCACCAGGGCCAGGCCGAGTGCGGTCGTGGCAACACCCACAACGATGGCGGTCAGGATCAGGACATGCGGGAGGGGATTCGAGTAGCGCTCCACGCCTTCCGCGAGGATGGGCGCCGAGCCGCCCTCCTTCTTGCTCATGGTGATGTAGAAGATGAAGACCGAGGTCTGGAAGAGGTTGAGGCCCACCAGCTTCTTGATCAGGTTGCCGTGGGCGATCACCACGTAGAATCCCACCATCATGAGCAGGATCACCACCCAGTAGTTGTACAGCCCGAGCAGTTCCATGGTCAGTCCCGGTGGTGGCTGATTGATTCCTCGTCCGGCGTGTGCCGGCTGCGGCCCGCGAAGCAGAAGAATACCGTGATCATCACCGAGGCCACGGTGATGCCCACGCCCAGCTCAATCAGCAGAATGCCCAGATGCTGGCCGTGGTTACCGTGCCCGAGCACATCGTAGTCCAGGTAATTCCCGCCCAGCGCCATGGTGGCCACCCCCACGCCGGCATAGAGCAGAAGCCCCACCGCCATGAGGGTGTGGATCAGCCCCGAGGGAAGCACCCGGCGGGCCACCTCCACGCCGTGAATCAGGGCGTAGAGGATGAAGGCGCTGGCGAACAGGACCCCGGCCTGGAAGCCGCCGCCCGGTCCGTAATCGCCGTGGAACTGGACGTACAGGGCGAACAGGAGAATCGGCGGGATGAGCAGCTTGGCGATTACGTGGAGCACCACGTGGTGGATCATGCGTCCTCCTCCTCACGCCGCCTGCGCCTGCCTAACAGGATCAGGACCCCTGTTCCGGCGGTGAAGATGACCGCCACCTCGCCGAGGGTGTCGTAGCCCCGATAGCTGGCCAGCACCGCAGTTACCACGTTGGGAACGGCGATCTCCTCGCCGGACTGCTCCAGGTACCGGGGCGCCACGTGCTCCTGGATGGGCGCGTCCGGCTGACCGAAGCGGGGCATGTCCAGCGTGCCGTAGAGCAAAGCCGCGCCGGTGAGCGTCACCACCACCAGGGGCAGCAGGGGGCGATGGGAGGGCGCCCGGTCGGAGCTGCCCACCAGGGCCAGGGTGCCGAGCATGAGCACGGTGGAGATGCCGGCGCCCACCGCCGCCTCGGTGAAGGCCACGTCCACGGCATCCAGGACCACGAATAATCCCGCCGAGAGCAGGCTGTAGATCCCGAACAGCATGACCACGCCGAACAGGTTCCGCAGGCGGAGGACGGCGACCGCCGTAACCGCCAGGAGCCCCAGCAGCGCGATATCCACCCACTGATCGATCACGAAGGGGGCCTCCCGTCGACCTTCGGCTTGACGCCGCCGTGGAGCGCGGCCTTGGCCAGCGCGTGCGCGGCGGTGGGGCTGGTGAGGATGAAGAATCCGTAGATCAGGGCCAGCTTGACCGTGGTCAGCGTGAGCCCCGCCTGAAAGGCCAGGCCCAGGATCACCAGGCCGGCGCCCAGGGTGTCCGTGACCCCCGCGGCATGGAGCCGGGTGAAGAAATCGGGGAGGCGCAGCACGCCGATGCCGCCGATGAGGACGAACAGCCCGCCGAGAACGATGCAGAGCCAGCTCGCCGCATCCGTCAGGAGCGCCATCACAGCTCCTCCTCTTCGTACCGGCCCCGCCCCAGGTCCCCGTACTCGAAGAACTTGAGCACGGCCACCGTGCCGATGAAGTTGATCAGGGCGTAGGCGAGGGCGATATCGAGGATATAGGCCTCGCCGGCCAGGAAGCTGAAGAGGGCGATCAGGATGACGATCTTGGTGCCGAACAGGTTCACCGCCAGGATGCGGTCATAGAGGGTCGGCCCGAGCAGGGCGCGCAGCAGGGCCAGGACCATGGTGGTGACCACGGCGGCGATGCCCGCGATGAACATCATTGGGTCGGCTCCGCAGCGGAGGCGCGGCGGTCCATGGCGCCCGACTGGAGATCCTCGGCCGCCTCCCGGGACAGCGCGTGCACTTCCACCTCGTCCCCCTGGAGGTCGATGGAGACGGTGCCCGGCGTCAGGGTAATGGAGTTGGCGAAGATCACCCGCCCCAGGTCGGTTTTCTGGCTGGCCCGGACCCGCACGATACAGGGGCTAATGGGCAGGCTGGGACTGAGGACCCGGCGCGCAACGTCAATGTTGGACAGGATCACCTGCCAGGCCAGCCACGCCCAGTAGGTAATCAGCGCGGGCCCCACGGCCATCCTCTGGGGCTCGCGGTCGGCGGCGTCGATCCGGCCGGCCAGAAGGGCCACGAGGAGCGAGGAAGCGATACCCAGGCTGAGGAGCAGACCATCGAAATGGCCCGACAGCAGAATCCAGAGGACAAAGAGGACAAGCGTCCGGATGAGGGTTCGTGCCACTCCTGCTCCTTTTGGGTAGCCTTCCCCGGCGCGAAAGCGGAATCGATTATTGCATTCCGCTCCGGGCCGGTCCAGTCCACGGATTGCCGCGGGAACCGCTGCGGTCAGCGCGCCGCGCTCAGCTCGTGGACCGCCGCCACGAAGGCCTCGGCATGCTCGGGCGGGACATCCGGACTGACCCCGTGCCCGAGATTGAAGACATGGCCCGGAGCCGGACCGAAGGCGTCCAGGGTGCGGGCCACCTCCCGACGGATGCGCTCCGGACCGGCGTAGAGCACCGCCGGGTCCATGTTGCCCTGGAGGGCCACCCGGCTGCCGACGCGCCGGCGGGCCTCTGCGGGGTCCGTCTGCCAATCCAGACCCAGCACATCGGCCCCGGTTTCGGCCATCTCCTCCAGCCAGGCGCCGCCCCCCTTGGTGAACAGGATCACCGGTACACGCTCACCATCGGCGGTAGTGTGCAGGCCGTTCACGATTCGCTGCATGTAGCCGAGGCTGAGCTCCCGGTAGGCGGGCGGTGTGAGCACGCCGCCCCAGGTATCGAAGATCTGCACAGCCTGGGCCCCGGCCTCGATCTGGGCGTTCAGGTAGTCCGTCACCGCCAGGGCCAGCTTGTCCAGAAGACGATGGAGCACGGAGGGCTCGTCATAGGCGAGCCGCTTGATGATCCCGTAGGTCTTCGAGGAGCCGCCTTCCACCATGTAGGTGGCCAGGGTCCAGGGCGATCCCGCGAAGCCGATGAGCGGCACGCGGTTGTTCAGGGCCTTGCGGACGGCCGCCACCGCGTCCGGTACATAGCGCAGCTCCGCGCCGGGGTCGGGAACGGGCAGGGCATCCACGTCCGCGGCGGTGCGCACGGGATGGTCGATGACCGGTCCCTCGCCGGTGGCGAAGCGTAGGCCTCGGTTCATGGCCGCGGGGATGGTGAGGATGTCGGAGAACAGGATGGCCGCGTCCACCCCCAGCCGGTCCACGGGCTGCAGTGTGACCTCGGTGGCCATTTCCGGGCTGCGGCACAGGCTCAGGAAATCCCCGGCCCGTTCCCGGACCCGGCGGTACTCGGGCAGATAACGGCCGGCCTGCCGCATGAGCCAGACCGGCGTGTAGGGGACGGGCTCGCGCCGGCAGGCGCGCAGGAAAGTGTCGTTGTCGGGGCGCGTCATTTCGGTTCCTGGATGGTAGGGCTCTACGCCTTGCCGGGGTGAACGGATAAGGGTACCAGAGGCGGATGCCGGGCGGGGGCCGCTTGATCCGAATACAAAAAAGGGCGCTCAGCGCGCCCTTTTCCTCGGAACCGGTTTTCAGGCTATTCTCCGTTGGGCCGCAGCTTCCTTCGCATGAACTCCAGCTGCTGCTTCACGTATAGTCGTTCCCGCTTGAGCCTGCTCAGCTCCAGATCGTCCACGTGCCCGCGTCCGTCCTCGAGCTCGTCGATCTGATCGTCCAGTCCGCGGTGGCGTTCCAGCAGATTGTGGAAGTGGCCGTTGCTCCGGGCCAGCTCATCGTCCAGGTGGTCCACCTCTGTCGCCATTAGACCCTCCTTATTGATGGCTCTGGGGGCCGTCTTCCGTCTCCTCTTCCTCGCGCAGGAGACGCAGGCGGCGAACCTCCTCGGTTAAGGCACGGTTGGACCGGACCAGCTGCAGCACCAGGAAGGGCAGGGTGAGCCAGAGTACGAACAGCGCGGTCAGGGCCACCCCGATCAGCAGCAGGAGTCCATTGCCTACGCCTTGGAAGAAATCCTGGATCATTTGGAAACAAACCTACGGTCGGCGGGTCGAGACTGTCAATCCTCGGGAAGGGCCCCGCGGTTCCAGCGTACCACCGAAAGCCCGGCACGGGACGCCCGGTTTTCATCCGAGGGGCGGCACCATCGGAGAACCGCGGCCACGCGGGGGCTAGCGGCAGGCGTCGATGGCCTCCCTGACCACCGCCTCCGGCACCTCGGCGGTCATGAATGCGCGCCCGATCCCTTCGAGGAGGATATAGCGCACTGCACCCCCCGAGGCCTTCTTGTCCACGCCCATGATCTCCAGATAGCGGTCCGTGGCCAGGTCTGCGGGACCCTTAACGGGCAGTCCGGAAGCCTTCAGAAGCGCGGTGATCCGCTGCGTATCCGACTCGGACAGGAGCCCCGCCCGGCGGGACACCTCCGCGGCCATTACCATGCCCGCCGCCACCGCCTCGCCGTGCAGCCAGTCCGTATAGCCGGTGCCCGTCTCGATGGCGTGGGCGAAGGTATGGCCCAGGTTGAGCAGGGCCCGCTGGTCGGCTTCCCGCTCGTCGGCTGCCACCACCTCGGCCTTGTTGCGGCAGGAACGGTAGATGGCCTCGCTCAGCGCTTCGGGATCCCGCGCCAAGATCGCTTGGGCGTGCTCTTCCAGGTAGGCGAAGAACGCCGGATCGCGGATCAGGCCGTATTTCACCACCTCGGCGAATCCCGCCCGCAGCTCGCGGTCCGGGAGGGTGCCCAGGGAATCGGTATCGGCGAGCACCACCCGGGGCTGGTAAAAGGCCCCGATCATGTTCTTGCCCAGGCGATGATTCACCGCCGTCTTGCCGCCCACGGCCGCATCCACCTGGGCCAGCAGGGTCGTGGGCACCTGCACGAAGGGTACGCCGCGCTGATAGGTGGCCGCGGCGAAGCCCGCCAAGTCGCCAACCACGCCGCCGCCCAAGGCGATCACCGCGGTCTTGCGGTCCGCCCGTGCCTCCAGGAGCCGATCGTAGACCTGCTCCAGGGTGGCCGGGGTCTTGTGCTGCTCGCCGTCGGCCAGCTCAATCCGGTCCAGCAGGGTCACCCCCGCCGCCTCCAGGCCATCGGCGAGCTGCCGGGCATACAGGGGTCCGACGGTCTCGTTCGTCACCAGAACCGCCCTGGGGGCCGGCAGGGTATCGGCGACCAGGGACCCGGTCTTGAGAAGGTCCGGGCCAATGTGGATGGGGTAGCTGCGCTCGCCGAGCGCTACGGTCAACGTTTTCATGGGATTCCGTGAGCTGGAGGCTGCCGGGGATGCGACAGGACTATTCTACCGGGGTGTCTCCCGCATCGGCCAGCCGATGGAGGATCTCCTCGGCCACCTCTGCCGGACTGCTCTCCGCGCCTTCCACCAGGATGGCCGCCTCGCGGTAGAGGGGGTCGCGCTCCGCCTGGAGCGCCGCCAGCTTGGCGCGCGGATCCGCCACCTGCAGCAGTGGGCGGTTGGCGCTACCCGCGGTACGGGCGAGCAGGGTATCCACGTCCGCATGGAGATAGACCATGGTGCCGCTTGCGGCCATGACCCGCCGGTTGGCGTCGCGCAGGATCACGCCGCCGCCCGTGGCAACCACCAGGGGCCCCGGACGCTGCGCCACCTCGGCCAGGACCCGTTCCTCCCGGTCCCGGAAGCCGGACTCGCCGTGCTCCGCGAAGAGCTCCGGGATGGAGCGGCCGAAGGCATCCTCGATCTCGGCGTCCAGGTCCACCACGCCGGCCTGCAGCCGGGGGGCCAGGAGTCTGGCCACCGTCGACTTGCCCGCGCCCATGGGGCCCACCAGATAGACCTTGTCGCCCGGCAAAACCGCTACCTCCCCGCGCCCTTCGAGGAAAGACCGGAGGCCGCTCCTATTCCGTCTTCCCCTGCATGGCCAGCGGCTGCTCGTCCACGATCCGCGGGGTCAGGAAGATCAGCAGCTCGTTCTTCTGCGAGGTCACGCTCTTGGTGCGGAACAGCCAGCCGAGCAGGGGGATCTTCCGGAGCAGGGGGACCCCCGTCCGATCCTCCCGCTCCGATTTGGCGTAGATGCCGCCGATGACCACCGTTTCCCCGTCATCCACCAGGACCTGGGTCTCCACTTCCTCGGTGTCGATGGCGGGGCCCGCCACCGTGCTTTGGCCGACTGTGTCGTTGCTGGCGTTGACGTCCATGATGAGCCGCCCGTCGGGGGTAATCTGAGGCGTCACCGCCAGGCTCAGCACCGCCTTCTTGAAGGACACCGAGGTGGCCCCGGAGGAGGTGGCCTGCTGATAGGGGATCTCGGTTCCCTGCTCGATGGTGGCTTCCTGCTGGTTGGCGGTCACCACCCGCGGGCTGGAGATCACCTTGCCGTTGCCCTCCGCTTCGATGGCCTGAAGCTCCAGGTCCAGGGTGGCGTTGTTGGAGATGCTGCCCAGCCGCATCCCCAGCGAGGCCGGACCACCCCCGCTGGCGCCCGCCGCCGGAAGGTCCAGGGCGAGGGCGGGGGTGCCGGCCTGCGCGCCGGCCAGGGTACCGGAGACGGTGTTGGTGCCTGAATTGTTGGTATAGCTGCCGCCCCAGCGCACTCCCAGATTGCGCTCGTAGGAGGTATCGATCTTGACGATACGGGCCTCGATCATCACCTGCCGGGTGGGCCGGTCGAGCTTCTCCACCAGCTTGCGGATGGCCCGGATCTGCTCGGGCGTCTCGCGGACCAGCAGGCTGTTGGTGCGCGCATCCACGCTGATGTTGCCGCGCTGCGAGAGCATGCCGCCGCCCTTGCCCTCGCCACCGGCCTGGTTCTCCAGCAGGCTCTTGATCTCCCCGGCCTTGGCGTAATTGACCTGGATGATCTCGGTCTTCAGCGGGACCAGCTGCTGCTTCTTGAGCTCCGCCTGCATCTTCTGCTCGCGCTGCTTCTGCAGCTCCGCCTGGGGCGCCACGCGGATGACGTTGCCCTCCCGGACCATGCCGAGCCCCTGGCTATCCAGTATAAGGTCCAGTGCCTGGTCCCAGGGAACCTCCTGCAGTCGTAGCGTGAGCTGCCCCGCCACGCTGTCGCTGGCGACGATGTTCAGGTCGGCGAAATCCGCGAGGATATTCAGCGCCTGCCGGACGTCGATATTCTGGAAGTTGAGGCTCAGCTTTTCCCCTTCGTAGGGCTTCCCGGTGGCGGAAAGGCCCCGCTTGGCCTTTTCGGCCTCCTTCTTGCCGACGTTCAGAACCAGCTTGCCGTCCAGCTGGTAGGTGGTGGGGTCCAGCGGACCCGACCCGGAAAGGACCGCGCGGACACGGTCCCCTTTCTGGTAAAGATCCACGGTCTTTACCGCGGTGCCGAAGTCCGTCACCACTAGGCGCTTCTGCAGACGTTCCGGAAGCCGGGTCTTGGGCAGATCCAGAACCACGCGCCCCTCTTCCCGCTGCACCCGGGCCTCGGCACCCGTGCGGTCCAGCTTCACTTCCAGCTGGCCCACGTCCGGCTTGGGCCCCACGGTGAAATTCACGTCCCGCACGTGACGGAAGCCTTCCCGGGCGCTGGTGCGCCGAAGGGCCAAGCGCAGGCCCTGACCGGTGGGCTCCACGCTGTGGGTGACCCGCTCCTTCAGCTCCAGAACCACCCGGGTCCGGTCGTCCCGCTCGCCGAACCGGACCCGCTTCAGCAGCGGATGGTCCAGGTCGTAGGCTTTCCTGGGCAGGGCCGAGGCGGCACCGTACAAGTCCAGAACGAGACGGGGCGGACCATCCAGCTGGAAGGATTGGAAGCGCCGGACCTTGTGGCTGGTCTTGAACAGGAGCCGAGCACCGTCCTGGGTGGCGGAAACGGCGTAATCGCGGAGCTGCGGCGGCCCCTGCGCATCGCCGCTCTCCGCCTGCGCGTCATCCGCCGCGGCGCCCTCCTTGGGCGACAGGGTCACGGTCAGGGCGGAGCCTTCCCGGGTGGCCTGCGCCTCGGCCGCCCGCGCCAGGAGGAGCTCGAGCCTAGGGGGCTGGCCTTCCCGGGTATGGAGCTTGACGTTGCGCACCAAGCCCTTGGAGGTAACCTCCGGCAGGGCGGAAGGACGAACCTCCGCACCCGGTAGCTGGACGAGGACGCGCGGTGGCTCCTCCTGGGAAAGCAGCCGGTAGGTGAGGGCCCCGTTCCCGGTCAGGAGCACGCCCGTGCTCTCCCCCTCCTCGAAGAGCTCCACACCGCTTACCCGGACCTCGGCCGCGGAAACCGTGGAGACCAGGGCCTGAAACAGAACGGTCAGAATTGCGGCGGGTAGCCAAAGATTCCGCCAAGCCACTATGTCATCCCCCTGTAGACTTGATCTCCACGGTGCGTTCGCGCGGCTCCCAGCGCCCCTGGCCGCGCGGCACAAGCTCCCGCACGGTCACGCTGCTCGCGCCGATCTTCTGCACCTGCCCGTATTGCTGGCCCATGTGATCGCCCGTCTGTACGGTGTAGACGATGCCGTCCGGGGCCCGAACGTAGGCGCGCCAGCCCTTTTCGCCCCGCTGCATGGTGCCGACGATGCGCAGACTGCCCAGGGCGAACTGCTCCAGCGGCTCCCGCGGCCGGTCCTTGTCGGGCCGGGGTCCCTGGTACGCCTTTTGGTTCTTCGTATCCTCCAGGGCGGGCAGGGGCTGGAAGGGTGAGCGGTCCAGGACCCGGAAGGTCACCTCCCCGGTCTTCACCGGCTCGGGAAGGGGCTGCGTGGCGTCCTCGTCGGGTGGCGGCGCCGGTCGCTCGACGAGCGCCCGCAGATCCGCCACCGGATCCTGCTGCCCGTTGCCGCAGCCCGCCAACAGTACAGCCAGACCGGCCACCGCCATATGGGTGCGGGGCACGCTCACTGCTCCTCCTCACCCAGATACCGGAAGGTCCGCGCCTGTCCTTTCATGGTCAGCTCTCCCCCTTCGCCGCCGCTCAACTGGATATCGCCGATATTCACGATCCGGGGCAGGGAGGCGGTGGCGGCCAGGAACCGACCCATGGCGTTATAGCTGCCGCGCACCTCCACTTCCACGGGGAGCACGGCATAGAAATCCTGGGGCTTCTCCTCCGCCGGCCGGAACAGCTCGAAGCTGAGGCCCTCCGAGCGACCGGCGCGGGTTACCTCCACCAGCAGGCTCGCCACCTCGGAGCGGTCGGGTAGCTGCTCGAGGGCGCGGCCCATCCGCTTCTCCAGCTGCTGGTACTGCTCGCGCAGCGCCGGGAGGTTGGCCACCTGCCGCTTCTTGCGCTGGTACCGGGCCTTCAGGCTCGCCACCCGGTCCTCCATCCGCTGTACCGCCTCCTGGTGCGGCGCGTAGACGAACCACCAGAAGGCGGAGCCGATGAGCGCCACCACCACCAGCAGCACCACGGCCTTCACCCAGTCGGGTGCGCGCAGGGCCGCCTCAAGGTCCAGATCCTGGATGTCCATTCAGCCCCCCTTGCCCGAATCGCCGTCCTTTTCGCCCGATCCCTGCGCGGCGTCCGCCATCCGCACGCCCATCTTGAAGGTCTTTACGGGGTTGCCGTTCCGGTTGCTGTTGGTGATGACCTCCAGATCCGGATCGGCGAACAGGTCCGAGGCCTCCAGGCGGCGCATGAAGCTGGAGATATCGCTGTTGGAGCGGGCCTCCCCCTCGAGCTGCAGGCCCGAATCCTGCTGGCGGACCGATTGCAGGGAGACCTCCTCGGGTACGGCCCGACCGAGGGTCTCGAACAGGCGCACCGAGCGGTCCCGGCCTTCCTGCAGGTCCTTGATCACGCCCAGCTTCTTCACCAGGTCGGCGCGCTTCTCCTTGAGCTTGTCCACCTCGTCGAGCTGGTCGCGGATCTTGGACAGGGCGGTCTTCATGTACTCCACGCGGGCCTTGTGCCGGCTCTCCACCCCCTGCAGGTGCAGGTAGGTGGCCACTAGCAGGCCCGCCACGATCACCAGGAAGATGCCGGCACCAATCCCATCCCGACGCAGCTGCGCCTTGCGCCGCTGTTCCCGGTAGGGAAGGAGGTTGATACGGATCACGGATCGAAGCTCCGGAGGGCGAGCCCCGTGGCCACCATCAACCGGGGCGCCACCTTATCGAGGCTGTTCTGCTTGACCCCGCCGCCCACCTTCATCTTGGGGAAGGGGTTGGCGATGCTAACCTGTACGTCGAGCTGCTCCTCCAGGGCCTCGGTCAGGCCGGGAAGCAGGGCGCAGCCGCCGGAGACCACCACCCAGTCCACGGGGTGATCGGGCTGGTTGGAGGCGTAGAAATCCATGCTGCGGCCGATCTCCAGGGCCAGGTTCTGGAGGAAGGGCCCCTGGACCCGCTGCGGGTAATCCTCGGGCAGCTCGCCGCGGGCCAGCCGCTGCTCGGCCTGACTGTCCTCCCACCCGTAGGATTCGGCCAGGGATTCCACCAGCTGCTGCCCGCCGAAGTAGTGGTCGCGGGTGAAGATGGACTGGGCCTTGTGGAGGACATTGATATTGGTGACCTGGGCGCCGATGTTGAGCAGGGCCACCGTCTTTCCCATGTACTCGTCGGGGGCCCCGAGCTCGAAGGCCGACTCCACCGCGAAGGGGTCCACGTCGATCACCGAGGCCTTGAGCCCGGCGGCCTCGATGGCCGCCACGTGACCGTCCACCACATCCCGCTTGCAGGCCACCAGCAGCACCTCGAGCTGGTTGGCCTCGTCGGCGGGATCCGGCCCCAGGACCTGGTAATCCAGGTACATGGACTCGATACCGGCGGGCAGGTGGTGGTCGGCCTCCATTTCCACCTGGGACTGCTGACCCACCTCGTCGAGGCCGGCGGGGATGGAAATTTTCTTGGTGATCACCGCTGCACCGGCTACGCTGGCGGCCACGTATTTCTGGCGTGCCTTGGCCCCCTTGCGGGCCCGGGTGATGGCCGCGGCCACCGCCTCGGAATCGACCACCGCGTGGTCGTTCACGGCCCCGGCGGGCAGCGGCTCGATGGCGTACCCCTGCAGGCGGTAGGTGCGGCCCCGCCGGTCCATCTCCACGGCCTTCACCGAGGTAGTGGACAGATCGAGCCCGAAAAGGGGTTTGTTATACAGCTTGGGCATGGGCAGCCGCTTCGCCAGAGCAATCGTTTTGGTATTATTCGGTGTCGCCCTTTATATCAGGGAAAGCCCCTAAGGGAAACAACCAGACATCCGGAACTCCGGCGCCCAATAGCCGTCGAATCGATTCTTAATTCGCATTTATAATCAACCCGCAGGCGCACAATGCCCACTTTCGTCAGAAGAATCCTGATAGCTTCGGGGGTTTTGGTCCTCATCGGGGCGGTAAGCGGTCTCGGCGGCTATCTCTGGCTCAGCTCGAAGCTCCCCCCGATCACCGCGCTGACCAACTATCAGCCCAAGACCCCCATGCGGATCTTCGCCCGGGACGGCCAGCTCATCGGTGAATTCGGCAGCCAGCGGCGCCTGCCCCTGCCGCCGGAGGCGATTCCGGAGGAGCTGAAGGACGCTTTCCTGGCGGCGGAGGACTCCAGCTTCTTCGACCACCCCGGCATCGACATTCCCGGGATCGTCCGCGCCCTGATCGCCGACATCAAGGCGGGCGCCCCGGTCCAGGGAGCCTCCACCATCACCCAGCAGGTGGCGCGCACCTTCCTGCTGACCCGGGAGCGCACCATCATGCGCAAGCTCCGGGAAATGCTGCTCGCCTTCCGCATCGAACGACGGCTCACCAAGCCGGAGATCCTGCATCTGTATCTGAACCAGATCTACCTGGGCAACGGCGCCTACGGGGTGGAGGCCGCCGCCCAGAACTACTGGGGCAAGTCGGTCCACGAGCTGACCCTGGCCGAGACGGCCATGCTCGGCGGCCTGCCCAAGGCCCCCTCCGCGTATAACCCCGCGGAGCATCCCGAGCGGGCCCGGCACCGCCGGGATTACGTCCTGCGCCGCATGCGGGCCACCGGCATGGCCAGCCCCGAGGCCGTTGACAAGGCGCTGAGCACCCCCATCCACGCGGGCGATCACGACCCCGAAACCACGCCCATGCCCCAGGTCGCCGAGGAAGTGCGCCGGCGAATTGTGGAGCAGTTCGGCCAGGAGCGCGCCTACACGGCCGGGCTCCGGGTATTCACCACCGTGGACCCGGCCATGCAGGCCCAGGCCCGTACCGCCGTCCAACAGGGCTTGCTGGATTACGGATACCGGCACGGCTACCGGGGCCCGGAGCAGCACTGGGACCTGGAAAAGCTCCGCCAAAAGGCGGCAGGCGAGGCGGGGCCGGAGGGTACGCCCCTGCCCGCGGTGGAGGCACCTTCCGGGGAAACGCGAGCGGAGAAGGAGCCGCTTCCCTTCAAGGAGATCCTGCTAAAGCGGCTGGAAGGGATCCGGGAGGCCGGCCCCCTGCATACCGGAGTGGTTCTCCACCTCGGCGAGAAAAAGCCCGAGGCGGAAAAGACCGACGGCAAGGGAGCAGAGGAGGATCCCCCCCGCACGGCCCGGGTGCTGCTGTCCGACGGGCGGGAGATCACCCTCCAGTGGAAAGGTATCCGCTGGGCACGGCCCTACAAGTCGGCCACCCAGCGCGCCCCGCGCCCCGAGTCCGCGGATGCGGTCCTGGCGCCGGGCGACGTCATCCGGCTGGAGAAGCGTCCCAAGGGCCCCTGGTTCCTCAGCCAGGTTCCCGAGGTCCAGGGCGCCTTCGTGGCCATGGACCCCGACTCCGGGCGGATTCGCGCCATGATCGGCGGCTTCGATCCCCAGCTCTCGCAGTTCAACCGCGCCACCCAGGCGCGCCGCCAGCCGGGCTCCTCCTTCAAGCCGTTCCTGTACGCCGCCGGCCTTTCCAAGAACATGACGCCGGCCACGCTCATCAACGACGCCCCCATCGTCTTCGAGGACGAGGCCCTGGAGACCCGCTGGACGCCCGAGAACTACTCGGAGAAGTTCTACGGACCCACCCGCCTGCGCAAGGGTCTGGAGCACTCGCGGAACCTGGTGACCATCCGGCTGGTGCGCCGCATGGGCATCGACTACGCCGTGGACTTCGTCTCCAAGTTCGGCTTCGAGCCCAAGGATCTGCCCCAGAACCTCTCTCTTTCCCTGGGCTCCGCCTCGTTGTCCCCCATGCAGGTGGTGCGGGGCTACGCCGTCTTCGCCAACGGCGGTCTGCGGGTGGACCCCATCCTTATCGAGCGGGTGGAGGACCGCCACGGCCGCCCGGTGATGCGGAACATCGCCCGGTCCCGGTGCATCCAGTGTCACCGGGCTTCCAACCCCGAGGAGCTGGACCCCGAGGAGCTGGTGGCGCACCCGGAGATGCGCTTCCACGAATCCATTCGCCCCGTCCGGGTTTTGTCGCCCCAGGTGAACTACCAGATGGTAAGCCTGTTGCGCGGCGTAGTGGAGCGGGGTACCGGCTGGCGCGCCAAGCGGCTCGGGCTGCCGCTGGCGGGGAAGACGGGGACCAGTAACGACCAGCGGGACGCTTGGTTCCTGGGCTTCTCCAATGACCTGGTGGGCGGTGCCTTCGTCGGCTTCGACAAGCCCAAGACTCTGGGCAGCAACGAGACCGGCTCGCGGGCAGCGGCTCCGATCTGGGTTGATTTCATGCGGGAGACCCTGAAGGGCCGCGACGTCCATAAATTCGAGCAGCCCGAGGGGGTGGTAAACGTGCGCATCGATGCGGAGACCGGCAAGCTGGCCGCGCCGTGGAGCGACGAGACCCTGTTCGAGTATTTCCGCAAGGGGAATGCGCCCACGCAGGTGACGCCGCGGCCGGCCTCCATCTCCTCCGGCTCCGATTCCTCCGGCGGCGGGCAGGATTCCGGCGAGTCGGGCGGGGACCGGAAGCCGCAATCGAGCTCCGGCTCCTCGCAGATGATGGAGGACCTGTTCTAGGAGGCGGCGGGGCGGGCGGTCCGCCGGATAAAAGCAGAAGCGGCCTTCAGGGCTCCCGGGCAGGAATCCGGGCCTTGCCGCGCAGGGCCCGGGCGATGGCGTCGAAGTCCAGCTCCGTGCTGGTGTCCACGCGGACCGCTGCGCCTTCCTCCTCCGGTTCCAGAGGGTCCTGGCGGGCCAGCTGATCGGAGAGGACTGCCTCGTCGCCCTCGGAGACCGAGCCGTCCTCCTCGGCCCGCTCCCGCAGCCACTGGCGGATCACCGCCTCGGGGGCCTCCAGGGCCAGGATCACGCAGGGAACGCCCAGCTCCGCCGCCAGTTTCCGCACCTCCGCCCGGCGCCGGGCAGCCAGATAGGTGGCATCCAGGAAAACCGGGAACCCGGCGGCGAGGGCCGGGCGCGCCAGATCCAGAAGCCGTTGATAGGTGCGCGCCGACAGGTCCTCCGTATAGATCCCGCCGCCCACCGACGAGCCGCTGCGCTCGTCCGGGCCCAGGCCCGCCAGCCGCTTGCGCTCCACATCCGAGCGGATACGCACCCCGCCCAGCCGGGCCAGTACGGGCGCCGAGGCCAGGCTCTTCCCCACGCCCGTAACCCCGCGCGCCATGATGAGCAGGGACTCGTCGTCCCCGGACACGGATTCGGCCAGGGCGAAATACCGGGCGGCCTGATCCCGCAAAGCGCGCGCACGCTCCGGATCATCGCTCTCGCCGGCCTGGAGGGCCGCCACCTTGGTACGCACCAGCGCCCGATAGACGGTGTAGAAGGGCAGCAGGCGTACCCCGGAATAATCGCCGCTCGCTTCCAGATATGCGTTCAGGAACGCGGTGCCGAGGTCGCGGCGCTGCCGATAGCGCAGGTCCATCCAGGTAAAGGCCACGTCGGCCATGACGTCGATCCGGCGCAGGCCCGGATCGAATTCGATGGCGTCGAAGGGCACCAGCCGCCCGTGGATGTAGGCCAGATTGCCCAGGTGGAGATCGCCGTGTCCTTCCCGGATGCGCCCCTCGGCCCGGCGCTGCTCGAAGCGCGCCCGGTGCTCCTCCAGGAAGCCCGTCACCCACCCGGCCAGGGCCTCGAAACGGGCCTCGTCCAGCCCCAGGCTTTCCCGTTCCGCACGCAGCTGCTCCAGGTTCTCGAGCTGGTCGGAACGGACGCTGGCCCAGGTCCCGTACTCCTCATCCGCGGCGGGCTCCTCCGCTCCGGCATGGAGGGCCGCCACCCGGGCACCCAGGTCCGCCATCACTCCGGCATCCAGCTCGCCGCGCTCCAGGCAGCGGTCCGCCTGCAAGGCCGGGTCGAACTCCACCATGCGCACTGCGTACTCGAAGGGCGTCCCGGTACCGTCCAGGACCGGACTCTCGGGGATTCCCGATATGGGCACCACGTCCAGGTACAGCTCCGGCGCGGTGCGCCGGTTGAGGCGCAGCTCCTCCCGGCAGGCCTGGAGGCGCTTATCGAGGGTGGAGAAATCGAGGAAGCCCAAGTCCAGGGGCTTCTTGATCTTGTAGGCGTAATCGCCGGTGAGCAGGACGTAGGAGATATGGGTCTCCACCACCTCCACGCTGGTAACGGGGTGGGGATAGCGGCTAGGATCCAGCAGGGCGCGAATCAGGGGCGGCCAATGGGGCTCCATGGGCTTCCTCCCCTGGGTGTGGAAGCGATAACGGATCAGGAAACGCCAAGAAGCCCAGGCGCGCTTGGCGTACTTGACGGCTCACCCTCTGCTCAGGCGCGCAGGTCGGGCGCCAGGGGGGTATCCTTGAGAGCCTCCAGCAGGTCGGCGTGAAGATCGGGGTTGGCGGCCACCAGGCTGCGGGTCTTGCCCTCGGGCTTGTTGAACACCACCTCGGCCCCGTCCTTCTCGGTGGCCATGCCGCCCGCCGCCTTCACCAGATACACGCCGGCGCAGATGTCCCACTCGCAGCGGGGGGTCAGGGTGTAGAAGACGTCCACCTGCCCGGCCGCCACCAGGGCCAGCTTGTAGGCCACCGAGCCGATGGGCCGCAGGTGCATGGTGGCGGCCACCTCGTCGAACTCGCCGCGCTTGTACTCGCTGCGACTCACCGCCACGGAGGCGGCGGCGCGGAAGCGCTCCTCGCTCACCCGGGCGGGGCCACCCATGTAGCTCACGCCCGCGCCCTCGGCACCGGCGATCATCTCCATGGTGGCGGGATTGAAGACCACGCCCAGCTTCGGCTTGCCGTTATGGACCAGGGCCACGGCGATGGAGAACTCCGGGACCTGCTCGAGGAATTCCTTGGTGCCGTCCAGGGGGTCCACCACCCAGACCCACTCCTTCTCCAGCCGCGACTGGTCGTCCACGGTCTCCTCGGACTGCCAGCCGCACTCGGGCCTGAGCCCCAGCAGCCGCTCCCGGAGAAGCTTGTCGGAAGCCAGGTCCGCCTTGGTGACCGGGTCATCCACCCCCTTTTCCCACTGCTCGTTGGCCCCGCCCTGATACTGCATAACCTCGCGCCCCGCGGCGCGGACCGCTTCCTTCACATCCTCCAGAAGCTCCGGCAGCTGTGCTTCGTCCAAAATCCTCTCCTCGGAAAAGCTTAAGAAAACGCCAAGAAGCCAGGCGCCAAGAAAACCAACAAAAAGAATTATAAACCGCCAAGTACGCCAAGCACGTCAAGAGAAGTGGTGAACAACCCAAGCCGCCAAAGGCCACCCGCCGGAGGCCCTGAGCTGGGGACTCCGACCCGTGAGGTGCGTGGCCCTTTTTCATTTCGGCCTGCTCTTGGCGTCCTTGGCGGTTAGACGCCTTACTGCCCAGCCACGGTCATCTCGCCGATGAGCACCGAGGGGGCGCTGACATTGCCCCGCAGGTCCAGATCGCTGCCCACGGCCACGATGTCCATGTACATGTCCTTCAGGTTGCCGGCAATGGTGATCTCCTCCACCGGGTAGGCCACCTCGCCGTTCTCCACCCAGAAGCCCGCCGCACCGCGCGAATAATCGCCGGTCACGCCGTTGACGCCCATGCCGATGAGCTCGGTGACCAGCAGGCCGGTGCCCATATCCCGCAGCAGTGCCTGCGGGTCGCGCTCTCCCGGCAGCATGTAGAGGTTATGCACCCCGCCGGCATGGCCGGTGGTCTCCATGCCGAGCTTGCGGGCCGAATAGCTGTCCAGGCAGTAGCCGGTCAGCACGCCGTCGCGGATCAGGTCCCGCTCCCGGGTGGCCACGCCTTCCCCGTCGAAGGGCACGCTGCCCAGCCCCTTGGGCCGGTGGGGCTCCTCGTGGATGGTGACGCCGGAGGTGAAGATCCGCTCCCCGGCCTTGTCCAGCAGGAAAGAGCTGCGGCGGTACAGGCTGGAGCCCCGCACGGCGGACACCAGGTGACCGAGGAGGCTCGCCGCCACGGGCGCCTCGAACAGCACCGGCACCCGGGCGGTGCTGATCCGCCGCGCGCCCAGGCGTCGGGCGGTGCGCTCCCCGGCGCGGCGGCCCACCGCCTCGCCGTCCTCCAGCTGGGCGAGATCCCGAGCGGTGGCGTACCAGAAGTCCCGCTGCATGGAACCGCCTTCCTCGGCCACCACGGCAGAGGATACCCCGTAGCGGGTGCCGCTGTAACCGCCGAGGAAACCGTGGCTGTTGGCATAGACCATGGTGCCGCGGCTCCAGGAGAACTCGCCACCCTCGGAGTTGGTGATCCGGTCGTCCACGGCGCGGGCGGCCGCCTCGCAGGCGCGTGCCCGCTCGATGGCCTCCTCGGGCTCCATCTCCACCGGGTGGTCCAGGTCGAGGCCCGGGATCTCCGTGGCCAGCTGCTCCGGATCCGCCAGGCCGTTGGCGGGATCGGCCGAGGTCCGCCGCGCCAGGTCGCAGGCCTTGGCCACGGTGCTCTCCACGGCATCGTCGGAGAAGTCCGAGGTGGAGGCGCTGCCCTTGGCTCCGTTCATGTAGACGGTCAGCGAGCAGCCCTTGTCGCGGTGATACTCCAGGGTATCCACCTCGCCCAGACGCACCTCAGCGGAGAGGCCCGAAGCGGTCTGCACGCCCACCTCCGCCTGATCGGCGCCGTGGCTCCGGGCCCGCTCGAGGACCCGCTGGGCGATGGCTTCGTGATCGACGCCGGCGGTCATTGGGTGCCTCCCACGGTCAGGTCATGGATCTTCAGGGTGGGCTGGCCCACGCCTACGGGAACCGACTGGCCCTCCTTGCCGCAGGTGCCGATGCCGGTATCGAGCTCCTTGTCGTTGCCCACCATGGCCACCCGGGTGAGCACGTCGGGGCCGTTGCCGATGAGGGTGGCACCCTTTACCGGGCGGGTGACCTTGCCATCCTCGATGAGATAGGCCTCGGAAGCGGAGAAGACGAACTTTCCGGAGGTGATGTCCACCTGTCCGCCGGAGAACTGGGTGGCGTAGACCCCTTTCTTCACGGAAGCGATGATCTCGTCGGGGTCGTAGCCGCCGTTCTCCATATAGGTATTGGTCATGCGCGGCATGGGCCGGTGGGCGTAGGACTCGCGCCGGCCATTGCCGGTGGGCTCCACGCCCATGAGCCGGGCGTTGGTGGCGTCCTGCATATAGTTCTTGAGGATGCCGTTCTCGATCAGCACGGTGTGCTGGCTCTCCGTGCCCTCGTCGTCCACGGTGAGCGACCCCCGCCGGTCGGGCAGGGTGCCGTCGTCCACCACCGTGCACTGCTCGGAGGCCACCTGCTCGCCGATGCGCCCGCTGAAGGCCGACGTGCCCTTGCGGTTGAAATCCCCCTCGAGACCGTGACCGATGGCCTCATGCAGCAGGATGCCCGGCCAGCCCGACCCCAGTACCACATCCATGGCGCCGGCGGGGGCATCCTCCGCCTCCAGGTTCACGAGGGCCTGGCGCACCGCCTCGCGGGCATAACCCCGCACGGTTGCGTCGTCAAACCAGTCGTAGCCAGTGCGTGCGCCGCCGCCGGCCATGCCCTGCTCGCGGCGGCCGTCCTCCTCGACGATCACCTGCACGTTGAGCCGCACCAGCGGGCGCACGTCGGTAACCAGCCGGCCGTCGGCGCGGGCCACGAGCACCGTCTTGAACGCCCCGCTCAGGTTAGCCATCACCTCGCGCACCCGGGGATCCGCGGCGCGCGCCTCCGCGTCCACCGTCTCCAGCATCTTCACCTTGGCCTCGTCGGAGAGGGAGGCCAGCGGGTCGGCGGCGGAGTAGAGCGGCTTCGGCGCCGGACCGCGGGCCAGGACCGGCGCGTCGCCGCTGCCGCTGGAGGTGGCGATGGCGCGGGCAGCCTTGGCAGACTCCAGCAGTGCGGCGGGCATGATCTCGTCCGAATAGGCGAAGCCGGTGCGCTCGCCGCTCACCGCGCGCACCCCCACGCCCTGGTCAATGCCGTAGGAGCCGCCCTGGATGCGGCTTTCCTCCAGGGTGAAGCCCTCGCGGCGGGTGTACTCGAAATACAGGTCGGCATAATCCACCTGCCGGGCCATCATCTGGCCCAGCGCGGACTGGATCTGGCTCATGTCCATGTCGGTGGGCCGCAGGAGCAGCTCCTCGGCCACCTGCCACTGGTCGGTCATATCCGTTCACCTCTCGCGGGGAGGGTAGAATTTTCAAGCGCGTTCAGGCGTTGCCGGTCAAAGCCGACGATGGGTGAGGGCGGGCAGGCGGTGCCGGGTCCGGGCGATGTGCTGCCGGTCGATGGCGCCCAGCGCGACGCCTTCCCCGGTTTCCACCCGGTCGAGGACCGTGCCCCAGGGATCCACCACCATGCTGTGGCCGAAGGTCTCCCTTTCGCCGGGATGCGTTCCGCCCTGGTCGGCGGCCACCACCGTCACCTGCTCCTCGATGGCGCGCGCCCGCACCAGAACCTCCCAGTGCGCCGCGCCGGTGGTGCGGGTGAAGGCGGCCGGAACGGCGAGCCATTCCGCGCCCCGGTCCACCAGGGCCCGGAACAGCTCGGGGAAGCGTAGATCGTAGCACACGGCCAGCCCCACGGGCCCGCAGGGGGTTTCCGTCACCACTGCCGTGCTCCCAGGGGCGATGGTGGCCGATTCCCGGTAGCCCTCGTCGTCCCCCAGTTGGACATCAAACATGTGGATTTTGTCGTAGCGGGCACGAATTTCGCCGTTCGCGTCCACCACCAGGCAGGCCGCCCGCACCCGCTCCTCCTCCGCGGCATAGGGCACGGTGCCGCCCACCAGCCAGAGACCGAGGCGCGCCGCCTCCTCACGCAGAAAGGCGGTAATCGGGCCGCCGCCCTCGGGCTCCGCGTGGACGAGCTTCGCCCGTTCGTCCGCCGCCATGAGCGGGAAGTTCTCGGGAAGCACGGCCACCGTCGCGCCCGCCTGGCGGGCCTGCTCCAGCAGAGTACGGACCCGGCCGAGGTTGGCCGCCACGTCGTCCGTGGAGACCATCTGCACCGCGGCGGCCAGCGGAGGGCTCACGGCTCGCCTCCGGCTTCGCGCACTGCCAGCCGCAGGGTGCCCGGCTCCGTGATGCCCGGCTCCAGGCGGATCCGGGCACTCGGGATGCCCAGCGCCACCAGCCAACCGCGCACTTCGTGGGCCCATGCGCTTCCCCTGGCGCCCCCGCCGTGGGCCACTTCTACCCGAGCCCCGGTCGCGCCCGTGTACGCGCTCAACAGGGTGTTCAGAGCAGGATGCCCGGCCGCCTGCTCGACGGTCTCGGGACCCGTCCAGCGGTCCCGCTTCAGGGTTTCCGCCGCCTGCGCCGGCATGGCCACGGCACAGACCAGGACCGCGACGGCCAGTGCTCCCTTCACCGCCATGGGGCCAGGTCCTTCCATTGCATCTTCTTCAAGCGCTCCACGAGGACCTCCATGAAATCCGGCTGGTCGGACGGGTTGACCGCCGTCACGCGGGGCTCCTCCCAGGGACCCCGTACCCGGTAATCCAGGCTGGCGAAGGCCTTGTCCTTTCCGGTCAGGAGGTAGCCCAGCAGGGGAACCGCGGAAACCAGTTTATCCAGGGTCTGCAGCGGATGCAGGTGCATGGTCAGGTCGTAGGTGCGGGCGCCCAGATCCAGGCCGCCATCCGCCGTCAACCGCAGGGCCGCGCTTTCCAGTGCCATGCGCTTCAGCGTCAGGGTGCCGTCCTCTATGGTCCCCTTGCCCTGCATCCGCCGATACACCAAGCCGTTGCTGCCCAGATCCGAGAACCCGCGGATCGCCTGCTTCGGCCAATCCAGGATGTTGAGGGTGGACAGCGCCTTGCTGAGGAAATGGAACTCCTCGATCTCGCCTTCCCGCATGTCCAGCCGGACGGACCCGTCCAGGCGTCCCCCCGCGAAATTGGCGGGGCGGCCGGGCCAGGACACGCGGCCGCGGGCGGTGCCTTTCCCTCCCTTCATGCTCGGATAGACGCCCGCATCCCGCAACAGGCGCCCGAAATCCCGGCTCCGGAGCTCCATGCGGGCATGGGTCCGGCCTTTCTCGGCAGACCAGCCCCCTTCCACCCGCACTGTAGTGGCGCCGATGCTGGACTCCAGCACCGGAATCACCCAGTGGTCCTCGAAGAGGCGGGCCTCCAGGTGGCTGTCCTCCAGCATCTGCTCTCCCAGCCGGATCCGATCCGCGGTGACCATCAGATCGAGCGGCGGCAGGTCGTGGCTCCCGCTTCCGGAGCCGCTGCCCGTGCTCCCCCAGTCTCCGGGGCCGGGAAGGCGCAGCCGTCCGATCCGGACCTCCACCCTGTCCCTCCCCGTCCGCTGCATCCAGCGGAATCGGCCCGCGGCCCGGTTCCCCTCCAAGCCGCCACGCCACCGGTAACCGCCCGGCACCGGCCGGCCATCGAGGGCGACGCGGCCCGCATACAGGTTCTTGCGCCCCCAGCGCACCTGGCCCACCAGGAGATCCATCTCCAGACGCGGCATGCGGCTCTGGGTCCGGCTTTCCGGCCCGCCCCGCAAGCTCCGCACCAGTTCGGTCCAGCGGCCGAGCGCCAGCGCGTCCAGCTCGCCCGTCATCCGGCAGAGGCCGAGCTCCGGGGTGGGCGCCGGCTGGCCGAAGCCCACCCCGAGCCCCGCCTCCAGAACCCCCGCCGGCGTCTCCTCCAGGCGGCCCCGCCACTCGTCGCCCCCCGTCACGAGCCGGGCCCGGTACTCCGGTCTCCCGAGCAGCCGCCCTTCCACCGCCAGCATGCCCGGCTGGCCGATGGCGTTGAACAGCGGTTCGGGAAGCGCCAGCGCCGCTTGCCCCAGGTCCATCCGGGCGCGGAACCGCCGGGTGTCCTCGCCCGCCACCAGGCTCACCCGGGTCTGCAGCGTGCCCGTGACCCGCCGCAGCAGTGGGTGCTCTTGTTCCAAACGCGCCGCGGCCCGGCGCAGGACATTGGCGGGAAAGTCCCCCTCCAGCTGGAGCCGCAAGGGCGCCTCGGGCTCCCGTTCCAGCGCCAAGCGCACCGGCTCGCCGAACAGCCGGGCACGAAGGCCCGTGGCGGTAATGTGCGGGCCCTGAAAATCCACCGCGCCGTTCAGGCCCACCAGGGCCGGCATGCCGGGGGCGGGCCGGTAAGCGGCTCCTTCCATCCTCAGGCGACCGTAAACCTCCGGCGGCGCTTGCTTTCCCAGGGGAAGCTCCAGGCCCAGATCCAGTTTCCCGCCGCCCACCAGGATCGCGGGATCGAGGAAACCCTTCTCCGCCAGGCCCGACCGCTCCAGGAAGCGGATGCCGTCCACCAGCTTAAGGTCCAGGTTGCCCTGCAGCCGCAAGCGGGGTGGACGAGCCGTCCAGTCATGGATGGAGGCCTCCAGACCCCGGACCTCGGCCTGCAGAATACGTCCGCTACGCGCCGAGAGCCCCAGGCGCGTGCCGTCCAGGGTCAGGGTACCGGCCAGATCCTCCACGGGCGGCCAGCCCGGCTCGTAGGCCAGGCGCACACCCTCCATCTCCGCCCGCACCCGGAACCGCCCGGCATCTTCCGGGAAAGGAAAGCGCCGCAGGGGTCCTCGCAGACTGATTTCCGTTTCGGTGATGCGCCCGGCGAGGGCGTGGCCCAGCCAGGCCGATGCCCGCTCGGGGAAGGCGCGGAACCGGTGCAGAGGCTGGAGCTCGGCGAAGGTTACCGGTTCGGCCCGCAGCGCCAGGTCCAGGCGGGGACCGGATCCGGGCGGGAGCCGGAGCGTGGTCCGGCCCTTGAGGTGCAGCGCGCCGCTGCGCAGCTCCAGGCTTTCCAGGGCCAGCTCCTGGCCAGGGCGATCCCAGCGGTAGCGAAAGGAGGCGCCCAGCTCCATGTCGGTGAGTGGCTTCCGCAGGCGCGCCGGCCAGTGGACCCCCGCCTCGGCGAGGTGTATGCGGCCCTCCAGGGTTATTCCCCGGGTCATCCCACCCCGGGCCTCCGCCCAGAAGGCCAGCTTCCCCCGGATCCGCCGCGGGGCTCCCTCCTCCAGGTAGGGACGGAGCGCATCCAGCGACAGGGTAGAGCCGAGCAGCTGCACATCCAGCTCCCATTCCGGCGGCCCGCCGTCGAAATGGCGAATGCGTCCACGGACCCCCACCTCCCCGGCCCCCAGGGCACCGTGCAGGTCCACGCGATGGGCATCCCCGTCCCGGCGGATGTCCACCCGCCATTCGCGAAGGGCGACCCGCACGGTTTCCGCAGGGGTATGATCCGTCCAGTGCAGGGTGCTGTCCGCAATGCGGAAATGGTCGAAGCGGGCCAGCAGGGGATAGACGAGGTTGCGACCGGGCTTCATGCGGAAGCCGCCGGCGACCAGGCGGCCGTCCGCGCGGCGCTCGACGCGCAGGTCCAGGCCCACCAGCTCGAGCTCCTGCAGGCGCGCCTCACCCCGGAGCAACGACAGCAGCTCCACCCCCAGACGCACCTGATCCACCCCCAGGTTCCGGCTGCCCACCTCCACCCCGGAAACGCGCACCTTCAGGCCCCCGGACCAGGTCCAGTCCAAATCCTGGAAAGCGATGCGTCGGTCGAGCTTGCGGCTCAGCAGGTCTTCCAGATCCGCCCGGATCGGGGCCAGCGAGGGGGGATAGAGGAGCACCCAGGTGACCAGGGCCGCCAGGAGCAGCAGCAGGGCCACCAGTCCCCGCACCACCCAGCGCCAGAAGGAGCGGCGCAGGTACCAAGGGAGCGGGGGGGTCGGTGGGGACTCGCTCACGCTCGGCGCTCGCCCGGGACCGCTGTCTTTACGCCAGCAAAGCGGGGGGGCAACATAGACGCCATGACCACTTCGGCCCAATCATCGCCATACCGCGCTCCGGAGGAGTCGGCGGCCTGCATACGCCTCAGCGACATTATCGGAGGCTCATCGGGCACGCTCCTGGCGGAGGCCCTGCTGGCCGATACCGGACTGCGGGATGCCTGGCTGCGGGTGCTGGCCAGCAGCCCCTTCATCCACAGGGAGCTGCGCCGGTATCCGGAGCTGGTCCGCGACCTGGTGACGGATCCCCAATGGCTCGGACAGCGCTGGACCGCCGAGGACATCGCGGCCCGCGTCGAGGAGGCCGTGGCCCCCTGCACCGAGCGGGCAGAGCACATGGCGGCCTTGCGGCGGGTCCGTAACTGGCTCATGGCGCGCATCGCCTTCCGGGACCTGGCGGGCTGGGCGGATTTCCCGGAGACGGCGGGTGAGAGCACCGCCCTTGCCGAGGCCGCCGTGGAGGCAGCCCTGGACTTTGCGGGACGCGAGCTGCGCGAGCGATTCGGCACGCCCCGGCTTGCCGACGGAAGCGGGGCCACCTTCACGGTGCTCGGGATGGGCAAGCTGGGGGGCGGCGAGCTGAACTTCTCCTCGGACATCGATCTGATCTTCGCCTACACCGACGAGGGCGAGACCGACGGCCCCAAGGCCGTCGATAACGGCACCTATTTCACGCGCCTTGGTCGTTCGGTCATCCAGCTGCTGTCCGAGCTTACCGCCGATGGCTTCGCCTTCCGGGTCGACATGCGGCTGCGCCCGCACGGTGACGGCGGGGCCCTGGCCCAGCCGCTTGATGGCATGGAGGAATACTATCAAGTTCACGGCCGGGAGTGGGAACGCTATGCGCTCGTGAAAGCCCGCCCCATCGCCGGCGACCTGGCGCAGGGAGAGCGACTGCTGGCGGAGCTGCAGCCCTTCATCTATCGCCGGTATCTGGATTTCGGCGCGGTGGAAGCAGTGCGCGACCTCAAGACCCAGATCCAGCGCCAGGTGGAGAACCGGCGCTTCCGGGACAACCTCAAGCTGGGCCGTGGCGGTATCCGCGAGATCGAGTTCATCGTCCAGGCCTTCCAGCTGTTGCACGGCGGCCGCCACAAGGAGCTGCGGGGCCGGGCCACCATGCGCATGCTCGACGCCCTGCGCGAGCTGGAGCTGCTGCCCGACCGGGACCTGGACCACCTGGAGGTGGCCTACCTATTCCTGCGCCGCCTGGAGAACCACGTCCAGATGGCGGGGGACGAGCAGACCCACCACCTACCGGAGAGCCCGGAAAGCCTGGCCGCCCTCGCGCACACCCTGGATTTCCCCGACACCGAGACCTTCCTCGACGCCCTGGATGCCCACCGGGACCGGGTCCAGGAAGCCTTCGACCAAACCTTCGCTGCCCCGCAGACCGCCGACGAGGAGGAAGAGCCGCCGCTGGAGCGTGTCTGGCGTAACCAGACCGACGCGGCCGAGGGGCGGAAGATCCTGAGCGACCACGGCTACCTCCACCCCGAGGACGCCCTGGCCACCCTGGAGCAGCTCCGCGCCGCCCCCTTCCTGCATCGGCTCACCGCCACCGGTCTGGACCGGCTGAACCGGCTCATGCCGCTGCTGATCGGGGCCGCGGGAAACACGCCGGCGCCCGCGGTGGCGCTTTCCCGCATGGCCGAGGTCCTGGAGGCCATCGGCGGGAGGTCCACCTATTTCGCCCTGCTCGCCGAGAACCCGGTGGCCCTGGCCCAGGTAGTGCGGCTGTGCGGGGGCAGCCCCTTCCTGGCGCGCTTCCTCGGCAAGCACCCCATGCTGCTGGACGAGGTACTGAATCCCGAGGACCTCTACGCCTGTCGCATCCGGGCCTCCCGGGAGGCCGCCCTGGGCCGGGAGCTGGAGGACGCATCCGACCTCGAGGACCGGCTCAACACCCTACGGCGCTTCAAGAGTATCGAGGTGCTTCACCTGGCCGCCCGCGATCTCCAGGGCCACGCCGAGCTCACCGAGGTGAGCCGGGGCCTCACCGAAGTGGCCGAGCTGACCCTGGACCGGGCCCTGGATATGGCCTGGGCCGAGCTCACCGAACGCTACGGCCGGCCCATGTGCACCGACGGGGGCGAGCGCCGGGAGGCGGGCTTCCTGGTGGCGGGGCTCGGCAAGCTCGGCGGGGCCGAGCTGGGCTACGGCTCCGACCTGGACCTGCTGTTCCTGCACGATAGCCGGGGCGAGGAGCAGCACACCGAAGGCGGGCGCAAGGGAGAGGCCATGGACAACGGCCGCTTCTTCGCCCGCCTGGGTCAGCGGCTGATCCACTTCGTCACCACATTGACAGCCGAGGGGGCCCTGTATAGCATCGACATGCGGCTGCGCCCCGGCGGAAAATCCGGGGCGCTGGTTGCGTCCCTGGACCATTTCCGGGAATACCAGCTCGAGCACGCCTGGGTGTGGGAGCACCAGGCGTTCCTGCGCGGGCGGCCGGTGGCCGGGGCCGCCCATCTGGGCGCCACCTTCGAACGTCTGCGCGGGGAGATCCTGGCCCGCCCCCGGGACGAGGAAGCGCTGGCGGAGGCAGTCCGGGATATGCGCGGGCGCATGCTGGAGGAGCACGCCTCCCCCGCGGGCGTATTCAATATCAAGCGGGACCGGGGCGGGCTCATCGACATCGAGTTCCTGATCCAGTACCTCTGCCTGCGCCACGCCCACCGCACACCCGCCATCCTGGCCACCAGCAACCGCGCAGCCCTGAGCGCCCTCACCGAGCACGGGCTCGTCGATCAGCAGACCGCCCGGATGCTGGACGAGGCCTACGTGCTGTTCCGGACCCTGGAGAACCGGGTCAAGCTCTTCGAGGACCGGGCGCAGGTGGAAGTGACCGCGGATCCCACCTGGCGGGAGCAGCTCGACCGCATGGCGGAGCCCGCATGGCAGCCGGTTGTGCCGCGCCTGGAGGCCACCCGGGAGCGGGTGAGCGAGGCCTTCGAGGCTTTTCTGGGCGTCCCGACGCGCACCGGCTGAGGCGGCCCCACCAATCCCGAAGCGAATCTCCGCTTAGCTAGCGAACCAGGAGCTCGAATAACATGTCTATGGCCGACCGCGACGGCAAGATCTGGATGGACGGGGAGCTCGTCGAGTGGCGGGACGCCACCACCCACGTCCTCACGCACACCCTCCACTACGGCATGGGGGTGTTCGAGGGCGTACGGGCCTACAGCACCGAGCGCGGCGCGGCCATCTTCCGGCTCGAAGAGCATACGCAGCGGCTGTTCAACTCCGCGCACATCATGCAGATGCCCATGCCGTATTCCCGGGAGACCATCAACGAGGCCCAGCGGCAGGTAATCCGGGCCAACGGGCTGGATGCCTGCTACATCCGGCCCCTGGTGTTCTACGGCTCCGAGGCCATGGGCCTCAATGCCCACGGACTGGAGGTGCACGTGGTGGTGGCCGCCTGGCCGTGGGGTGCCTATCTCGGCGACGAAGGCCTCAAGCACGGCATCCGGGCGGTGACCAGCAGCTATACGCGCCACCATCCCAATATCACCATGACCAAGGCCAAGCTCAGCGGCGGCTACTTCAACTCCATGCTCGCCCATCGCGAGGCCAAGGAGGCGGGGTTCGACGAGGCGGTGCTGCTCGACCCCTACGGCTATGTCTCGGAGGGCCCCGGCGAGAACATCTTCATGGTCCGCGACGGCATCCTCTACACCCCGCCGCTATCCACCGCCCTGGACGGCATCACGCGCAAGACGGTGCTGGAGCTGGCCCGGGAAGAGGGCATCGAGATCCGCGAGGAGCCCCTGACGCGGGACGCCTTCTACATCGCCGACGAGGCCTTCTTCAGCGGCACCGCCGCGGAGGTGGTACCCATCCGCGAGATGGACAACCGGACCATCGGCGGGGGTAGCGCCGGGCCGGTGACCCAGCGGCTGCAGACCCGCTACTTCGACGTGGTCGCCGGCCGGGACGCCCGGCATGCGGACTGGCTCGATTTCGTCTACCAGGACTGAAGGAACACACCGTGACGGCCAACCAATACCGCGCCATCGACATCACCGAAGACGACCTGCCGCTGCACTGTCCCACCCCGGACATGACCACCTGGGATTCCCATCCGCGGGTCTTCCTACCCATCGACGAGGCGGAGAGCGGGGAGTACCGCTGTCCGTACTGCGGGATCCTCTACCGCCTCAAGCGGGAAGACTCCAAGGCGGGCTGAGCCGGCCCTCCCGGGCCACCGTGGTAGCGGCCTCCGGCCGCGACAGCCTTGCCGCCACCGACGCGGCCGGGTTTTCCGTCTTCCCGGGCGGGGAGCGGAAATCGCGGAACCGAGGCCGATACCAACGGCGGGCAGCAAGCCTCCTGGGCGGTTCTTCCCCGGCTACGGCCGCACGGACCCCGACCAGGGGGGTTGGCGCTGGTCCGGAAGCAAGGCTCTGGGCTCGCTCCGCCAGCGCCGATGCACCCAGAACCACTGGGCCGGAGCCAGGGCGATGCCCGCCTCCATGGCCGCCACGGTCTCGGCGGTGAGGTCCCGGATGCCGTCCTCGTCGTCCCCGAAACGATCCGGCTCGATGGTCGGTAAGAAGACCAACCGGAAGCGCTCGGCCCCCTCCCGAACCATGAAGGCGGGCAGAACCAGGCAGCCGGATTTCTTGGCAAAGCGGGCGAAGGTGGTGGGAACCCTGACCGGCTCGCCGAGGAAGGGCAGCCAGATCCGGGTGCTGTCGCGCAGGTGCTGGTCCATGAGCATGGCAACCGTCTCCCCGCGACGAAGCGCCTCTAGCACCTCCCTGCTCGACCGTCTCCGGTCGATGGCGTGGACGCCGTGGCGCTCCCGGCAGGCGCGCAGCCGGTCCTCAAGCAGGGGGTTATCCAGCGGCCGATAGACCACATGGAGCGGATTCAGGCCATAGTGGGGAAGATTCTGGGCCAGCAGCTCCCAGTTACCGCCGTGCACGCTCAAGATCAGCACCCCGCGCGGATCGGCGGTTGTCGCCTCCAGATGCTCCCGGCCTTCCACCGCAGTCACCATGGACTGGAGCTCCTGGGGACTTAGGCGCTCCAGCAGGGCCATCTCCCCCGCCAGGTGGCCGAGCTCCCGGAACACCTCCCGCACCTTTTGGTCGGCTGTTTCCTCGCCGTAGCGCAGGGCCAGGGATTCCCGGGCGACCCGGGCGTGTCGCCGGTCCATGTGGCGGGCCCATTCCCCGACGCGCCCGGCCAGGGCGTAGCGGGTACGCGCCGGCAAGGCCCGCAGCAGGCGCAACAGCCCCCCTAGGGCAGCCGCTTCCAATCGGTGGCGCAGGCGGATGGGCTGGGATTCCTCGGCGGGCATCACCCTCTCGATGGTTGGCAAAAGGCCGTATTGTACCGTACCTGCACCGCTTCCGTAGGACCGCCATGACTTCCGAGTCCCCGCGCAACTCTCCGCCGCTTTCCGCCCGCCTTTGCGAGGGCGCCTATCGGCTCCTGCGCCGCCTGGTCCCGCGGCTGCCCGCCCCGGAGCGGGGCCGCAAGGATTCCCGGCGCGACCCCCGCGGGCGCCTCGCAGTAGCCGAAGGCCGCCCGCGTTTGTGGCTCCACGCGGGGACCCGGGCGGGCCTGGATGCCGCCTGGCCCTTGCTGGCTGCCTGGCAGGACCGTCACCCGGGAGGCGTGGTGGTGCTCACCGTGGTGTCCGAAGCGGCCCGCGCGGAGGCGGAGGAGCGCGCAGCGGGCCGCATCCAGGCCGCCTTCCTGCCCGAGGACGCCCCCGGCGCCGCGGGCCGTTTCCTGGAAGCGGTCTCCCCCGATCTGGCGCTCTGCCTCGGGCCGGGCCTGTGGCCCAATCTGTCCCGGGCCCTGGCCCGCCGGGGCATCCCCTGGCTGTGGCTCCTCGGCGGGGTGTACCCGGCCCCCTGGCGCTGGGCCCGGCGCCTGCCATGCCTGTTCCGGGGGAGCATCCTGCGTGCCGACGCCGTCCTGCTGGGGCAGGCGGAGGAGCGGCAGGCGCTGGTGGAGCGCGGCGTGCCCGGCGAGCGCATCCGAACCGTGGGCAACCCCCTCCTTGATGCCCCTTCGCCCACCCCCTCCCGGGAGGCGCGGCAGCTTCGCTCCGCCCTTCGGGGGCGGCCCCTGCTGGTTTTCCAGGGCACCGAGCCCGGCGAGGAGGAGCTGCTGGCCGGCATCTGCCAGCAGCTTCCCTCGCCCTTCACCCACTGGCTCATGGTGCTGGTGCCCGCCGATCCCCGGCGCGCCCCGGAGCTCGCCGAACGGTTCGGCCGCTTCGAGCTGGATACCGCACTCGCCTCCCGCGGGGACACCATTCACAAGGGCACCCGGGTTTACCTGCTGGATGCCGTAGATCAGGAAAGCCTGTTCCTGGCCGCCGCCGACACGGTGGTTCTGGGCGGAACCTGGATACAGGGCTTCGCCGGCGCCGACCCCCTGCCGGCGGCCGCGGCGGGGCGACCGGTGATCTACGGGCCCTATGCCCACCGCCACCGGGAGGTCCTCCGCATCCTGGAGCAGGCCGGTGCCGCCCGGCAGGCCCCCAATGTCAACAACCTCCTGGCCGCGCTGCGCCGGTACCTGCAGCACCCTGGGGAGGCCCAGGCGGCGGGCCGTAGCGGTCGGGATACCCTCGAACCCCACCGCGGCGCTGTTAACCGGATCGCCGACATTTTGGACTGGGAATCCTACGGATAACCCCGTAAGTTCGCGGCCACCAGCGAATCCTCGCTAACAGCGGGATCGCTAGTGGGGGTCATTTCCGGGCGGCGGTTGCCGGCGTCTTTCGTACCCCGGCATACGGCCCATCAGCATTCAGCGGACCGGCGAGCACCTGGTAGGAACGGGCGATTCGAAAGGCCACTAGCAGCCAAAGGACGGCCAGCCCCAGGTTGAACAAGGCGAAGTCCGAGGTTTTGAATCCCAGGTAGGAGACTCCTAGGAACACTACTCCCGCCTGCAAAAGGTCCCCCATTCGCCAGAACAGGGTCTCAATGGTGGTCTTACCAGCATATTTCCCGTCCGTGGTCTCCGGGAGGAAAAGAACATGGCGGGTCGTGGTTTGAATAGAATAGTCGGTACTGTTCTCAAGGACCTTGATCACTCGTACTACGGCGAAAACCGGGAAGAAGGCCATCAACATGTACCCGGATAGGGCGATGAGGGGAAGCACCAACAACGCACCCTGCACCCCGATCGTGCGGTACAGACGCGAGACCAGGAAAAGCTGAAACAGCAGGGTTAGGAGATTCACCCAGGCGAAGAAATCCGCATAGAAAGCGCCGATCCGGGCCTCCTTGGACTCCCCCGGGGAAAGGGTCGCTTCCACGTGGCCCACCACCATTTCCGCTAGGATGAACTCGCCGATGGTGTTGATGCAGTTGAGAAGCACCACGAACAGGGCGATTTTTCGCAGATAGGGGCTCCTCAGTACGGGGACGAGTCCGCCGAGTAGCGCCCCGATACCCGTCGGGCGCCCCTCACGGTCTCCCTCTGCACGGCCCGGAAGCTTTCCTCCGGCGAAAATGGCCGAGAACAGCACCCCCATGGCCACCAGCATGAGCTGGAACGGTCCTAGGACCTCGAAGAGCCACTCCGCCAGCTGGGAGCCCACCACCGCCCCCAACGAGCCCCCCAGGGCAATGAAGGCAAATAGCCGCTGCCCGGATTGAACGGTATGGACATGCGCCGCCAGGGCCCAGAACTGGGCGATCTGGGTGACGTTGAAAATCCCCAGCCATATAAAGAAAACCAGCCCCAGGCGCGCACCCCCGGTACCCAGGAAATAGAACAGCCCGAGATTGGAGATGAAAAAGAGGGTCACACCCACGAAGATTCCCTCGCCCGCGTAGCGACGAGAGAAGTGGCTGTATAGTGGCAGCACCAAGAACATAAGCCCGGCCTGGAAAGCCACCGCGTAGCTGCGCAGCTCGGCGCTTCCGTCGGCCAGTATCAGCGCTTCCCGTGTCGGCTTGAGTAGATAGTACGCCACCATAACCAGGAAAATCCGGGCCGCGAGCCGCAGGGTAGTCTGCAGCTCGTCAGGGCGGATTTCGGTGACCAGGCCCAAGAGACGTTGAAAGGCTAAGGTGACCCAGTTGCGGCTCAACCCGGGTCCCTCTGCGCCCGTTCCACGACTCCCGGGCTACAGGCGACGAACCGCAACAGCCTGCCGCTGGGCAGAACCACTCGGGAGGCTTGCAGCGTATTGGCTTCCGGATTGGTACGAGCATTCAAGGGCCACCACCCCCGCCCGCCGTAGAGCCAAAGCTCCAGGAAGCCCTCATCAAGCCACTCCCCGAGCTCATTCCGCTTGCTATTCTCCTGCAGGTATTCCAGAGTCAGATCCGCCCGGACATGGTCGGCGGGAGTCTTGAGGATGAGGAACCAGGTGCGCTGGACGCACTGCCTCGGGTCCATCAGCGGCGGCGCTACCGCGGGAGGCTGGTTCATGTCCACTTCGACGGAAAAGCGCAGCCGGGCCGTATCGCCTGGTCGGATATCATCCAGCATAGCCAGGATGTAACCGTACCCTGGGGCCACCATGGCCAGCGAATCCCCGTCCCCGGCTTGCCAGGTGGTATCGGCAGCGTAAAGGGTTTCCGGGAGGGGCGGCGGCGGGGGAGCCTCTTGGGGATCCCAATGGGCAGAGTCGGCATTCCAGGGGAAGCGCCCGAACATCTTGGCTCGCAGATAATGCCATCGCGCCCGGGTATAGTAGGCCACCGTTTCCACTTCGCGCCGGAAGCCTACCCGGCTCTGCGGCTGATACCGATCAAGACGGGCATAGCTCTTTAGCGCCTCGCGCAGTGCCGCGATGCGCTCTCCCATCACCTCCGGGTGCCACAGCCCGAAGCTTTCCTTCCCGTACCCGGCCGGCTTCAGCCCCATCAAATGGCGCAGCCGCGTAAGGAAACGGCCGCGCAGCGCATCGTTGCGTAGGACCTTTTCCTTAAGCGGGCTGTAGGCGCCCAACTGGGGCGGATAGTAGTAGACGAAGTGCTCATTGAAGATATTGCGCGGGTAGGCCAGATAGGGATCGAAGTTGTGGCCGAAGGTGAGATCATAGTCGAAGGGAACCACCGTCCAGCGGCTATCGGCAGGTGCGCGGTACAGGAAATAGTTCTTGTTGTAGGTATCACCGTTATTGGTCAGGGTATTGATCAGGAACCAATCTATAACCGAATCCACATGGAAGTGCTCGGCCAGGAAGGTATCAAATTCCTCTACGGGCGTGGCATCTATGCGGCGACCCAGCTTCACGATGGGGCGGATCCCGTCGCCACCGGAGGAAAGCACGTTCCAGCACTCCGCCGCCCTCCCGGCATCCATCGGGGTGAGGTCTCCGCAGAACGCGCTGGAATCCGGGCTGAACAGCACCCCCTCGGTACCGAGGCCAAAGCGGGCGAAAAGGGCAGGCCGGATCCATTCGGTCTGGAGGAAAACCCCGATCAGCTCACCGTTAATGTGCAAACGGCGGTAGCGCACCCGGGGTGCCGCCATGCCCAGGGCTTCGATGGTGTCCCAGGCCAGGCGCTCTCGCATCATGGAGCCATCGTTTGCCATGGCGTCCAGGGCAATGCGGCGCTGACCCCGCCATGCCTCCCCCTCGCGGAGCTTGATCAGGATGGACTTTTTGGCAAAGCGTCGGGAAGAGCTGCCCAGCACCTCCACCCGGCCCTCGTGACGCGCACCATCCACCAGCAGAGTGACCGGAAAGGAGGACCGGTCGAATGGCTCCTTGCGGAATAAAACGCGCGCATCGAGAGGATCCATTTCCAGATCAAGCACCTTCAGGTCGCCGGGCTCCAGTACTGGATTGTTACGCACCAGCTCATGCCCTCGGGGCAAATCGGCCTTGGAAAGCGCCTCCCGTTCCGGTTGCGGCCCCTGTGCGCACCCCGCAGCCAGGGCAATCAAGGAGCCCACCAGGACCATCCTCTGAAGCACTGCCCACGCCTTCCCGCCCATTGCCTCTGTCACTCCATCCATGTCCGGCCGAAGCTTATGCCCACCTCGGTGCTTGCATCCATATTTCGCCCCCAGACCACCCGGACGACCTTGTAATCCACGGACCATTCACCGCCAAGCGGCTGCCCCAGGGAGGCCCGCACCCGGATCCGATCGTAATCATCCACGGGGGACTCACTACCCCAGCCGATCCCGTCCGCCCCGTTGCGCAGGGAAAAATTCCCGTGCAGCCCGGCCTGGAGGTCCAAGCTGCCCGCGGGCCAGGAATATTCCATATAGGTGAGGAAGTGCTCCGAGGGCACCCCCTCCCAGAGGCGGACCTCCGCGCCGGTGGAGAAATACCGGTGCGCATGGAAGGGGCCGCCCGCCGCGAACCGCCCATGGAGCCCCAGCTCCAGGCCGTAATGCTCGACACCGGGTCGCGAAGGGCCGCTGGCGCCCTCGCCGGATGGCAGCAAGAGGGCAGCCTCCCATGTGCGGCCATTACGGAAGAGATTCAGGCGCCCTCGTATCCCCAACTCCAGGTCACCGCCGTCCAGACGGCGGTCGCCACCACAGGAGCGCCGAGTCGTGTGGAGGCCGGCGAAAATGGTGTGGTAGTAGGAATACCCGTATTCCAAATACTGGTCGAAATAGGCATCCCGCGTGGTGCAGGGGGCGGGGCGGGGCCGGCTATTCGAGTCGAAGTAACGGGAATGGGTGACATACCCCATTCCCGTTGTATAGCTGTATTCCCCGCCCGAACGCATCCAGGCACCGGCCAAGGAAGCCGGCGAGACGACCAGGAAGAGGACCGCAGCCAACCCGGGACCCGACCGGTAGGGACTCATTGTTCGGCGCCCGTGCCTTCCCGGCAGCAACCGCGCCAATGGCATTGCAGGACCACCTGGGCGGGCTTGTTCTGCACTGTGAAACCTGTATCCCCGTAACCACCGGCCTCTAGGGTCCCATACCAGCTCCAGAAGGTTGCCCGGGCAACCCGGTTATCTGCCAGGGTGGGCCGCTCGCGTAAGACCCCGATCCACTCCTGAAGCACCATGGCCTGGAGACCGGGGTTGGGCTCCACGCCTGGGCCAGCGAGTCGACGCCAATCCCAGGGCCGGGGCAGGGAGCCGGTTGCCGAGGGATGGCCGATCTCCAGGACCCAGACGGGAAGGTCCAGGCCGGTCACCGCCGCCTCCACCCGGTCGAGGGCTTTCGTCATGTGTGCGCGCACTGCCGGTGGCCGGGCGGTTTGGCCCAGGGATGGATAGAGGGTCATGCCAACGGCATCTAGCCACTCCCAATGGGCGAAGGCTTCCACGCCTTCGGCGTTGTGGGCCGCATACGTCAGCTTGCCGCTGTACTCCCGGCGAACTGCCGCGATCACCCCTTTCCATTCTTCCGCCCCGCCCAGCTTGGTCAGCTCGGTGCCGATGACCAGGGCCTCCGCGCCCTCCCGTTCCGCGATGCGGGCATAGCGCAGGAGATGGTCCCCATAGGCCCCGAACCACCTTTTCCGGGATGGCGGATCGATCTCACCGGCCCAGGACCCAGGCACCAGAAGCTGCGGCTTGACCAGGGTTTCCAGGCCGGCCGCATGGGCGGCCCGCAAGGCGGCGACGAGCTGCTCGTCGGTGACCTGTCCGCCACGGCTTGGTTCCGCTGCGTCCGGAGCGGCCTGCTCCAGGAAGGTGACCACTGCCACATGGTCGGCACCGAGCTCCGCGAGCCGCCGCAATGCAGCCCTCGCCGGCTCCTCCGCAAAAGAGGATTCCCGGCTTTGAAGCAGGTTGAACCCCCAAGCGGGCTCATTGGCCTCGAACCGCTGGCCGCTGAATCCGCTCAGCCAGAGGCCCGTCAATGCGGCCATTCCCGCGACCACAAGCCCACCGATCAGGATCGGGGTTTTACGCATCCCGCTTCCAGACGCGCCAGCCGCCGTAATCGTAAACTAAGCGATACCCCGGTTTCCCATTTTGGTAGAAATCCGGCCAACGGCGGTTGAGGGCGTCCCCGAGTCCGACCATGGAATCCGGATCAGGAAGCGCCACCTGCTCGACCGTGGGCTGCCGCAGCCGGAGCTCAATCTGGAAGCGGTCTTCGAAAGGGACGATAAGACCCCGAGCGTCCCCCCGCGCGGCGATGGCCCGGTACCCGCTCGCATCGTCCAGCAGGGTCGGGCCTCGATGCCGGCCCAGCCAACGGCCCAGGGCGATCTCCCCGGCATGGTCCGGGGCTGTAACCGGTTTCAGGAAAGCCCCCCGCCACGCCTCCATGGTCGGAGTGGGGTAGAGGAGAAATCCGGCCCAACCCCCGAACAGGCCCAGGGCCAGCAGGGCGACGACCCCTTGGCGCGCCCTGGCCGGACGCGGCCCCAGGTAGGCCAGCTCCGCCATGATGCCGGCAAGCACCAAGGCCACCAGCTCCAAGGGGTGGCGCAGGAACCGGTCCTCGGTGGCCAGACAAACGGCCACCACGGGATGGAAAAGCAGCACCAGAGCGGTAACCAGCCGCTGTGAATCCTGCCGAAGACCGCCCAGCAACAGGACCATAGCGGGAAAGGCCGCCAAGGTAAGGCCCAATGTCCACAGTCCCGGCAACAGACATTGGTCCCCATAAATCCGTAGCCACGGCAGCGCCTCCACGGCACTCCCCTGGAGCTGGGTGTGGGCCTCCTGAAGAAAGGCCAAGGGCGTACCGAAGAACAGCCAGTTGTAGTAGAACCAGCCGAACGCCACCACCAGTAGGGGCGTGGCGAGGATGACGAAGGTGCTCAACGGGGCGCTCATCAATATGTGGCGGGGTGCCAACAGAGGCAAAAGGGGTACCAGGGCCAAAGAAAGGTAGAGGGACGCCCCCTCTACGAAGAAGAAGGCCGCCAGGAGCACCCCGAAAACGATGAATGAATGGATGTCATCCCGAATTATCAAGCGCAAGGCCGCTGTATAGAGCAGGTAGAAGCAGCCCAGGCTGATGGCTCCCATGGAACCGCTGGTGGCTCCCCACAGGAAGGCGGGGTGCAGAACCACCAGCCCCACCAGGAGTATGCGGAAGACGGGCGGCTGTCCCGCTCTCTGCAGGTGATGACTCCACAAGGCCAAAAGCCCCGCACCGAACAGGACCGAAACCAGGGTGGGTGCCATTGCGGAATCCAGAGGCCCCAGGTAGTGGAAGGGCGCCAAGGCCAAAAAAGTCCCGTGGGGATAGAGGAGCCCCAGGTACTCAGGGCGGATACGCGGGCTGTCGAGCACCTCGAGCAGCGTCGCCCACCGGCGCAAGGCCATGTCGTTGACGAAATGATTCTGCTGGAGAAACCAGGCCAGACCACCCAGCGCCACCGCGGCGATTCCGAAAAACAAAAGGTTGAAGCCCAGCCGCGTGGGCTGGGTCATGCCTTCCCTTCCTTGCCCATCTCCCCCGATGCACCGGTAAGTCCGTGGGCGGTCTTCTCCCAGAAGAATGGCTTGTGAATAAGCTGCCAGAGGGCCTTATAAGCAGCCACCGACTGGAGCAGCCAATAGGCGGGGGCGGTCAGGGCGTAGGGAATGAGCCGATAGAGGTGGCGCTTGAACACGCTGACCATGGACAGGTAGATCAGGAACCCGTTACCGATGAGCAGATTGAACAAACTAATATTAAGGATATGCGCCGGGAACAGGGGATCCAGTGCCCTGCCATGCGTGATCAGCCACCAAGCGAACATCAGGTAGAGCACGGGCGCGAGTAGGGCATTGAGGACCGAGCCGCCTATGAAGAATTGGAACCCCCAGAAGCCCGTGTGGCCCAGAGTCCGATACAGGTGCAGCGGACGCCGCATGTGTACCAGGTAGGTCTGCATATAGCCCTTGATCCAGCGCGAGCGCTGGCGGATCCAGTTGCCGAGGCGGCTGTTGGCTTCCTCGTAGGTGGTGGAGTTCACCACGCCCACATGGTAGTCCAGCTGGGTAAAGCGCACTCCGAGGTCGGCGTCCTCGGTGACGTTGTAGGGGTCCCACGCCTGCACACTGCGCAGGATATGCATATCGAAATGGTTCGAGGTACCCCCCAGGGGTATGGGAATGTGCAGAGCTTCCAAGGCCGGCAGGTAAAAATCAAACCATAGGGAGTATTCGAGGGTGAATAGCCGGGTCAGCCAGTTCTGCTCCCTGTTGAAATAGTTCAGGCGCGCCTGGATCACCGCCGTCCCTGGCCGGGATTTTCGGAAGGCCAGTACGGCCCGTTTCATCTGATCCGGCTCGGGCTGGTCCTCGGCATCGTAAATGGTCACCAGGTCTCCCCGCGCAAAGGCCAGGGCGTAGTTGCAGGCCTTGGGCTTGGTCTTGGGAAGGGATGGCGGCACCCGGATGATCTCAAAAATCCCTTCCAGCCCCATTTCCTTGGCCGCGCTGATGGTCACCTCATCGCCCTCCTCCAGGACCAGCTTTACGTCCAGCTTGGAGAGGGGGTAATCCATCTTGCGCAATGCATCGACGATGAGCGGCAGCACCTCCGGTTCGTTGTACATGGGGACGAGCACGGTGTAGGTGGGAAGATCGGCATTGGCGAGAGCCGCCACCTCCTCGCCGGTGACCTTGATGTCGATCTCGGCTTCGCTACCCACCCACGTAAAGAGCACCCGCAAGCCGAAGTTGATGAGTAGGAAGAAAGCCAAACCGGCATTGAAGACCAGTAGCGTGGTTATGGGCCAAACCGCTAACGAAACCAACGCCAGGGAAGCCGTGGTATAGATCCCCGCGATCTGGGCCTTAGTGAAAACTCGGCGGGCCGAATGCACCGGATCCCGGTTGAAGAGCTCATTGACCGCGTAGTCGCTGAGGTAGTCCTCGGAATGACGCTGCACCTGCCAGATAATGTCGAATTTAGAGGTGATCACGAAATCCACCGGCTCCCCGGCGCGCTCCCGCACCCATTGCAGGGCTTCGGGATCCGGGTCCGCCACGGCAAAGGTCAGGATGCCGCCCTTGGAGCGCCCCCACGGGAGCACTAGGAGCTCCGTGTAAGTCGTAAGGTCCTCCTCGCGCCATAGGGAGGGGTCCGGAGGGGACTGGTCGAAGTCCACGAACGGACGGCCGAAATGTTCGGCCAGCACCGAATAAAAGGCGTAGGGACGCACCCAGCCTTGGGCAAGCAGAACATCTCCCAGGCGCGTTCCCCAGCGCCGCTGGAGGGCCAAGGCCGCCTCAAGCTGCTGGGGGGTCAGGAGACCACGCTCAATCAGGCGATCTCCCATCTGCCCACTGCCCACGAAACGATCGATCCATCCCTCCGCGACCAGGATATCCCCGAGGCGACCCCCGCGCCGCTGTTGGATGGCAACGGCTTTCTCTAGCTGTTCCGGGCTAATCCACCCTTCCCGGACAAGGTGCGTACCGATGGGCCCGTCCGGTTCGGGGCCAGAGGGAACGGCCGGGGCGCCGGCCTTGGCCTCGAAGGCTTCATCCATGGCCATTTCCCGGGGCTCCCGGGTCACTCGTGAAGCCAGTCCCGTCCCCTCGCTTCCTATCCGGATCGTGCTGCCGGATCTTGCGGTAAAGATAGAGAACCAGGAGCGTAAGCCCGAGCCACCCCAGCGCAAGAATCCAGAAACGGTTGGCCCCGAGGTGGCCCAGCCAGCTGGTCACCCCAGGGTAATGGACCCGGGCTTGGGAAGGAGCCCCGCTATCCAGGGTCAGCAGGACTCCGGAGCGGTCCGCGAAGGCCACATCGTCTTCCGACAGCTTGAAGTCATCCGGAGGCGGCAGCCGCTCCCCGCTGGCCGTGCGCACCCAGAGGCCACGCGCGCCTTGCTGCGTTCGAGCCAGCTGGGCCACCGTCAACCGAGGAAGGGTCTTCGCGTCCAGCAAGGTACTGCCGTGGTCGTCCACCACCCGTATAGAGCCCTTGTCGAATCGCACCGGGACTTGGAGCCCACCGGCCTCGAACCGGCCGAGCGCCAGGAAGGGTCCCCGTGGCCGCAAGGGCTGGCTTTCCTCGAGGAAGCGCACCCGCCGGAAATCCACTGGCAGGGACAAATCGGCGGATAACCGGGCCAACAGGAGCAAGCCGTCCTCCGAATCCAGGAGCTCTTCAGCGAGGAGCACTTCGAAACCGCCGGAAAGATAGCGGGGCAGGTCGCCGAACTGCACGGGAAGGGAATCGTCCTTCCGCACGACTAGGTGACTGTCCGGCGCAACCTGGATGGGAAAGGCCTTCGCGGCCCCGAGGCATGCCCCCTCCGTACCCTCCCGCTGGATCACTACCCGCAATTCGTTGACCTGAGCCTGATACTCCGGCGGAAGGGACACCGTGATTTCCTGCTATCGCCCGGAATCCCGAAGCCGCTTGGCCCGAAGGAGGACGTCGTTGAGGTAGACGTACGCCTCATAGCCCTGCTCGCCCACACCAACCGGGACGATGACCTTGAAGCTGAGCCGATCAGGCCGGGTTCGGGGCGGAAGGTCGCCAGGAGTGACGACGGCTTCCCACCCGGCCCGGGAGCCAATGAACCGGGAGCTGGTGTCAAATCCCAGTTCCTCCAGCGGCAGGGAGTAGGACCCGCCCCTGGCATCACCCACCGGCCTGGCGGCATGGCTCGCCGGGTAGTCCAAAGGCCGGAGGTTGTACCGGTCGCCGGCGGCCAGTGGCTGCCACTTTTTCGCCAAGAGATAGAGAGGCCGGGTCTCGTAGGGCGCGCTGACGGCGATGAAACCAGCCTTCGCCTGCGCATCCTGGACCAGGAACAGGTTCCTTTCCCGGGAAGGCAGTGCTTGCTCGGCACGCTCCCGAGGATTTTCCACCGTTTCGGGATAACGCTTTGCCAGCGCTTTTGCCAGGAAGCTCCGGTCGCCGAGGACTATATCTCCCAGTGCCGGAAGTCGGGCGATGCGCACTTTGCGCCCCCGCCGATGGAGCAGGTCCAGGGTCGCCCACGCGGCGGTGAAAATTTCCGGCGACATCGCCTCCTTCGGGGGGAGACTAACGGTTACTCGGGAAGGTAATAGCTTCCAGGCATCACGCAGAGAGCCCGGGCGGCGGATATGGCGCAGCGCCAGCCCGCTTTCCGGAAGCATGTGGAAAAAGCTGGCGGCCAGACGCTCATCCAGGCAGCGATCCTCGCTTACCGGAATGGCCGCCTGGACGGTTACCTCCACTCGGCCATCGTCCAAGGCCCTCCGGTCCACGGGCACCACAAGAGAATGCAGTCCCCCATCCCGCTCCAGGGACCGGCTCTCCACCGGTTGGCCTTCCACCTCAACCCGGAGATTGGCCAAATGGTTGAGCAGTACCGAGGACCGGTAAACAAGCCGGAACCGGACGCTACCTACTTCCGTATCCCGGGGCGCCGGGAACATGAAGGTATGCGCATGGACGGTGGAGGCCCCGTCAAAGCGGAATCCTTTTTCATGGCCGAGACTTGCAATGGAGAAAAAGGCGGTATCGCGGGAGGCATCCTCTTTCCAGGCCAGCGGCTCGGCAAGGGCCTGCGTATTTCCGCCCTGCGTGGCCGCTTGTGCTGCCCAGGAAAAGCTGAGCAGCCCGAAAAAGAGCGCTCCCTTTAGACCCGGCAAAGGGCCGACATTCATTCCGTGTCTGCGCCGGCTCCATGCCCGTCCGGGGCCGTCTGCCGTACGATATCTTGGGGGGGAGGATTGCCGCGGTGAGCTGTCTTGTCCCGGGAATGCATGCCGGTTTGCTGAAAATCCACAGGAAATGTCAGGAATCCTCTTGGGGCAAAAAAATTCGGGGCCAAAAAAGGCAGGTCGACCCGCAGGGGAAGCCCCCTCCCAACGGGGAGATCTGCAGTGGACCTTAGTTTATCGGAGGTTTCCTTAAACAGAAAGAACTTTTTACGACAGGGAAGTCCTAACCCGAAAAAATGACGGTTAGTGATAATATCCCTGCAAGTACCATCCGGACTCTGTCTGCCTATTCGCCGCTCTACCCGACAGTAACTGACGATCACCGGCTATTCTTTCTCAACAAGCTCCATAAGCCTTTTCGTATTAAAAAGGGGAGCAATAGCGGTTATCAAATGCATCCTGATTATCCGGGCCTGCATTTCCCCGTAAACGCCCATATATACCGAAAATTAGAATATCCCCTTTGAAAACTAAACCCTCTGACGAACCCTCCCTCTGGCAAACCCCAAATTGACGGTCCGCTTGCCGCCGCTCTACGGTGTTCCCAAACCTTCGCGCCCCGTACGGCAGTCCCGGGACCCCACGCCATGAGGTGTCCCTTCGCCAATGCCTAGTGTCCAGCCCCTAGTCGAAGTAGAGCACCTCTACAAGGTCTTCGGAGACCACCCCGAGCTCGCCCTTGAGCTCCTCGACCAGGGGTACGACAAATCCGCCATTTTTGAGCGCACCGGCCTGACCGTCGGCGTGCGCGACGCCTCCTTCACCATCTACGCGGGCGAGGTCTTCGTCATCATGGGGCTATCCGGCTCCGGGAAGTCCACCCTCCTGCGCCTCCTGAACCGGCTCATCGAGCCTACCAGCGGCACCGTCCGCATCCACGGCACGGACGTGACCGCCATGGACGCCGCCGCGCTCATCGCCCTGCGTCGCCGGGAGATGAGCATGGTCTTTCAGTCCTTCGCCCTGCTGCCCCATCTAAGCGTCCGGGAGAACGCCGAATTCGGCCTGGATATCGCCGGGGAGGCCAAGGCGGCGCGCCATGAGCGGGCACAGGCCGCCCTGGAGCAGGTGGGGCTGGCCCCCTACGCGGACATTTATCCCGACGAGCTTTCCGGCGGCATGCAGCAGCGGGTGGGTCTGGCCCGGGCCCTGGCCGTGGATCCCTCCCTCATGCTCATGGACGAGGCCTTCTCCGCCCTCGACCCCCTGATCCGACGCGAGATGCAGGACGAGCTGCTCCGTCTGCAGCGGGAGAGCACGCGCACCGTGGTGTTCATCTCCCACGATCTGGATGAGGCGCTGCGCATCGGCCACCGCATCGCCATCATGGAGGGAGGCCGTATCCTGCAGGTGGGCACGCCGGGGGAGATCCTGAACGACCCGGCGGATGACTACGTCCGATCCTTCTTCAGGGGGGTGGACGTGGGCCACATATTCCGGGCCGGCGATCTGGCCCGCAAGGACCAGGTCACCTTCCGCCAGCCCCGGGACGGGACCATGGACAAGGCCACCTTGATCCGCCACCTCCGCGAGTACGGGCGTACCCACGCCTTCATTCTCGATCCCGAGGGGCGGTACGTGGACGCCGTCTCCCTCTATTCCCTGGAGCGGGTGGCCGGCCGGGCAGGGGGACTCCTGGAGGAGGCCTTCCTGGGGCTCGGCGCCGCCAAGAGCGACACCTCCCTGGCGGAGGTCCTGCGTCAGCTCTCCTACACCGACCTCCCCCTGCCTGTGGTGGAGGGCGATCGCCGCTTTCTCGGCGCCATCGCCAGTCCCACCCTGCTGTCCACCATGGTGCGGGCCCGATGAAAGGGCGCTACTGGGCCTTGGCGGCGGTGCTTCCGCCCGGCGCGAGCCGGGCGGCCAGTCCCTGCGAGGTGCCCGTGGCCGAATTCATCGAGCGGGTGGTTACTTGGCTGCTGGGCAACCTCCAGTGGCTGTTCGACGCCGTGGTGGCCGTGGTGGGCGGACTCACCGACGCCTTGGAGTGGCTCCTCCTGGCACCGCCCGCCTGGCTGCTCACCGGCGGGATCGCCCTGCTCGGAGCCTGGCGGGTGGGATGGCGCTTCGCCCTGTTCGCCCTGGCGGCGCTCGCTCTGGTGGTGGGCATGGGGCTCTGGCCGGACACGGTGGCCACCCTGGCGCTGGTCCTGTCCGCCACCGTGGTGAGCCTGGTCATCGGCCTGCCCCTGGGGATCTGGGCCTCCCGTCGGGACACGGTGGAGAAGATAATCCGGCCAGTACTGGACTTCATGCAGACCATGCCGGCCTTCGTCTACCTGATCCCCGCGGTGATGTTCTTCAGCACGGGCAAGGTCCCGGGGGTCATCGCCACCATCATCTTCTCCATGCCCCCCGCCGTGCGCCTCACCAACCTGGGGATTCGCCAGGTGCCCCGCGAGCGGGTGGAGGCGGGCCTGGCCTTCGGCTGCACGCCCCGCCAGCTGCTGCTCAAGGTCCAGATCCCCTCGGCCCTGCCCTCCATAATGGCCGGTGTGAACCAGAACATCATGCTGGCGCTTTCCATGGTGGTGATCGCCTCCATGATCGGCGCCGGCGGCCTGGGGGACGTGGTCCTCAAGGGCATCCAGCAGCTCCAGGTGGGGCTCGGCTTCGAGGGCGGCATCGGGGTGGTGATCCTGGCCATCATCCTCGACCGCATCACCCAGAGCTTCGGCCGGCAGCGCCGCGCCACGGTGCGCCAGCGCCTGCGGGAGCTGTTCCTGTCCGGGCGGCATCCCGGACATGGAACGGAAGATTAGGAGGGTAGGGTGCGCGGCTGGATGCATTGGCTGATCATGGGCACCGCCGGGGGTCTCGCCGTGGCGCTGCTGTTGTACCTGTTCAACTGCGGTCCGGGTCTCACCGGCCCGTCGGACGGACCGACCGCCACCATGCAGGGCGCCCCCACGGAGGCGCCCGGTGGTCTTCCCCCGGCGGCCCGGAACGGCGCAAACGGGAGAGGCACCACCCTGCGGATCGGCTGGACCGCCTGGTCGGACGCGGAGGTGGTCTCCCTGCTGGCCCAGCGCCTCCTGGAGCGCCACACGAGGCTCGATGTGGAGCGGGTCATGACCGATATCGGCATCCAGTACCAGAGCGTGGCCAATGGCGACCTGGACATCATGCTCATGGCCTGGCTGCCCGTCACCCATCGCAGCTACTGGGAGAAGGTCCGCGACCGGGTGGTCAACCTGGGAGTGCTGTACACGGGCCGCCTGGGCTGGGTGGTTCCGGACTACGTCCCCAGGGAGCGGCTCGCCGCCATTCCGGACCTCGCCGACCCGGAAATGGCCCGGCGGCTGGGCGGCCGCATCCAGGGCATCGATCCCGGCTCGGGCCTCATGCAGGCCTCCGAGCGAGCCATGGAGGCCTACGGCCTGGCGGATCTCCAGCTGGTCTCCGCCAGCGGCGCCGCCATGACCGCCGTCCTGGACCGGGCCATCCGCAACCGCGACTGGGTGGTGGTGACCGCCTGGCGGCCGCACTGGATATTCGCCCAGTACGACCTCCGCTTCCTGGAGGACCCCGAGAACGTGCTGGGCGGCGAGGAACGGGTGCACGCCATCGCCCGACGGGGCTTCCAGACCGCCTTCCCGCCGCAAGTGGCCGGATTCTTCAGCCGGTTCTACCTCCCCGAGGAGGAGCTCGCCCGCATGCTGCTGAACGCCCAGGAATCCTCCCCCGAGGCGGCGGTGGACCGATATATCCGCAAGCACCCGAACCGGATCCGCTACTGGCTCACCGGGGATATCGAAGAGGCGGCCGACTCGCCCACGGCGAAGGACGCGGAAAGATCGGAAAGCACGGGGTAAAGCAAGCTCCCCCCCCCCAGGAACGGGGCGGAGCTCCACGCCGTTTAGCCATTACTGGAGACACGGGAAAGCGGCCGGAAGAAGGGGCAAGTTAGGCTTCTCCGTGGACTCCGTGGTAAAAGAGAGCCGCCCGGCCCGGCTACGCAGGTATCAGCCTTGGCTCGACCGCCGCGGATCCTACAGGGCCTGACCCACGCCATGGAGCCCTGGGCATTCCTGCCCGCTGCCGCTCTGGTGGTGGCCTTTGTTGCCTACGGCGGCATGTTCACCGCCAACGCCCAGTCCCTGTTCAAGACCCTGCAAAGCGGCATTGTCGAAACATTCGGCTGGTTCTACATCCTTACCGCCAGCATCCTGCTCGGCTTCGTGGTCTGGCTGCTGTTCAGCCGCTTCGGCCGCATCCGCCTCGGCGGCCCCGATTCGCGGCCCGAGTTTGGTTACCTGTCCTGGTTCAGCATGCTGCTGAGCGCCGGCATGGGCATAGGCTTGGTGTTCTTCGGAGCCGCCGAGCCCCTCCATCACTTCGTCAACCCGCCCCCGGAAGCGGCGGGCCGCGAGGTGGACGCCATCCTGGCTCGCAGAAGGCCGGTGCATCCCGGAGGCGGGGCACTTGGCCATCCACTCGGCCCTGGCCTTGCCGCTGGCCTACTTCCATTTCCGCCACCGCCTGCCCCGGGCTCCGCGCTCCCTGCTCTACCCCCTGCTCGGCGAGCGCATCCGCGGCGCACCGGGCCACGCCGTGGACATCCTGTGTACGGTGGGGACCCTGTTCGGCGTGGCCACCTCCCTGGGGCTGGGCGAGGCCCAGGTGAACGCCGGCTTCGCCAAGCTGTTCGGCATGCCCCAGGACATCGGCTCCCAGCTCCTCCTGATCGGCGCCATCACCGCGGTGGCCACCATCTCCGTGGTCTCGGGCCTGCACCGCGGCATCCGCTACCTGAGCCAGTTCAACATCGGCCTCACCGCGCTGCTTTTCCTCTTCATCCTCCTCACCGGTCCCACGGTTTTCCTGCTGGAGGTCTTCCTGGACGGGCTCGGGTACTACCTGCAAAAGTTCCCCTTCACCAGTCTGCATATCGAGCCCGGCAGCGACGGGGGCTGGCAGTCCCACTGGACGCTGTTCTACTGGAGCTGGTGGATCTCCTGGTCGCCCTTCGTCGGGGTGTTCGTGGCTCGGATCTCCAAGGGCCGCACCATCCGGGAATTCACCACCACCACGTTGCTGGTTCCCAGCCTGGGGGGCTTCCTGTGGTTCTCCATCCTGGGTGGTACCGGCATCTATTTGGAGATGGAGGGCCCCGGGGGAATTGCCCAGCAGGCGGTGCGCAACGAGGCCCTGGCCCTTTTCGCCGTACTCGAGAACCTGCCCCTGCAAACCATCACCTGGGGGCTGGCCACCTTGCTGGTAATCGTCTTTTTCGTCACCTCCTCCGATTCGGGACCCCTGGTGGATGACATGGTCACCTCGGGCGGCCACCCCGATCCGCCCCGGGCCCAACGTCTGTTTTGGGCCCTCGCCGAAGGCACGGTGGCCGGCACCTTGCTGTATACCGGCGGATTGAGCGCCCTGCGCACGGCCTCGCTCACCACCGGCCTCCCCATGGCGGTGTTTCTGCTGGTGGCCTGCTTCGGCCTGGTGCGTGCGCTGCGGGTGGACTATGCGAGCGAGGGAATCCCATCGGCGGAGGAGCTGCGCGCCGGCGAGGCAAGGATGCCCGGTCTCAGCCTGAACCATCGAGGGGAAGGGAGGGCTACTTCCGCCAAAAAGCGGGCATCAGAAGAACGAAAAAGGTGAACAGCTCCAGACGGCCCATGAGCATGGCCAGGGACAGTACCCACTTGCCGGCGATGGAGATGCTGGCGAAGCTGTCCGCCGGCCCCACGTCGCCCAGGCCCGGACCGACGCAGGTGAGGGTGGCGCCCACCGCCCCCACCGCCGTCTCGAAATCGCCGCCTTCCAGGGCCATCATCACCAGGGTGAGCAGAATGAAGGTGGTCACGTAGACGGCGAAGAAGCCCCACACCGCCTGGATGACACCCTCCGGGACGGGCCGGTCGCGCAGCTTCAGGGGCGCGATAGCGCGCGGGTGGATGAGGAGGTAGGCCTGCCGCAGGCCCTGCTTCCAGAGGAGCACGAAGCGCATCACCTTGATGCCGCCGGTGGTGCTCCCCGCGCTGCCCATGAAGAAGCCTAGGAGCAGGATGAAAAAGGGCAGCAGAGACGGCCAGGCCTCGTAGTCGGCGGTGGCGAAGCCGGTGGTGGTACCGATGGACACTGTCTGGAACAGCGCCTTGCGGAAGCTCTCCTCCAGGCCGGGGTAGGTCTGGTAGGCCATGAGGAAGGCCGTGACCAGCAGCGCGGCCACCACGTGCAGAACCAGATAGACCCGGAACTCCGGGTCCCCCAGGTAGCCCCGCAGGCCGCCCCCGTGCAGGAAGGCGAAGTGCAGCGCGAAGTTGGCCCCGCCGAGGAACATGAAGCCGATGAGCAGATAGTGGATCAGCGGGCTGGAGAAATGGCCCACGCTGGCGTCGTAGGGGGAGAATCCGCCGGTGGCCACTGAAGTGAACGCATGGCTTACGGCATCAAAGGGCCCCATGCCCGCCAGCCACAGGGCCACGATCGCGACCCCGGTCAGACCGATGTAGATCAGCCACAGGGCCTTGGCCGTCTCGTTCACCCGGGGGGTGAGCTTCTGGTCCTTTACGGGGCCGGGGACCTCGGCCTTGTACAGCTGCATGCCGCCCACCTGGAGGATGGGCAGGATAGCCAGGGCCAGAATGATGATGCCCATGCCGCCCAGCCACTGCATCTCCTGGCGCCAGAAGCGGATGCCGTGCGGCAGATCCGACAGTCCGGAGAGCACGGTGGAGCCGGTGGTGGTCAGCCCGGACATGGACTCGAAAAAGGCGGCAGTGAAGGAGGGCGCCGTCCCCGAGAGCAGCAGGGGAAGCGCTCCGAACAGGGCCAGCACCACCCAGAACAGGGTCACCAGCAGGAAGCCGTCCCGGTGGTTGAGATCGCGCGGGGCCCCGCGCAGCAGGATCCAGAGCACGAACCCGGTGCCCAGGGTAAGCAGGTAGGAGTCCACGAAGGCGACCAGGGCGCCGTCCGCGTAGAACCAGGCGATGGCCAGCGGCGGCAGCATGGCGGTGCTGAACACCATGAGCAGGAGGCCCGAGAGGTAGCCGATCGCCCGCCAGTGCACTAGAAGAACCCCAGTCCGACCTGGAAGAGCTTCTCCACCTGGACAATCTTGCGCTTGTCCACCAGGAACAGGATCACGTGGTCCTCGGGCTCGATGACCACGTGGCGGTGGGCGATGAGCACCTGATCGCCACGCACGATGGCCCCGATGGTGACGCCCTTGGGGAGCCGGATCTCGTCGAGGCGCTTGCCGATCACCCGGGAGGTGGAGGCGTCGCCGTGGGCCAGAACCTCCAGGGCCTCGGCGGCCCCCCGGCGGAGGCTGTGCACCATGGCCACGTCGCCGCGGCGCACGTGGGCCAGGATGCGGCCGATGGTCGCCTGGTGGGGCGAGACCGCCACGTCGATGCCGGTCTGCTGCACCAGATCCACATAGGCCCCGCGGTTGATCAGGGTCACCGCCCGCTGCACGCCCATGCGCTTGGCGAGCATGGAGGAGAGGATGTTCGCCTCGTCGTCGTTGGTGACGGCGACGAAGACGTTCATGTCACCGATGTTCTCCTCCCGCAGGAGCTCCTCGTCGGCGCCGTCCCCGTGGAGGACCAGGGTGTTCTTGAGCCCCGCCGCCACCTTGGCCGCGTGGCTCGCATTGTGGTCGATGAGCTTGACCTGCACGGGGGTGCGCTCCAGGGCCTTGGCCAGGGAGCTGCCGATCTTGCCGCCGCCGACGATGACCACGCCGCGCACCGTGCCTTCCACGGCCCGCAGGGTGCGCAGCACGGACTGGATGTATTCCCGGGCGGCGATGAAGAAGACTTCATCGCCTTCCTCGATGACCGTCTGCCCCTCCGGGATCAGGGCCTGACCGCGGCGATAGATGGCGGCCACCCGGGTGTCCACGCCCGGCATGCGGTGACGCAGCTCCTGGAGCTGGTGGCCCACCAGGGGGCCGTCGGCGTCGGCCCGCACGCCCACCAGACGGACCCGCCCGCCGGCGAAATCCACCACCTGCAGTGAGCCGGGGTGCTCGATGAGGCGGTGAATGGAGTCGGTTACCACCTGCTCGGGACTGATTATGAAGTCCACCGGGAAGGCCTCCCGGTTGAACAGCTCGGGGTGGGAGAGGTATTCGGGGGCGCGCAGACGGGCCAGCTTGGTGGGGGTATGGAACAGGGTCTCGGCCATCTGGCAGGCCACCATGTTCACCTCGTCGGTGGCGGTCACCGCCAGCACCATGTCCGCGGCGCCCATGCCCGCCTCTTCCAGGATGTGGGGATAGGCGGCCTGGCCCGCCACGGTCTGGATGTCCAGGCGCTCCCCCAGCGCGGAGAGCCGTTCCCCGTCCTGGTCCACCACCGTGACATCGTGTCCTTCCAGGGCGAGCTGCTCGGCCACCGGCGAGCCCACCTGCCCGGCACCGAGGATGACGATTTTCACTGTGGACGTTCCCGTTGGATGGCTGGGTCGGGCTGCGAAGGGCGAAAGGATAACGCAAACTGCGCATGGGGATAACAGGCGAAGGGATGGAACCGCCAAGCACGCCTTGGCGGTCTTGGCGTCTATGGCGGTGCCGCCCTCCTGTCAGCTGATCCGCCGCAGCAGCGGATCAAGCCAGCGGACCGGGAGACCCCACTTGAGGCCGGCGAGCAGATAGGTGGGGAAGGTGACATAGTAGCGGGCGCGCGGCCTGGGGGCCTCCAGGGCCTTGAGGATCTTCGCCTGCACGGCCTCCGGACCGAGCGTGAAGGGCGCCTCCTCGCTGCCCGCTAAGCGGGCGCTCACTTCCTGCTCATAGACCCGCTTGTGGGGGCTGCTTTCCGCATCGATGTTGGCCTCGAAGGCCCGGAAGGCGTTCTCCCGGAAGCGGCTGGTGATGGGTCCCGGCTCCACCAGCACGGCATGGATGCCGCTGCCGGACAGCTCCAGGCGCAGGGTGTCGGTGAGCCCTTCCAGGGCGAATTTAGTGGCGTTATAAGCACCGCGGTAGCGGAGGGCCACCAGGCCCAGCAGGGAGCTGACGTTGACGATGCGGCCGAAGCCCTGCTCGCGCATCCCGGGGAGCAGGCGCACGGTGAGGTCGTGGGTGCCCAGGAGATTGGCCTGGAACTGGGCGTCCAGCACCTCCCGGGACAGGTCCTCCACCGCCCCCGGCTGCCCGTAGGCGGCATTGTTCACCAGCCCCAGGAGCTTGCCGCCGGCCCGCTCGCGGATGGCCGCCGCGCACTCGGCCACCGATTGCGGGTCGCCCAGCTCCAGGGGCAGGGCCTCCAAGCCCTGCTCCTCCAGCCGGCTCCGGTCCTCCCGTCGGCGGGCAGTGGCCAGCACCCGGTACCCCCGGTTCTGGAGGTCAGCGGCCACGCATTCCCCGATTCCGGAGGAGCAGCCGGTAACGGCTACGGCGAGCGGTCGGCTCATGGACTCCTTTCCGCGGTCGGCCCGTCGGGCCAGTGGACCCGTAATAGCGGCAGCCGCTAGCGCTGGGTGATCTTGATCTCGATGCGGCGGTTCTGCCTGCGCTGCTGCGGCGTGCTTCCCGGGGTAAGGGGGTGGTACTCGCCGTACCCCGCCGCCGCCAGCCGCTTCGGGGCGATTCCCTGGTCGATGAGGAAGTGCACCACGGACAGGGCCCGGGCCGCCGACAGCTCCCAGTTGGAGCTGAACTGGGCGGTCTTGATGGGCACCCGGTCCGTATAGCCCTCCACCAGGATGGTCATGTCCAGGCCCTCCGGAATCTCGCCCTTGGCCTGCTCGTACACCTCCACGAAGCGCTTGAGCTGGTCCTTGCCCGCCGCGGACAGATCGGCCTTTCCGGAGGGGAACAGGATCTCCGACTGGAAGACGAAGCGGTCGCCCCGGATCTTGATGTTGGGCTCGTCGGTGAACACCTCCCGAAGGCGGCCGAAGAACTCCGAGCGGTACTTCTCCAGCTCCTCCACCCGCTCCAAGAGCTGTGTCCGGATCTGGGCGGCCATGGCCTGGATGCGGCCCTGCTGCCGGCTGACCCGCTCCTCCTGGCTGGCCACGCGCTCCTTCAGCTCGCTGACGCGCTGCTCCGCCGCCTGCTTGGCCTGCTCCTCGATGGCCAGGGCCCGCTCCAGGCGCGCCAACCGGGCGTTGAGCGCCGCAACCCGCTCGGAGAGGACTTCCATGTTGGCCCGGGCGCCCTGTACCCGCTCCCGCGTCGCGGCCAGCTCCCGCTCCGTGGCCTCCTGTTCCTTGCGCGCGGCGGCCAGCTCCTCCTTCGTGGCCTTCCGCTCCTTGCGCATCGCGGCCAGGTCCTCCTCCAACGCCTCGCGCCGCTCCTTGGCCGCCGCCAGCTCCTCGCGGGTCTCCGCCAGCTGCCGGCTGAGCGTCTCTCCGCGCTGGCGGCTCTCCTCCAGGCGCGAAGCCAGCTGGCGACGCTTCTCCTGGCTCTCCCCCAGGAGCCCGGCGAGCCGGTCCACCTGGCTGCGCAGGGTACCGATGACCTGCTCCTGCCCGGTCACCTGCCGGGAGAGCACCACCTCGAACAGGAAGAACAGGACGAGCAGGAAGACCAGCACCACCACCAATCCCGCCAGGGCATCGGTAAAGCCCGGCCAGATGTTCGGGGTGGCATCGACCCCGCGTCTAGCCCGACGCATTGCCGCCGCCCTCGCGGCCGCGGGCCATTACCCGGGCGAGCCGGTCGATGGTCTCGCGCAGGGCCCGGTTGCGCTGGTCCTCCAGCTGATCGAGCCGCGTGCCCATGCCGTGGAGCTCCTGGCGCAGGGATTCCCCGGCGCGGTCCAGCGACCGGTTGATTCCCTCCGGATCGGGCTGCCTGCTGACCAGCCGGTCCATCTGCTCCACCACGCCGTCGAGGCGATGGCTGATCCCCTCCAGAAGGGCGGCCTGGTAGGCGGGCCGGTCCTCCGCCTCCAGGTCCAGGTCGCCGGGACGCTGCTGCTCGCGCCAGAAGGGCAGCAGCTCCGTGACGATGATCTCCTCCACCCGGGTCTGGCCGTGGGCCACTGCCCGGGCGAGCTGGGTCTCCGTGAAGCCCAGTATGAGGGAGGATCCCAAACCGAAGAGGCTGGTGGAGAAGGCCAGGGCCATGCCGGCGATGGGCTCGGCCATGCGCTCGCGCAGGGCGCTCACGAAGCCGGCCACGTTGTCGTACTCCTCCGCCGACAGGGTGCCGATGATCCCCTGTACGCCCTGCACGGTCTGGAGGAGGCCCCAGAAGGTGCCGAGCAGACCCAGCACGATCAGGGTCCCGGACAGGTAGCGGGGCAGCGAGCGCCGAGTCTCGCCGCGCTCGCCCAGGGAGTCCAGCAGGTAGGGCAGGGTGGCATGGTGGTAGCCGCGGGTAACCACCTGGTGGAGGGTCCGCATAAATTCGGTAATGCCGCGGTTGTCCCCGTAGAGGATGGCCTCGTTGGCCCGCTCCGGGGGCTCCATGCCCTGCTCGGTGTAGCTGAGGTAGTTCTCCACCTTGTCCAGGTAGCGGTCCTCCTGGACCAGGGCGTAAAAGTGCCGGAACACGTCCACCAAGCCCACCACCAGCAGCACCAGGATGATGCCGTTGAGCGGCGGATTGGCACGGAACAGGGGGATCAGGCTGGGAGCGAATACGGCCCCGGCCAGCGCCAGCATCGCGACGAAGATGGCCGCCCGCACCAAGTACCGTAGGCTGCGTCCGCCTTGTTCCATACCCGCCCCCTGCATCGAGTTATTGGCCAGTCTACTGTACCGCAACCGGAATTACGGTTCATAGACGACCCTAGCGACCACCGGCCGGATCCGGCGGCCCCCCCTTGCTCCCCGGTTTGAAGGCGCTCGCGTCGATTCCCAGCTGCTTGAGCTTGCGGTAGAGGTGGGTGCGCTCCAGACCGGCTTCCGCGGAGGTTCGGCTTATATTGCCGGAATTCGCGCGCAGGTGGTGCCTGAAATAGTGGCGCTCGAAGTTTTCCCGGGCTTCCCGCAGGGGGGCGTCGAAAAGTCCCTCCGGCAGCGGCTGTGCGGCGCCCCCGCCGAGGGCGGTGCGCACCTCCCGGATGCCCACCGGGTCCGCCTCGGAGAGGATGAGGATGCGCTCCACCACATTCTGGAGCTCGCGCACGTTGCCCGGCCAGGGATACTCCTGCAGGGCCTCCAGGGCCTCGCCCGTCAGGGAGCGCGGCCGCAGACCCTCCCGGGCTCCCCGCTCGTTCATGAAATGGGCCACCAGATGCGGGATGTCATCGGGGTGCTCCCGCAGCGGCGGAATCCGGAGCGGTAGGACATTGAGCCGATAGTAGAGGTCACTGCGGAAGGTCCCGGCCCGCACGCAGGCGTCCAGGTCCCGGTTGGTGGCGGCCACCACGCGCACGTCAACGCGCACCGGCTGCGCACCGCCCACACGGATGAACTGCTGCTCCTGGAGGACCCGGATCAGGCGCGCCTGCACGTCCATGTGCATATCGGCCACCTCGTCGAGGAACAGGACCCCGCCGTCCGCCTCCTCGAAGCGCCCGGCGCGCACCGGACCCTCGGGGGCCTCCACGCCGAAGAGCTGCTCCTCCATGCTGTCCGCGGCGATGGCGGCGGAATTGATGGCCACCAAGGGACCGCTGCGCGCCGACCGTTCATGGAGGAGGCGCGCCGCCGCCTCCTTGCCCGAGCCGGGCTCGCCGGCCACCAGCACCGCGCCCGGGCTGCCGGCGAGCCGCTCGATGCGCTCCCGCAGCTGGCGCATGTTGCCGCTTTCGCCCTCCAGAACCGGCCCCGATCCCCGTTGCTCGCGGAGGGCCCGGTTCTCCCGGCGCAGCCGGGTGGCCTCCACGGCATGCTCCACGGTCAGGAGCAGCTTTTCCAGGGAGAGCGGTTTTTCCAGATAATCGTAGGCCCCGAGCCGCGTGGCCTCCACGGCGCTCTCGATGGAGCTGTGTCCGGACATGATGATCACCGGGCAGGGCAGCGGTGCCCGCCGGACCCAACCCCGCAGTAGCGCCATGCCGTCGGTGCCCGGCATCCAAATATCCAGCAGCACCAGGTCCGGAGGCGGGGAGCGGCGCATCCGGGTATCCGCCGCCTCCGCGCCGTCCGCCACCTCCACCGCGAACCCTTCTTCCTCCAGGCTCTCGGCGAGGACACCGCGGATCTCCTCCTCGTCATCCACCACCAGGACGCTCGGCGCTGGTTGCGGTGCGGCGGTAGGCTCCAGGGCGTCATTCATGGGTCTGGCCCTCGCTTTCCATGGATGGCTCCTCCGACTCCCCGGCCAGGGCCAGTACTATCCGCACGCGGGCCCCTGATCCGGGGGGATTCTCCGCGTGGATCCGACCCTCGTGCTCTTCCACGATCTTGCGGACGATGGCCAGACCGAGCCCGGTGCCGTGGTCCTTGCTGGTCACATAGGGGTCGAAGACCCGCTCCAGCAGCTCCGCGGGGAAGCCCGGGCCGTCGTCCTCCACCTCCAGGAACACGGCCCGCTCCGGGTCGGGCAGGATACCGCTTCGCACCACGATACGGCCTCCTTCCCGTGCTTCCTCCAGCGCGCTCCAGGCATTCTGGAGCACGTTCCCCAGGACCTGGCTCATGCGCGGCCCGTCCACCAGGACCCTGGGGAGATCGGGATCGAGCTCGGTGACCACCCGGATTCCCCGGTCTTCCCCCTGGTAGAGCGTCACCGCCTGACGGACCAGGGCATTCAGATCACCGGGCACCGCCCGGGTCCCGGGCTGGCGGGCGTAGGCGGAAAAGGCATCCACCATATCGCGAAGGCTTTCCACCTGCTGGATGATGGTGGTGGTGGCCCGATCCAGGGCAGCGCCTTCCTCCCCCAGCCTGGGCAGGTACCGGCGCCGCAGACGCTCCGCCGAGAGCTGGATGGGGGTCAGGGGGTTTTTGATCTCGTGGGCGATCCGCCGGGCCACCTCCCCCCAGGCTGAGGCCCGCTGAGCGCGCGAGAGCTCGGTGATGTCGTCGAAAACCAGCACGAAGCCCGGTTTCCCGCCGTCCGTCACGGGGGCGAGGGGCGTGCCCCGCAGCAGGAGCGTGACCGGTCCCCGCTGAGGCTCCGTAAGCGCCACCTCCTCGGTAATCCCCCCGGGGCTCCGGGCCTTGAGGCGGATGAACGCGTCGTGCAGGGGCCGTGTATGGGGGTGGGCGCGGACCAGGGACTCGAAGCTGCCGCCGGTCTCCCCGTCCGGCGCCAGGCCGAGGATCTCCCGGGCCGCGGGATTGGCGGTCTCCACCTCGCCGAGGGAATTGAGGGTGATCACGCCCGCCGAGAGGCTGTCCAGGATGGTCTGCAGGTACGCCTGGCGGCTCTGCAGCTCCGCCTGCGAGATCCGGACCTTCTCGTGGGCATCGGCCAGCCGCCGCGTCATGGCGTTGAAGGAGCGGACCAGGACGCCCACCTCGTCGTGGCTGGGCACCGGGAGCTGGCGGCCGTATTCCCCCCGGGCCACAGCCCGGGTTCCGCGAGCCAGCGCCCGGATCGGCGCCGTGAAGCGGTCCGCCAGGCGAAAGGAGAGCCAGGTGGCCACGAAGATAGTCAGCAGCAATACCAGGGTGAGGGTAAGGATGAAGCTCGTCTTGAGCGGCCCCCGCTCAAGCGCCAGCCGCTCATAGGTTTCCGCGGCGGTCTGGATCGCCCGGGAATGCCCGGCGACCTCGCTCGCCACGCCGTCCACCACCCGCAGCACCCGGTTCTCCGCCGCCACCCGGAACACCGGGACGAAGGCGGCCACCCGCCAGGGGCCCGATTCCTCCTCGGGAAGCACCAGGGTGAATGCCCGTCCGTTGAGGGCCTGCAGGAGCTGCTGGCGGCTCGGAGCACGCGGAAGGCGGGCATCGGGCTCCGCGGAGCTGGAGGCGAGCAGGTTGCCATTGGCCGCGAACAGGGCCACCTGGTCCACGTCCGCGTCCCGACGCAGTCCCGGAAGGAGCACCTGGGGCGGCAGGCTGCCGAGCTCCCCCAGATGCTCCGCCACCTCCCGGCTCTTCGCCAGAAGCGCCTCCTCCCGGCGATCCAGGTAGAAGTGGGCAATGTCCAGGGCCTCGTCCAGGGCCCGCTCCACTTCCACGTGGAACCAACTGTCCACACCCCGGTTGATGAACTGCAGGGAGAAGAAGAACAGGATGCCCGCGGGTACCAGGGCCAGGACCACGAACATGAGGAGCAGGCGGGTGGTGAGGCGCGCGCCCAGGGCCTCCCGCCGGCGGGCGCCGATGAGCTGGGCGAGGTTGGAGAGGATGGCGGCGCCCAGCACCACCAGCGCGAGCAGGTCCACGAGCAGCAGGACCAGGAAATCGCCGCCCAGTACCGAGCCCTGCTCCAAGGAGCGGGCGGTCAGGTACAGGGAGGTGAGCAGACCGACGAGCAGGAGCGTGGTAACCAGCCGTCCCGGGGTAAGCAGGCGGCGGCTCACGGTTTCAGGGGCCGATATTGCCAATCGCTTCGCCCTCCCCACAGGCGGGCCAGCGTGGCGACGAAGCGGGCCGGAAGGCTCAGGCTGTTCCGAACCGCCTCCACGCGAACCGCCAGATAGTAGGAGGCGTCCCTTTCCATGCGCTTCCCCGCCCGCAGGGGAACAGGGCCGCTGCGCTGCGCCAGTCTCCGGGCCTGTCCCCAGTCCCGGGTGAAATAACGGCGGTCCGTGCGCCGGTCGATGATCCGGTACTGGCGGGTTAGCCGATTGTAGTAGAGCTCTCGCTGTACTCGCACCCGGCGAACCACCGCATCGTACCACCAAGGGCGGTGCCGGTAGACCCGCAAGGTAACGGTGAAATCTATGGGGACGCCGGAGCGAAGCTCCTTGAAAGGCGGCTGCTTCCACGGGGTTTCCCAGGTGACCCGGGCGACCCAGCCGGAGCTGCGGCGGTCCACCTCCACGTCGTGCACCAGCGGTGGACCGGCGGAAGCCCCGACCGCGGCCCCCCCGAGGAGAACCGCCAGGGCAACCGCGGAGGCCCTCACCCGGGCGCGCCCCGCCACCGCGCCACCGTTGCGCCGGGATCGGGCGGCGCCAGGTGGTCGCCGGGGATCACCAGTGTATCGGCGCCAACCGCAGGGGGCACGTCGCCTTCCCACGGCCGCTCCACGGTCACGGAGCGCTCCGCCCCGCCCGGGGCCCGGGAGAAATCGGGGGGCCGCCCCGGGGAGGGCATCCATGCGTGCACCCGGATCGCGCTTTCCGGAGCCCCCGCCAGAGGCCACGCCACTCCCGTTCCAAGGGCTTCCAGACGCTGGACCGTCGGCTCCGGCAGGGGACGGCCGGGAACCACCCAATCCAGCCCGCTCTCCGCCAGTCCCTCCGTCCAGGCAGCATCCGCGGCAACGAGCGCCTCGGGAATGTGCAGCTCCAGGGGCAGGAGGACGGCGTCCCGTAGGGCCGCCAGCAGGTGACGGGTCGCAGGGTCGCGGGCATCGCCCCGTACCGCCAGGCCGTCCACGCCGGCGTCGAACATGGCGTGCGCCCATTCCGTGACCCCGCCGGCGGCCGAGGCCGGCAGGAGCGCCACCAGCCCGGGCACGAAGGGGTGCCCGGTGCTCACGGCTGCCCTCCCGCCCGCTCCAGGCAAGCATAGAAGAAGCCGTCCATGCCGGCTTCCCCGGGCAGGATCTGGCGGCCGGGACCAACCGGGCGCCCCCAGGCCGCCTCGGGTGTGACGCACCGCGCTTCCGGGCATTCCTCCAGGAAGGCGGCCACCACCTCCCGATTCTCCGTGGGCAGTATGGAGCAGGTGGCGTAAACCAGGGTGCCGCCAGGTCGCAGCAGGGGCCACAAGGCGCGGAGCAGCGCGCCCTGGCGCTCGGCCAGGGCGGGGATATCCTCGGGACGCCGGTGGTGCTTGATGTCGGGATGGCGGCGGGTGACACCCGTTCCCGAGCAGGGCGCGTCAACCAGGATCCGGTCGAAGGCACGGCCGTCCCACCAGGCATCGGGATCGGTGGCGTCCCCGGGGATCAGGGCAGTGGCCTCCAGGCCGAGCCGTTGCAGCGTGTCGCGGATGCGCTCCAGCCGCCCTTCGTCCGCCTCCACGGCCAGGGCCTCCGCCTGCGGCGCGCGATCCAGCAGATGCGCGAGCTTGCCGCCCGGGGCGCTGCAGGCGTCCAGGATCCGGTCCCCAGCGCGGGGCGCCAGCAGGTCCGCGGCCAACTGGGCGGCACCGTCCTGGATGCTTACCCGGCCCTCGGTGAAACCGGGTATCTCCGTTACCGGCCGGTGCTCTTCGAGCTGAACCGCGCCGTCCGCCGGGTCCAGGGCCCGGGCCGGAATACCCGCCGCCGCCAGCTCCGCCAGGTAGGCGGTCCGATCGCCCCGTACCCGGAGAGTGAGGGGCGGCGCGGCATTGCCCGCCTCCAGCACCGCCATCCACTCCGCCGGATAGGCCGTCCGCACCGCTTCCACCAGCCATTCTGGGTAGGCGGTACGCATCGCCGGAGATTGCTCGTCCACCACCGCCAGCCGCGCCTCGCGCTCGCGCCCGAAGCGGCGCAGGACGCCATTGACCAAGCCGCGTGCCCAGGCCTGGCGTCCGGTGAGCGCACTCACCGTGGCCGACACGGCGGCGTAGGGCGGGATACCGGAATGGGCGAGCTGGTAGAGGCCCACCAGCAATAGGGCCTCGAGTCGCTTCTCCTTGCGGGGCAGGGGCCGGTCCAGCAGGCCGTCTAGCGCGGCGCGCAGGCGGATCGCCCAGCGCACGGTTCCGGTGGCCAGCTCCCGGAGCAGCGCGCGGTCCGCCTGATCGAGGCCTTCATAGTCCAGCTCCGCCTCCAGCCGCCGGCCCTCGCGGAGGACCCCCGCCACGGCCGCCGCGGCCCGCCGCCGGACCTTGCCGCCCGGGGCGGCGGGCTCCCTCGAGCTGGGCTTCCGGGCCTGGGCGGGCATGGCAGCCACCGGGCGGGCTCAGACCAGCGCCCGAAGGCGCTGAATCCGGTCATCCATGGGCGGATGGGTGGAGAACAGCTGCATCAGATCCTTCCCGGAGAGGGGATTGACGATCATCATCTGGGCGGTGGTTGGGTGGCTCTCGGCGCTGGACATGGGCCGGCGGCTGGCGCCGTAGGCCAGCTTCTCCAGGGCGCTGGCGAGGGCCTCGGGGTCACCGCTGATCTCGGCGCCGCCCTTGTCGGCCCCGTACTCCCGGGCCCGGGAGATGGCCATCTGGATGAGGCTCGCCGCGATGGGGGCGAGGATCATCACCAGGATGACGCCGACGATTCCCAGCGGATTGCCGCCCTCCTCGTCGTCCCCGGGCTGGCCGCCGAAAAGCAGCATGAACTGGGCCATGTTGGCGAGGGCGGAGATGGCACCCGCCACCGTGGCCGCGATGGTGGAGATGAGGATGTCCCGATTCTTCACGTGGGCCAGTTCGTGGGCAAGCACGCCGCGCACTTCCCGCTCGCTGAGCAGGTCCAGGAGCCCGCTGGTCACCGCCACCGCCGCGTGCTGCGGATTGCGCCCCGTTGCGAACGCGTTGGGGGAGGACTCGTTGATGATGTACACCGCCGGCATGGGCAGTCCGGCCCGCCCGGCGAGCTCCTCCACGGTACCCACCAGCTTGGGCGCACTGTTGGCGTCCACGGGCTGCGCCTTGTACATGCGCAGGACCATCTTGTCCGAGAACCAGTAGGCACCGGCGTTCATCACCAGGGCAAAGATCAGGGCGATGACCATGCCGGTGGTGCCGCCGATCACGCCGCCAACCACCACGAACAGGGCGGTCAGGCCCGCCATCAGAACAGCGGTCTTCAAACCGCTTTGCATCCTCGTCCCCTCCTTGGAATGGGTTTCCATTGGCCGCCGACCCGGATCGGGCGGGCCGGCCCCCTGCATAGCTCAGTCCCCACCGAGCCGATCGCCGGCGCGCAGGTGACCGCCCCGCAGGGCCGCCGCCGCTTCCATGCGCTTGCGGCCGGGCGGCTGCACCTCCTCCAGCCGCAGACCGCCCTCGCCGCAGGCCACCAGTGGGCGGCCCCCGGCGTCGGTGCCCACCGTGCCCGGAGACCCCGCCGGCCCCTCGGCCACTGGCCTGGCACGCCAGATCCGCAGGGAAGCTCCCTCGTGGAGCGTAAAGGCCACCGGCCACGGATTGAAGGCCCGCACCCGGCGGTCAAGCTCCGCGGCGGAGCGGCTCCAGTCCAGCTCCGCCTCGGCCTTGGTGATCTTGGGCGCGTAGGTGGCGTGCTCGGGGTCCTGGGGCCGTGGCTCCAGCGTGCCGGCGCGCAGGCCGTCCAGGGCCTCGGACAGGGCCTCGGCACCGAGGGCCGCGAGGGCATCGTGCAGCTCTCCGGCGGTCTCCCGCGAGCCCATGGAGCGGGCGCGCCGCAGCAGCATGGGCCCGCTGTCCAGGCCCGCCTCCATCTGCATGATGGTGACCCCCGTTTCCGCCACCCCGTCCAGGATGGCGCGCTGGATGGGCGCGGCCCCGCGATAGGCGGGCAACAGGCTGGCGTGGACATTGATGCAGCCCAGTCTGGGAAGCTCCAGGACCGTCCGGGGCAGGAGAAGTCCGTAGGCGGTCACTACCAGAAGATCCGGCGCCCACTCCCGCAGCGGTGCACGTTCCTCCTCCCCCTTGAGGTGCTCCGGCTGCGCCACGGGGAGCCCCGCGGCCTGGGCCGCCTCCTTCACCGGGGAGGGGCGGAGCTTGCGGCCCCGGCCCGCCGGCCGGTCCGGCTGGGTAAGCACGCCCACAACGGAATCCGGGCCCTCAAGGAGGGCCCGGAGACTTGGAACCGCGAATTCGGGGGTGCCGGCGAAGGCTATGCGCATGGGACGCTCGACGGTCCGCAAATCGGCGTGCGCACGCCGTTCAGGCCGGAGCCGCCTGGAGACGCTTGTCCTTCTCCATCTTCTTGCGCAGCCGGCTGCGCTTGAGCTTGGAGAGGTAATCCACGAACAGCTTGCCTTCCAGGTGGTCCAGCTCGTGCTGGACGCAGCGGGCGGCCAGTCCGCTGAACCGCTCCTCGCGCTCGCGGCCTTCCCGGTCGCGGAAGCGGGCGGTGACCTCGGCGGCACGGACTACCGGTTCGTAGACGCCCGGCAGGGAGAGGCAGCCCTCCTCGCCGTCCTGCTCGCCCTCGGCCTCGACGATCTCCGGATTGATGAGCGCCAGGGGCTCGTCCTGGTTCTCGCTGGTGTCCATGACCAGCATGCGGATGTGGCGATCCACCTGGGGAGCCGCCAGACCCACCCCGCGCGCCGCGTACATGGTCTCCAGCATGTCGTCCACCAGGGTCCGGATGTCGTCGTCCACCTGGCCCACGGGCTGGGCCTCGGTGCGGAGTCGATCGTCGGGATAGTGAAGGATATCCAGAACAGCCATTGCCTGCTTCCTGTATCGAGCGAACGGTTGGTATAGGGCCCTAGGGTATAAGGATAACGCACTTTCCCGGCGCCGTTGACACCCTTGACGGCTTTCAACGGCGGGCCGCGCTCCCTGGCTGGGCCTATATACAGACCATGGAAGCGGAATTTGGTTTCCCCGCCGGGGGGCACGATCCGTCACGGGCCACGCGGAGCAACCTTGCATACCCTACGGGAATCCCCTATTCCGCCGCCCCCTCCGTTTGCCCTTTCCCTAACGATGTGGTAGCCAGAACGGGTAGTTTGGGCGGTGCCGGCTGTGGCCGGGTCCGCGTATTCAGAACACCAGTGACCGCCAAGGGCCCCATGCGCATCCGGACCTTCCTGCTCGCCATCGCCTTGCTCCCGCTTCCGGCCTGGGGGATCAGCCCCGACGCCCTGCGTACCGACGCGCCGTCGGTGTACACCGTGAAGAAGGGTGACACCCTCTGGGATATTGCCGGTAAGTTTTTGGAAAGCCCCTGGCGCTGGGAGGAGCTCTGGGACCGCAACCCCTATATCAGCAATCCGGACCTCATCTATCCCGGCGACCGCCTCATGCTGCGCATGGTGGACGGTGAGCCCCGCCTTTCCCGTCAGCGCGTGGAGCGCCTTTCGCCCCAGGTCAAGGAGGAGCCCGTGGAGCGCCTGGAGGCCATCTCCACGGTTGACCGAAGCTTGGTGCTGCCCTTCATTGACCGGTACGGCCTGCTCGATCCCGGTGCCCGCCCCGGCGCCAGAGGCGGACACCTAGTGGCCGGAGAGGAGCAGCGGAGCCTGTTCGCCACCGGCGACCGGGTCTTCGCCAGCCTGGAGAACGCCGAGGACAAGGATGCCCGCTCCTGGTACACCTACGCGGAGCCGCAGATCATCCGGGATCCGGAAAATGGCAAGCGGCTCGGCTATCTTTTGGAGCACACCGGTCTGCTGCGCATGGAAGGTCCGGTTGAGGGGGGCTTGTTCGCCGCCCGCATCCGGCGCACCTACGCGCCCATAGAGGCCGGTGACCGCATCTATCCCGGTCGGGCGGCCAGCCGCACCCGGTTCACCCCCCATCCCGCGCCGGACGTGGCGGGCCGCCTGCTACGCCACGTGGGCGGGGAGAGCATGATGGGGCAGGGCCAGATCGTTGTGCTGGATCTCGGTGCCCGGAACGGCCTGGAGAAGGGCCATGTTCTGCTGGCGAAGGAGGATCCCCGCAACGTGGAGGACCGGCGAACCGGAGAGACCGAGAAGCTTCCCGGCCGGCGCAAGGGCACGCTGGTGGTCATTCAGACCAGCCAGCGCCTGAGCTTCGCCCTGATCATGGGCAACTCCCTCCCGCTGCAGAACGGAGACCGGGTGGTAAGCCCGGAAAGCTGACCATGGCCCCGCCTTCCGGACAGCGCGCCTGGCTGAGCATGCGTCATGCTCCCGGCGTCGGTGACCGGATTCTCAACCGGCTCATGCAGGCCTATTCCGACCCCGAACAGGTGCATGCCGCCGACCCCGAAGAGCTCCAGCAGCGCGCCGGCATCCCGCCCGCCACCGCCCGGGCCCTGAAGCGGGGGGAGGCGGGTCCGGGCCTGCAGGCGGACGAAGCGTGGGCCGCGGAGCCCAACCGCGTGGTTCTGGTCCGCAACCGGCCCGGGTATCCGGATCTCCTCGCGGAAAGCGACGACCCGCCTCCGCTGCTCTATGTCGAGGGCCGGATCCAGGTTCTCGCCGAGCGCCCGGCCCTGGCCTTGGTGGGTAGTCGCAGCGCTTCCCGGGCCGGCCAGCGGGACGCTTACGCCTTCGCCCGGGACCTGGCTCAAAGCGGGTTTTGCATCGTCAGCGGCCTGGCGCGGGGGATCGACGCCGCGGCCCATCGGGGCGCCCTGGCGGGCGGCGGCACCACGGTGGCCGTGCAGGGCTGCGGCCCGGACCGGATCTACCCGGCGGAGCATGCCGAGCTTGCCGCCGAGATAGCCACCCAGGGAGCCCTGGTGAGCGAATTCCCGGTGGGGACCCCGCCCCGGCGCAGCCATTTCCCGCAGCGCAACCGCATCATCAGCGGCCTGAGCCTGGGGGTCCTGGTGGTGGAGGCGGGTGAGCGCTCCGGCGCCTTGACCACAGCGCGCTGGGCGGGTAGGCAGGGAAGGGAGGTGCTCGCGATTCCCGGTTCCATTCATTCGCCTTTGAGCCGCGGGCCACATGCCCTGATCCGTGAAGGAGCCAAGCTGGTGGAGACGCTGGCGGACTTGGTGGAGGAACTCCCCACGCCCAGGCCGGTCCCATCCCAGACGGCGGCGGAGGTGCGCACCGATGCCGTGGAGGCTCTCGCGGGCGAGCAGCGGACCGTGGCCCAATGCGTCGATTTCCACTCCACCGCCCTCGATGAGGTGGTCAGCCGCTCCGGCTTGACCCCCGATAGGGTTTCGGCCATTCTCCTTGAGCTTGAAATCCTGGGGGTGGTGGCCGCCGAGCCCGGCGGTTTCTTCATCCGCACACCCGCAGACGGGGCAAGAGGAATATGAACGAAAACGTCCTGGATATTCTGATGTACTTGTTCGAGAACTATTTCTCGGAGCCCATGGACGAAGAGCCCGATCAGAGCGCATTGAAGACGGAGCTGGTGGAGGCGGGCTTCGCCGAGCCCAAGGTCAAAAAGGCATTTTCCTGGCTGGAGGGGCTTGCGGATCAGCAGTCCGGCGCCACCGCCGAGCGCAGCGGGCGCCCCTCCCATGGCTCCGTGCGCATATTCACCGACGAAGAACAGCACAAGATGACCCGCGACGCCCGCGGCTTTCTTACCTTCCTGGAGGATTCGGGCGTGGTGGACGCCAACACCCGGGAGCTGCTCGTCGACCGCCTCATGGCCCTCGACAGCGACGAGATCGACGCCGAGGCGCTCAGCTGGGTACTGCTCATGGTTCTGCACAACAGCCCCGGCCAGGAAGGGGCCTACGTGTGGGTGGAGGACATGATATTCGACCGCATGGACGGGGTATTCCACTAATCCGGTCCGATCTCCGCTCTATGCATTTCCACAGGCCGTCCGGTAGCTACCGGACGGCCTTCGGTTTCCTGAAGGGGGTATTCCCGATGCGCCTCTTTGGTCGATCGGGACCCCGCGGCGCTTGCGCCGTTTTCGCACCCAACAGGTAGCGGACTCATGGCAAAGCATCTGGTGATCGTCGAATCCCCGGCGAAGGCCAAGAGCATAAACAACTACCTCGGCAACGACTTCAAGGTCATGGCCTCCTACGGCCACGTCCGGGACCTGCGCGCCAAGGAGGGCGCCGTGGATCCGGAGCAGGATTTCGCCATGACCTACGAGGTCATCGACCGCAACAAAAAGCACGTCGACGCCATATCCAGCGAGCTGGAGAAGGCCGAGGACCTCTACCTCGCCACCGACCCCGACCGCGAGGGGGAGGCCATCGCCTGGCATCTGGTGCAGCTCCTTCGCGAACAGGGCCACCTGGACGGCAAGGGCGTCTACCGCGTGGTATTCCACGAGATCACCAAGAACGCGGTGCGCGAGGCCATGGAGCAGCCGCGTGACATCTCCGAATATCTCGTGAACGCCCAGCAGGCCCGGCGGGCGCTCGATTACCTCGTGGGCTTCAACCTCTCGCCGCTGCTGTGGAAAAAGGTCCGCCGCGGCCTCTCCGCCGGCCGCGTCCAGAGCCCCGCCCTGCGCCTCATCGCCGAGCGCGAGGAGGAAATCGAGAACTTCGAGCCCACCGAGTACTGGTCCGTCGAGGCGGACCTGGGCGCCCCCAACGAACAGGGGGTAGCGACGGTCTTCACCGCCAACCTGGTGGAGGCGGAGGGCAAGAAGCTGGAGAAGCTTTCCGTGGGCGACGGCGAACGCGCCGAGGAGCTGCGCGCTCGCGTGGAGGCGGCAGCCAGCGATGGCACCCTCCCCGTCACCTCGGTGGAGAAAAAGCAGAGCAAGCGCAACCCCACGCCGCCCTTCACCACTTCCACCCTGCAGCAGGAGGCCTCCCGGAAGCTGGGGTTCTCCGTTTCCCGGACCATGCGGGTGGCCCAGCAGCTCTACGAGGGCATGGACCTCGGCGAGGGCACCGTCGGCCTGATCACCTACATGCGGACCGACTCGGTGAACCTCTCCGAGGAGGCGGTGTCCGAGGCCCGGACCCTTATCGACGAGCGCTACGGGCAGGATTTCCTCCCCGACAAGCCGCGCCACTTCAAGTCCCAGTCCAAGAACGCGCAGGAGGCCCACGAGGCCATCCGGCCCACCAGCCCGGCGCGCCATCCCGAGCAGGTGAAGGACAAACTGGATAAGGACCAGTTCCGCCTCTACGAGCTGGTCTGGAAACGCATGGTGGCGGGGCAGATGACCCCGGCGCTGGTGGACAACGTCACCGCCCATTTCGAGATCGAGCCCGGCTGGCGCCTCAAGGCCACCGGCTCCACCATCGCCTTCCCGGGCTTCCTGAAGGTGTACGAAGAGGGCAAGGACGACGCCACGGGCGACACCAAAGAGAGCAAGCTGCCGCCCCTTGCCGAGGGCGATACCCCGGAATTGCAGCAGGCCCGCGCCGAACAGCATTTCACTCAGCCGCCGCCGCGCTACACCGAAGCCACCCTGGTGAAGCAGCTGGAGTCCTACGGCATCGGCCGTCCCTCCACCTATGCCTCCATTTTGTCTACCCTGCAGGATCGGGGCTACGCCGAGCTCGATAACAAGCGCTTTTTCCTCACGGACGTAGGGCGGGTGGTGAACCGTTTCCTGACCAATCACTTCACCACCTACGTGGACTACGACTTCACCGCCCGCCTCGAGGACGAGCTCGATGCCGTCTCGCGGGGTGAGGAGGACTGGCGCCCCGTGCTCCGGGAGTTCTGGGAGCCCTTCCACAAGCAGGTGGCGGAGAAGGAAGAGACGGTCAGCCGCGCCGAGGTGACCTCCGAGGCCATGGAAGAGGCCTGCCCCAAATGCGGCGCCAACCTGGAGAAGAAGCTCGGCCGCCATGGGCAGTTCATCGGGTGCTCCGCCTATCCGGAATGCGATTATACCCGTCCGGTGGAAGGGGAGGCCGAGGAGCCCGAGGAAACCGACCGGAGCTGCCCCAAATGCGAGCGGCCACTGGCGATCAAGCGCGGCCGCTACGGCAAGTTCCTTGGCTGCACCGGCTACCCGGAGTGCAAGTACCTCGAGCCCCTGGAAAAACCGAAGGGAACCGGGGTGACCTGCCCCGAATGCGGCAAGGGGGAGATCCAGGAGAAGAAGTCCCGCAAGGGCAAGACCTTCTACAGCTGCTCGGAGTACCCGGACTGCAAGTACGCAATGCCCAACCCCCCGGTGGCAGAGCCGTGCCCGGATTGCGGCTCGGCAATCCTTATGGAGAAGACCACCAAGAAATACGGGCGGGAGAAGGTCTGTCCCAACAAGGAATGCAAATTCCGCACGCCCTATCCGGAGGGCGACGAGGAAGGGGCCTCCGCCGAAGCCGCTGGCGAGTCACCCCAGCCGGTAAACGCCAAGGCCTCCGACTCCTGAGCTCCCGCAAGCCTGCAACGGAAGGCCTCCGGGGGCACTCGGAGCGGTTCGCGTAGGCCGCCCGGGGTCCCCCCGCTCCCGGCCATGGCGGGGTAGCCCCCTTGCGCTTTCCGGGTCTTCCCGCTCGCGCAAACGGACTTCCGCTATGCAGACTTACCCCACCAAGGACGCCGCCCGGCAGGCGGTCTGGGACGATCTCCAGGGTAACCGCGCCGCCCGCTTTCCGTATCCGCCCCACGGGCGCATCCCCAACTTCGCCGGTGCCGAGGAAGCAGCCTTTCGCCTCTTGGAGCATCCGCTTTTTTCGCGGGTTAACGTCATCAAAGCCAATCCCGACGCCCCGCAGCGTCCGCTGCGCCAGGGGGCCCTGGAAAGGGGTATCACCGTCTATATGCCCACCCCGCGTCTGCGGGGCGGATTCCATCGGCTTGACCCTGCCCGGATCCCCCCCGAACACCGCAAGGCGGCCGCGTCCTTGTCCAGGGGCACCCACTGGGCCGAAGCGATCCCGTTGAAGAGCCTGGACACTTCCATCGACCTGGTGGTTACCGGATCCGTGGCCGTGACGGCCAGCGGCAAACGCTGCGGGAAAGGCCACGGCTTCGGCGACATCGAGTACGCCATTCTCCGCGAGCTGGGGCACCCGGCCATCCCCGTGGTCACCACTGTCCACCCACTGCAAGTGGTGGGGGACTTCCCGGCCGAACCCTTGGATCTGCCGGTTTCCCTGATCACCACCCCCGAAGGGACCATCGGGGTCTCCAACCCACCGCCGGCACCATCCGGTCTCGATTGGGCGTCGCTTCCCGAGGGGGCCCTGGAGGAGATGCCGGTGCTTTTGGAGCTGCGCGAACAGGGGATAAACAAATAAGAAAACGCCAAGGCGCCAGGGCACCGGGAGTGCAGGATCCCAAAACGGGGAGTAACCGTTCAGGGTTGAATTCGGGATCGGTGGCCCAATGCGCAGTACCGAAAAAGGCCGGGGCTAGGCCCCGGCCTTTTTCGGTGATAACCGCCTTTCTCGACGTTGCTCGAGTTCCTTGGCGGCTTGGCGTTACATCCCTACCGTAGAATCCACTCAGACGTCCAGATTCTCCACCTCCAGGGCGTTGGCCTCCAGGAACGCCCGGCGCGGCTCCACATCGTCGCCCATGAGGGTGGTGAAGATCTGATCGGCGGCCACCGCGTCCTCGATTTGCACCTGAAGCATGCGGCGAGTCTCCGGGTTCATGGTGGTGTCCCAGAGCTGCTCGGCGTTCATCTCGCCCAGGCCCTTGTACCGCTGCACGGAGAGGCCACGCTTGCCCTCGTCGAGCAGCCAATCCACCACATGCTCGAAGGAGTCCACTTCCTTCTCCCGTTCACCCCGGCGGACCCGTGCCGGCGGCTCCAGCAGCCCCTCCAAATTCTGCGCCATTTCCCGGATCCGCCCGTATTCCGGGGATTCCAGGAACTCCCGGTCAATGAGGGAGCGGGTCACGGAACCATGCTCATAGCGCTCGATGCTGGCCTTATAGCCGCCTTGCTCGGGGTTTTGCAGGGTCTGGAGCCGGGCGTGCACGTCCTCTCCGCCACCTTCGGTAAGCTTGTCCACCACGGGCTCCAGGGCGGCACGCAGGTGTTCCTCGTCCCCGCACACCTCGGCGCCGAGCTCCGGATGGCCGAGGAGGGCACGGAGCAGTACGGGATCGTACCGACGACTCAGGCGTTCGATCAGGCGCTGGACGTCGCGGAAGCGCCGCGCCAGATCCAGCAGTCGGTTGCCCTCGATGGGCGCCTCGGCGGCCTCGCTCGGGTAGAGCTGCGCCCCTTCCAGGGCGTTCTCGAACAGGTACTCCTCAAGCGACGGCTCGTCCTTGAGGTAGGTCTCCTTCTTGCCCCGGGTTACTTTGTACAGCGGCGGCTGGGCGATGAAGATGTGGCCGCGCTCCACCAGGTCGTACATCTGCCGGTAGAAGAAGGTCAGCAGCAGGGTGCGGATGTGGGCCCCGTCCACGTCCGCGTCGGTCATGATGATGATCCGGTTGTAGCGCAGCTTCTCCGGATCGAAATCCTCCTTGCCCGCGCCAGTGCCCAGGGCCGTGATCAGGGTGCCGATCTCCTGGTGGGAGAGGATCTTGTCGAAGCGGGCCTTTTCCACATTCAGGATCTTGCCCCGAAGGGGAAGAATGGCCTGAAAGCGGCGGTCCCGGCCCTGCTTCGCCGATCCGCCGGCCGAATCGCCCTCCACCAGGTACAGCTCCGATTCCGACGGATCCTTGGTCTGGCAGTCCGCCAGCTTGCCCGGTAGGTTGGCGGTCTCCAACGCCCCCTTGCGCCGGGTCAGGTCCCGGGCCTTCCGGGCCGCCTGACGGGCGCGGGCCGCCTCCACCACCTTGCCGGCGATGGCCTTGGCCTCTTTGGGGTTCTCCTCCAAGTGGCGGGTCAAGGCCTCGTGGAGGACGGTCTCCACTACGTTCTTGACCTCCGAGGAGACCAGCTTGTCCTTGGTCTGGGAGCTGAACTTGGGGTCCGGCACCTTCACCGAGATCACCGCGGTCAGCCCTTCGCGGGCATCCTCCCCCGAAGTCTGCACCTTCTCTTTTTTCGCCAAGCCCGCGGCCTCGATGTAGCCATTGAGGCTGCGGGTCAGCCCGGCCTTGAAGCCGGAGAGGTGGGTGCCGCCATCCCCCTGAGGGATATTGTTGGTGTAACAGAAGACGTTTTCCTGATAGGACTCATTCCACTGCAGGGCCAGCTCCACCTCTATCCCTTCGCTCTGCTCCTGGATGTACACCGGATCCGGGTGGAGCGGATGCTTGTGCTGGTTCAGGTGATCCACAAAGGATCGGATGCCGCCGGCGTAGGCGAAGCTCTCCTCCTTGTCGCTGCGCTCGTCCCGGAGATCGATGGCCACACCGGCATTCAGGAAGGATAGCTCGCGCAGCCGGCGGGCCAGTACGTCATAGTGGAACCGGGTATCGGAGAAGATCTCCGGACTGGGACGGAACTGGATCGTGGTTCCCGAGCCCTCCGCCTGCCCGCTGACCTCGAAGGCTGTCGCAGGCTCGCCCAGGCGGTACTCCTGGTGCCAGACCTGGCCTTCCCGGCGGACAGTCAGCCGTAGCCACTCGGAGAGGGCGTTCACCACAGAGACCCCAACTCCGTGCAGGCCGCCGGACACCTTATAACTGTTGTCGTCGAACTTGCCCCCGGCGTGGAGGCTGGTCATGATCACTTCCGCGGCCGGGCGGTTCTCCTCCCGGTGCCAGTCCACCGGGACCCCGCGTCCGTTGTCCGAAACCGTGACGGAGTCGTCGGTATGGATGGTAACCGTTATGCGGTCGCAGTGCCCGGCCAGGGCCTCGTCGATGGCGTTGTCCACCACCTCGAACACCATGTGGTGGAGGCCGGTGCCGTCGTCGGTATCCCCGATGTACATCCCGGGGCGCTTTCGAACCGCCTCCAGGCCCTTGAGGACTTTGATACTGGAAGAATCGTAGGCCTGCGTGGTGTCGGGCATTCAATCGCTCCGCTCGATGTTTCCCCCGTGAACCCGGAATGTCGCTGCCGGGAGCTCGGGAGAGGGGAGGGGGCACAATGCCTCCTCCGTGCTTGTTACGAATACCTGTCGGCCGTAGCGCTCCAGGAGGTCCATGCCCGCCCGACGTCGCTCGGGGTCAAGCTCCGAGCCCACATCGTCGAACAGGAAGACCGGAACGTCGCCGCTCTCCTCCTTCGCCAGGACGAGCTGGGCGAGGCGTAGCGCCAGGATGATCACCTTTTGCTGGCCACGCGAAGCCCGTTCGCGGGCCGGTGCGCCATCGAGGACGAGCTGCAGGTCCCCGCGGTGGGGGCCAACCCGAGTCGTATCCGGCTCCCGACGGTTATCCCGTTCCAAGGCCTCCGCAAGCGTTGCCGCCTCCGGCCAGCCCTTGTCCAGACGCATACGGAGCTCCCCGAACCCCCCCAGCTCGGTGAAGACGTCCTGCGCCCGGATCTCCAGGCCTTCCGCATAGGCCTCTCGCCGTCGTTGGATCTCCTCTCCCATGCTTGCCAGCTGCTCCCCCCAGGGGTCCGGAGCCGGCATGCCGGTCTTGAGCCATCGGTTCCGTTGCTGCAGGGCCCGGTGGTAGCGGCGTGCCAGCTCCAGGTAGGAAGGTTCCACGTGGAACAACCCCCAATCCAGGAAGCGACGCCGCTCACGAGGCCCGCCGGAGGCCAGGCGATGACCCTCCGGGGTGTAGTGGATGGTCTTCAGCACTTCGGCGAAGGCCGCGAATCCAGAAGCGCGCTCCCCATTCAGGCGCAGCTCCCGACCCTCGGCACCCAGCCGGGCACCCAGGGTATGCCCGCTACCGTCACCCACTCGAGCGAAAAGAACGGCTTCTCCGTCGCCGTTTGCCCGCAGGGAGCTGGTGCTCCCCCGGCGGAAGGAACGTCCCGAGGCAAGAAAGTGGATGGCCTCGAGCACACTGGTCTTTCCGGCGCCATTGACGCCGATCAGCCGATTCAGACCCGGCTCCGGCTCCAGGCGGGCGGAAGAGATATTCCGGAACGCACCGATCTGGAGCCGCTCGATAATCACGGCAACCCCGCTGCACCGCATGGGAACCGGTTCAGTCTAGACGCGGGGATCAGGCCGCCTTTCCTGTCCCAGAGCCGAAAGCCTTCGCTGCAAACGTCCGGGTCGATCCGTCCCACGGCTGACGCCTGTGGCAACGGAGCTGTAGGATGCAAGCGCATTATGGCCAATATACGGATTTTACCGCATCGCCCCCTTCCCAGGGGGCGCATCAGAGCCGCATGGGCATGATGACATATTTGATCGAGGTATCGTCGGGGGGCATGATCAAGCAGCTCGATTGGGCGTCCCAGACATGGATGACCACCTCGTCGGTGGGCAGGGCGCTCATGGCCTGCTGCAGGTATTCCACGTTGAAGCCGATTTCCAGGGAATCGCCCTGGTAGGAGAGGGGCACCTCCTCGGCACCCTCCTCTTGGTCCGGGTTCTCCGCCGAAAGCTCCAGGAGACCCTCCCTGCAGGAGAATCGGATGCCGTGCGTCTTGCGATTGGAGAGGATGGCGATCCGCCGCAGGGCCTGCTGAATCTGCCGCCGGTCACCAAGGACCTGCTGCCCGTTGGCCTCCGGTATCACCCGCCGGTAATCGGGAAAGCGGCCCTCGATGAGCTTGGAGGTGAAGGTCACCCTGGGTAGCCGGAACCGGACATGGTTACCCGTGAATCCCACAGATACCGGCTCCTCGGTATCCGCCAGAAGTCGTTCCAGCTCCTGGACCCCCTTCCGCGGCAGGATTACCCGGGTCTCCTCAGCGGTGGCCTCCACCTCCCGGTCCATAAGCGCCAAGCGATGGCCGTCCGTGGCCACGGCCCGTAGATTGGATCCGCTCCATTCCAGCAAGATTCCGTTCAGATAGTAGCGGACATCATCCCGCGCCATGGCGAAGGAGGTTCCCTCGAACAGCGCCTTCAGCGCCCCCTGGGGGATGGCCACCTCCTGCTGATACTCTTCGAGCTCCAGCCGCGGAAAGTCCTCCGGATTCAGCCCGGAGAGCCGATAGCGGCCGCGTCCCGCCTGCACCGTCACCCCGCCGTCGTCCTGGAGAACCGCCACCTGGGTCTCTTCGGGCAGGGAGCGCACGATGTCCAGAAATTTGCGCGCGGGAACCGTGGCGGTCCCGGCCTCCTCCACATCCGCGACGCAGGCGGCCTGGAGCTCCACCTCCAGGTCGGTGCCCGTCAGGGAAACCTCGCCGTCCCCGGTCTGCAGGTGCAAGTGGCCCAGGATGGGCAGGGTTTGGCGGCTTTCCACCACCGATGCGGCGGGATTGAGGCCCGCTAGCAGATCCTCCTTGGAACACCGAAACCGCACTCTCTCCCCCTAACGCATGGCCAGGGTCCCGGGCATTCAGCCCGTCAGAACCCGTTTCAGATTGTTGAGGTCCTCCCGCAACCGGGGGTCCTCCCGCTGGCGCTCCTCGATCTTTCGGCACCCGTACAGGACGGTGGTGTGGTCTCGCCCGCCGAAGGCATCCCCGATCTCGGGCAGGCTGTGATCGGTCAGCTGCTTGGCCAGGGCCATGGCCACTTGCCGGGGCGCGGCTATGGCCCGGGAGCGCTTCTTGGAGCGCATGTCCGCCACCCGGATATTGTAGTAATTGGCCACCACTTTCTGGATGTTCTCGATGGTGATCAGCCGGGTTTGCATCTCCAGGAGATCCGCCAGGGCCTCCTTGGTAAGGTCCATGTCGATGGAGCGCCCCAAAAACCGGGCGTGCGCTACCACTCGATTGAACGCCCCTTCCAGGTCCCGGACATTGGATTGGATCCGCTCCGAGATAAAAAAGGCCACCTCCTCCGGCAGCTCCACACCGCTCGAGCCCGCCTTACGCATGAGGATGGCCATCCGGGTCTCCAGCTCGGGGGGTTCGATGGCCACCGTCAGGCCCCAGCCGAATCGCGACCGCAGCCGCTCCTCCAGCCCCTCCACCTCCTTGGGATAGCGGTCGCAGGAGATGCCGATCTGGCTGTTCAGATCCATGAGGGTGTTGAAGGTGTGGAAAAGCTCCTCCTGGGTGCGGTCCTTGCCGGCGAAGAACTGGATATCGTCGATGAGGAGCACGTCCAGGCTGCGGTAACGCTGGTTAAAGTCCTCGATGGCGTTGTGCTGGATGGAGCGCACCATTTCGTTCACGAACCGGTGGGCCGTGATGTAGCGAACCTTGGCATCCGGCTCGTGCTGCCGCACCAAGTTGCCTATGGCCTGCATGAGGTGCGTTTTACCGAGCCCGGTCCCTCCATAGATATACAGGGGATTGTAGGCCCCGCCGGGATTCTCGGCCACCTGCCGGGAGGCGGCGAGGGCCAGCTGGTTCGACTTGCCCTCCACGAAGGTCTCGAAGGTGAACTGCGGATCTAGCATGTCCCGGGCCCGCCCCGTTCCCCGGGATGGAGCCGACTTTTCCCGCACCCGGGGGGCCGCCGTCTCCCCAACGGCGGGCTCCGCTTCAGCCTCCACTCCCTCGGCCACCTCCAGCTCCACCGCCAGCCGGCTCTCGCTGAAATGGTCCACGAGCTCAGCGACCCGACCCAGGAATCGCTCACGGATCCAATCGTAAAAAAACCGGTTACTGACGCGCAGAAACAGCCGGTCCTCCCCCTCCTCGGCCTGAATCGGGCGAATCCACGTGTTGAACTGCTGCGAGGAAAGCTCCTCGCTCAGACGCTCCAGACACAGTTTCCAGACCGGCGATTCCGCCAACTAGGGCCCCCACATCCGCGTTCCCGTTTCGGCTCGGATCGAAACGGTGGATTCTAACCCAAAAGGGCAGGTACGGGTCGAATCCCTCCGTACTGCATTTCCTGGGGAAAAGCGGGTACACCTTGTGGAAAAAATGGCCCCTTGTCCCCAGGCCATCCCGACCCGGGAATTCGCTCCCCGATTCGTGCAGGACTATTCCACCGACTGCTCCCGCAGGATACCCACAGGCCCAAACACGTGGAAGTCCCTCCAGGATATGAGTTTTTCAATATTCTCCACAGCCGGGCCCGTACCTCCAATAAGTAATAACAAATTCAAAAAATAACTACGATTATTGTTTATTACAGAAACCACCAGCGGAGGCGTGAATTGACATTCGGGAGGGAAAGGCAGTATGTTGACTGCTTTTTTCAAGCCTATTCGCCTGCCGCAATGGCAGGAATCCGTCCAAACCCGACTGCCGGAGCAGCGCCATGAAACAAACCTTTCAGCCCAGCCGGATTCGACGTAAGCGCCGTCACGGTTTCCGTGCCCGCATGGCGACCAAGGGCGGTCAGCGCGTGCTCAAGCGCCGACGCGCCAAGGGCCGCAAGCGCCTCGCGCCGTGAAGGGCCCTGGAGCCTCCCCCCGGAGGCCTCGGTGCATCTTCCCGCTTCCCGCTTGAACGGTTCCGTCCGAAGCGCATTCCCTCAGACCGCCCGGCTCAAGACCGCTTCGCAGTTCCGCGAAGTATTCAACGCGGGCCGAAAGACGGTCGGGCGTTACTTCGTGGTCTTTCAGCGGCAACGGGAAACGGGTCCGCCGAGACTGGGATTGGCGGTGGGAAAGCGCGTGGGGAACGCAGTGCAGCGTAACCGCCTGAAACGCCTGGTTCGGGAAAGCTTTCGACATAAACAGGGCCCGCTTTCGGGACGGGACCTGGTGGTGGTGGCCCGGGGCACGGCTGCGCAGGCCTCCCGGGATCAGCTGGTACAGGATCTTTCCCGTTGTTGGCAGAGGGTTGCCAATGCCTAGAAGGCTCCTCATCTCGATGATCCGCATTTACCGCTGGATGATCAGCCCCTGGTTGGGCGCCCATTGCCGTTTCAGCCCCACGTGCAGCACTTACGCCATCACCGCCATTGATCAGCACGGTCCCTGGAAGGGATCGTGGCTGGCCCTGCGCCGCCTCTTGCGCTGCCATCCCTTTCATGCCGGGGGCAACGACCCCGTTCCCTGACATCCCGTCTTTCCGCGCTCCAACGCCCACAACTGCGAAAGATCCATGGATACAAAGCGCTTCCTCCTCGCCATCGGTTTGACCCTTCTGATCCTGTGGCTCTATCAGTCCTGGCTGGAATACCAGTATCCGACCTACTACCAGCAGCAGACGGCGGAAAACGGGCGATCCAAGGATTCCGCAGAGGGCAGGGAAGGCCGGCAGGAGCGAAAGGGCGGGACGACCGCCGAATCGGGAGAGTCCGTTCCGAAGGTCCGCGGCGATCGTCAGTCCCAGCCTGCCGAGCCGCGGCAACAGGCTGCCGGTTTCCCGGCGTCCGGCCTGACGGTAGAAACCGACGTGCTTCGGGTGTCCTTCTCGCCGGGGAGTGGCGATCCGGTGAGCGGCTCCCTCCTCAAATACCGGGAAGAGGACAATCCCAAGTCGCCGCCGGTCCAGGTTCTGGAAAACAGCGGGTCCTGGCTGGTGGTGGGGCAGTCCGGGTGGATACCCGGTTCCTCTTCGGGTTACGCACCCAGCCACCAGGCGGAGTTCCAGGGTCCCTCTGAGGGCAAGCGGATCCTTCAGGAGGGCGAGGACGCGCTGAAGGTTACCTACACCCGGACCCATGGTGACCTGGAATTCCGCAAGACCTACCACTTCCGTCGCGGCTCCTACGCGGTGCGCACGGAATACACGGTGGTCAATCGCGGCGATGATCCCTGGCAGGGCTATCTATACGGCCAGATCCGCCAGCGCGGCAGCAAGGCCAAGGGGAATTGGATGCTCGGGCAGTTCCTCTACCACGGCCCGGTGGTGTTCACCAATAACGCCATGAAGACCTTTTCCGCGGAGGATCTGCGGGAGAAGTCCAACAATACCTTCCAAAGCTCGGATCCCAGCGGTTGGGCTGGCATCATGTCGCGCTACTTCATGTCCGTCTGGGTTCCCAAGGTCATGGAGGGCAACAGCTTCACGGTCCGGGCTTCCGGTCAGGATCTGTATGCCGGCTTTACCGCGCCTTTTCCCCGGGTGGCGCCGGGTGGGCAGGCCAGCATGGAGCAGGCCCTGTTCATCGGGCCCAAGGAGCAGTCGGTGGTCGCGGAGGTTGGTGAAAACCGCCAGCTCCGCCGCGCGGTGGACTACGGAATCCTGTCCTTCCTGGCCATCCCCCTGTTCGAGGTGCTCCAGTTCTTCCATTCCCTCGTGGGGAATTACGGATTCGCCATTATCCTGGTGGTCATCGCCATCAAGCTGGTCTTCTACCCGCTTTTCACCATGAGCTACCGGGCCATGGCCAAGATGCGCAAGGTGCAGCCAGAGCTACAGCGGCTGCGTGAGCAGTACGGGGATGACCGGCAGAAGCTGAACGAGGAGATGATGCGGCTGTACCGGGAGGAGAAGGTGAATCCGCTCGGCGGATGTCTCCCCATCCTCGTGCAGATCCCGGTGTTCATCAGTCTCTATTGGGTCCTTCTGGAAAGCGTGGAGATTCGTCACGAACCGTTTATCCTGTGGATAACGGATCTCACCAGCCAGGATCCCTTCTATGTGCTGCCCATTCTCATGGGCGCCTCCATGGTGGTGCAGCAGCTCCTCAATCCGGCCCCTCTGGATCCCATCCAGAAGAAGGTCATGCTGGCCCTGCCCGTGGTATTCACGGTGTTCTTCATGCAGTTCCCGGCCGGGCTGGTGCTCTACTGGCTCTCCAATAACCTCCTCTCGATTGCGCAGCAATGGTGGGTGATGCGGAAGATCGACTGAGCGTACGGACTATCGCGGCCATCGCCACCCCTCCCGGTCGCGGAGGGGTGGGCGTGGTCCGTATATCCGGGCCCCGCGCCCTGGCCGTAGGCCGGGCCGTATGCGGTAGGTCTTCCCTGGAGCCCCGCCACTGCCACTTCACCACCTTCCGGGATGGGCAGGGGCGGGCCCTCGATCAGGGGCTCTCCATTTATTTCCCCGGCCCTGCATCCTTCACTGGCGAGGATGTCGTGGAGCTGCATGGGCACGGCGGGCCCGCCGTCCTGCAATCCTTGCTGAATGCGGTCCTGGAGGAGGGTGCGGAGATGGCCGGGCCCGGAGAGTTCACCCGGCGGGCCTTCCTAAACGACCGCATGGATCTGACCCAGGCCGAAGCCGTCGCCGAGCTGATCGAGGCGGATTCCACCGCCGCGGCCCGGGCAGCCATGCGCTCGCTGGAAGGCGAGTTCGGGCGCCTGGTGGAGGAGCTTGCGCAGGAGCTGGTGAACCTCCGTATCTTCGTGGAGGGGTCCCTGGATTTCCCCGACGAGGATGTGGATTTCCTGGAGGAGGGCCGGATAAGGGAACGGCTCGAGGGACTTGTGGACCGGTTTGCGCGCTTGCGTCGGCGGGCGGCCTCCGGCGTGCGGCTTTTCGAGGGCTTTCTGGTGGTCCTCGCGGGCCGGCCCAACGCGGGCAAATCCAGTCTTCTCAACCGTCTTGCGGGCCGGGAATCCGCCATCGTCACAGAGCGGGCCGGGACCACCCGGGACATCCTTCGGGAAACGGTGACCATCGCCGGCTTCCCCGTGGAGCTAGCCGACACGGCGGGACTCCGGGAGACCGAGGACCTTGTTGAGCGTGAGGGCGTTCGGCGGGCGCGGGATCTTGTAGAACGTGCCGACCTGGTAGTATTCCTGGTGGACGCCCAGGCGGGATGGACTGCGGAAGATGCCGCGGAATGGGAGCGGCTTCCCGCGGACCGGCGCCTCATCGTCTGGACCAAGGCCGACCTGGCCACCCCTCCGGAATCGGCCAATGCCATTTCCGCCTCCGGGGACCCTGGTATCGGCGCCCTTGAAGATACCCTCCGGGGGCGTTTGAACGTTGAGGGCGGGGGAGATGCCCTGGGGGCCCGAAAGCGTCATCTGGAAATCCTGGACCGGGTGGGCGCCGATCTGGAGGCCGCGTACGGCACCCTGGAAGGCTATGGAAGCGGGGATCTCGTGGCCCAGGACCTGCGTCGGGCCCATGAGGGCCTCGGGGAAATAACCGGCCGCTTGCACTCGGATGACCTTCTCGGCCGGATATTCGCTACCTTCTGCATCGGTAAATGACCATGGCAATCTATGACGTTCTCGTGGTAGGCGGCGGCCATGCGGGCGCGGAGGCGGCGGCCGCCGCCGCCCGCATGGGGGTCCGTACCCTCCTGGTGACCCAGAATCTGGACACCATCGGGCAGATGTCCTGTAACCCGGCCGTGGGTGGGCTGGGGAAATCCCATCTGGTCCGGGAGGTGGACGCCCTGGACGGGATCATGGCGCGCGCAGCCGACCGAGCCGCGATCCAGGTGCGCGTGCTCAACCGGCGCAAGGGTCCTGCCGTCCGCGCCACACGGGCGCAGACCGACCGCGCGGAATACCGGCGGGCCGTGCAGGAGGCCGTCTTCTCGCAGGCCGGTCTGGAGCTCCTGCAGGGCAACGTGGAGCAGCTCTGGATCGAGGGTGGACGGGTGCGGGGCATCATCCTGGCAGGCGACTGGCGTTTGGAGGCCAGGAACGTGGTCCTTACCACCGGTACCTTCCTGGCGGGCAAGGTCCACATGGGGCAGGAGCAGCATGCCGCCGGCCGGGCCGGCGAGGCCCCCTCGCTGGGCCTCTCCGAATGGCTCCGGGCCGAGGGGTTCCACGTGGAACGCCTCAAGACCGGAACGCCGCCGCGCTTGGACGGGCGCAGCATCGACTGGGAGCGGGTGACTCCACAGCCCGGCGAGGAGCCCACCCCCGGGCTCTCCGACCTTCCCCCCGAACAGCGTTTGCGGCAGGTGCCCTGCCACCTCACACAGACCACGGCGGAGACGCACGCGATCGTCCGGGAAGCGCTCACGGATTCGCCCATGTATTCGGGAGCCATCGAGAGCGCCGGACCCCGGTATTGTCCCTCCATCGAGGACAAGGTAGTGCGCTTTGCCGACCGCGACGCCCATACGGTCTTCCTGGAGCCCGAAGGGCTGCACACCACGGAGGTCTATCCCAACGGCATTTCCACCAGCCTCCCGCAGCGGGCCCAGCAGGCTCTGGTCAACAGTATCCCCGGACTGGAGGCAGCGCGCATTACGCGGTTCGGCTACGCCATCGAGTACGACTTCCTCGATCCCCGTCAGCTCGACCCCACCCTGGCCCTGCGGGAGGTGGAGGGCCTATACCTTGCCGGGCAGATCAACGGCACAACGGGGTATGAGGAAGCCGCCGCACAGGGACTCCTGGCGGCCACCAACGCCGCCCTCCGGGCTCAGGGTCGCGAGGATTGGTATCCGGCGCGCAATGAGGCCTATCTCGGCGTAATGGTGGACGATCTGGTGACGCGGGGCGTGGACGAGCCGTACCGCATGCTGACCTCCCGGGCGGAGCACCGGCTCCTGCTGCGAGAGGACAACGCGGATAGCCGACTCACCCCCACGGGAAGGGCGTTGGGGCTGGTGGGTGATGGCCGCTGGGAAGGCTTCTCGCGAACAAGTGAGCAGTTGGAGGCCCTGGTAACGGAGCTGGGATCGGTATGGGTGGACCCCCAGCAAGTTTCCCAGGTTCGGGCGCAGACGCTGCTGGGCGGACCGCTGTCCAAACCGAGCACGCTGTCCGACCTGCTGCGCCGTCCCAAGGTTGGTCTGGACCCGGTGGCCACCCTGGCCGACCGCGAGCATCTGCTGAATTATCCGAAGCGGATCCGGGAGCGGGCGGAGATAGAGGTAAAGTACGCCGGCTATATCGAGCGGGATCTCGCCCAGAATCGGCGCCTGGAATCGGAGATGGAGCGAAGCATCCCCGAAGGCTTGGCCTTTTCGGAGATCCGGGGCTTGTCCAACGAAGTGGTCCAGCGCCTGGAGGCAGCCCGGCCCCGGACCCTTGCCCAGGCGGCCAACGTCCAGGGTGTCACCCCTGCGGCCCTGTCCCTCTTACTGGTTCATACCAAACGAAAGGCCGGCTGAGGAAAAGCCTTGGCCTGCTTCACGGCCGAAGGGTATCCTACCCCGGTTCGCGACTCGCGTTTCACGTGGAATCAAGGAGCGGGAATGGGCAAGGTTATTGCCGTGACGAATCAAAAGGGCGGGGTGGGCAAGACCACAACCTCGGTAAACCTGGCCGCGGCCCTGGCCGTTGCCGAGCAGAAGGTCCTGGTGGTGGATATCGACCCCCAGGGCAACGCGACCATGGGGCTCGGCTACGACAAGAAGGTCCAGGAGACCACGGTTTATCAGGTCCTGACCGGGGAGGTGTCCCCCGCTTCGGCCACGCTGGGGCCCATAGACGAGGCGAAGAACGGTCCCGACCTCATCCCGAGCAACAGTAATCTCTCCGGGGCCGAGATCGAGCTCGTGGATCAGGAAAACCGGGATCGCCGACTGCGCCGCGCCCTGGTAGAGGCGCAGGAGAGCTACGATTACATCCTCATCGACTGCCCGCCATCCCTGAATCTTCTGACGGTGAATGCGCTGGTGGCGGCCCACAGCGCCCTGATCCCTATCCAATGCGAGTACTACGCGCTGGAGGGCCTCTCACAGCTAATGGAAGTGATCCAGCGCATCCGCCGCAAGGCCAATCCGGAGCTGCGGGTGGAGGGCCTGCTGCTTACCATGTACGACAGCCGCAACAACCTAGCCAACCAGGTCTCCGAGGAGGTCCGCAGCCACTTCGGCCGCAAGGTGTACGAGACCACCATTCCCAGGAACGTCCGGCTGGGTGAGGCGCCGAGCTTCGGCATGCCCGTGATCTACTACGACGCCCTATGCCGGGGCTCGGCCTCTTACCTGGATCTCGCCCAGGAGCTGATGGGCTGCGGAGTGCCCGCATGAGCAAGCAACGTCTCGGCCGCGGCCTGGATTCCCTCCTCGGGGACGATTTCGAGGAGTCCGCCCCAGAGGGGGAAACGGAAGTCAAATGGGTGCCGGTGGACATGATCCGACCCGGTACCTACCAGCCGCGAAAACAGATGAACGACGAAGCCCTGCGGGAGCTAGCGGAGTCCATCCGCACCCAGGGCATCGTGCAGCCCCTGGTGGTGCGCCGGCGGGAGGAAAGCGGCGATTACGAGCTGATCGCCGGGGAGCGCCGCTGGCGGGCCGCGCAGCTCGCCGGCCTCGAGAACGTCCCGGCCATGGTGCGGTCACTGGCCGACGGTCAGGCCCTGGAGATCGCCCTGATCGAGAACATCCAGCGCGAGGAGCTTACTCCTGTGGAGGAGGCACGCGCCTTCGAGCGCCTGGTCGAGGAGTTCGACCTCACGCACGAGGCCATCGCCGAGCGGGTCGGCCGCAACCGCGCCACCATTTCCAACACCCTGCGCCTGCTGCGGCTGCCCGATCCGGTGCACCATGCGCTGGAAGAGGGGACCCTCCGTATGGGGCATGCTCGAGCCTTGTTGTCCCTCGAAGGCCATGAGCGACTGGGGGAAGTGGCCAACGAGGTGGTCCAGAAGGGGCTTTCGGTCCGGGCCACCGAAGACCGCGTGCGAAAGGTGGCCAAGGAGGCGGAGGCTACCTCGGAAGAATCGGAGCGTACATCCGGCGGGGTAAGGAAAGACCCTGATATCGAGCGTCTGGAACAGGCCCTGGGCGAGCAGCTGGGCACCAAGGTACGCATCACGCAGCGGAAAAACCGGGGCAAACTGGAGATCAGCTATTCCTCCCTGGAAGAGCTGGAATCCATAATCCAGCGCATTCAGCAAGAGAGCCAAGATTGACTCTGAAGACACTCTCCCTTAGTCTTCAGCCGGTCCCAGGCCGCTGAGGGCCAATCCGCGCGAGCTTCCGCCCGCTTCGAAAGCCGCGACCCGGCCTTCCGAAGCGGGCGGAAGCCCAACGGAACGGGAAAGAACATTGGTCTCTCACAGCGAGCTGGTTAACCTAACGGGCCGCCTGATTGCTCGTCAGGTAGTAGTAGTGGCCGTTTTCGTCCTGCTGGCCCTGTATCTGGACAAGCAGGATCTGGCAAAAGGCCTGGCCTATGGGGGGGGATTAGCCGCACTGCTGGCGGTAATGCTGTCCGCCAACCTGCAGCGCGCGGCCGATCATAAGGCCGGGGACGCGAATGCGATCATGTTGCGAGGCGCTGTGGAGCGCTTTCTGGTGCTGGGCCTGGCGGTGGTCCTGGCAGGCCTGGTCTGGAAAATCTCCATCGGGGGCGTGGTCGGCGGTCTGATTATCGCCCACCTGGTGGTCTATTCCGAAGCGTTCGGCGCCACGGGCGGCACCTCCAAATACCGAACAAAATCCAGGATAGGGGAATAACGGTGAGTGACGGCAGCAGCCATGGTAGCCAAGGGCAGGAAGCCCACGGGAACTACATCGAGCATCACATCACGAACTGGACCTTCGGGGATGGCTTCTGGGCCATCAACCTGGACACCATGATCATGTCCATCCTCTCGGGCCTCCTCATCATCCTTCTGGGTAAGTACATCCAGAAGGGGATCACCGAAGGGGTGCCCAGCGGTCTCCAGAACGGCATGGAGATGATCGTGGAGTTCGTCAACAAGAACGTGACGGACAATTTCCCGGGACACAATCCGATTATCGCCCCCATGGCGCTCACGGTGTTCCTGTGGATCTTCCTCATGAACTTCTTCGACATCATTCCGGTGGACCTTATCCCGGGAATGGTGGAGAGCCTGGGGGCCGACAACTTCCGGGCCGTGGCGACGGCCGACCTGAACGTGCCCATGGGCATGGCCATCGTGGTATTCGGCACCGTGGTGTTCTACAGCCTAAAGGTGAAGGGCTCCGAGTTCCTTATGGAGTTCGTCACGCACCCCTTCGGCAAATGGCTGTTCCCCGTGAACTTCATCATGAAGCTGGTGGAAGAGCTGGCCAAGCCGCTCTCCCTGGGCCTGCGGCTGTTCGGCAACCTCTTCGCCGGGGAATTGATCTACTTGCTCATCGCTTTCATGGTTCCGTGGTGGCTCCACTGGGTGGGCGGCCTGCCCTGGACCATATTCCACGTGCTGGTGATCGTCCTACAGGCCTTCATCTTCATGGTGCTGACCATCGTGTACATGGCCATGGCCGTGACCTCGGAGCACTGATTCGCAGCGCAGCCAGTTTTCTTATAAAAAAACGCTAATCCGTCGAAAACTTCAGGAGGATAAGATGGAACCTGCCACTATCATTACCGCCGCCACCGCCATCGCTGTCGGCCTTATCCTTGCCGCCGCCGGCCTTGGTTCCGCCCTCGCCTGGGGCATCATCTCTTCCAAGACCCTTGAGGGAATCTCCCGCCAGCCGGAGATGCGGCCTCAGCTCCTGACCAACACCTTCCTGTTCGGGGGCCTGATGGAATCCTTCCCCTTCATCGTGCTGGCGCTGTCCCTCTGGTTCATCATCGCTAACCCGTTCCTGGGTTAACCAAGGGGCACGGCTCCGGGGCGGCCCGATAGCCGGGCCGCTCGGGCCCGTTTTTCGGGACCAAACATAGGGGAAAGACCTTGAATCTGAATCTGACCCTGATCGGCCAGGCCATAACCTTCGTGGTCTTCATCTGGCTGTTCCAGCGTTATCTATACGCACCCATCAATGCAGCCCTCACCAATCGTCAGCAGAAGATCCAGGAGGGCCTGCAGGCCGCCGAACGGGGTGAAAAGGAGCAGGAGCTCGCCGAGCAGCGTGCCAAGGAGACCATCGCCGAAGCCAAGGAGAAGGCCCAGGAGATGGTGGGCGCCGCCGAACGGCGGGCCAACGAGATCCGGGAAGAGGCCGCCGGAGAGGCCCGTCAGGAGGCCGATCGGATCCTGGCCAACGCCCGGGAAGAAGCCGAACAGGAAATCAACCGGGCGCGGCAAGAGCTGACCCAGAAGGTCGCGGACCTGGCGGTGGAAGGCGCCGAGAAGATCCTCGAGCGCGAGATCGACAAGAGCGCCCACTCCGAGGTCCTGGACCGCGTGGTGCAGCGCCTGTAAGGAGGGCCTCATGGCTGACGCCTATACCATTGCCCGGCCCTACGCGGAGGCGATCTTCGAGCTGGCCCAGAGCGGGGGAACCTTCTCCGAGTGGGAGGAGAGCCTGACCCTGCTCGCCGCCATCGCGGAGGACCCGAGCATGCAGCGCGTGCTCGGCAATCCCAAGGTGGGCAGGAAGCGCCAGGAAGAGGTGTTCCATTCCGTGGCTGGGGACCGCCTGGACCAGGGGGCCCGCAGGCTCCTCGACGCCTTGTTCACCAACGACCGGGTGACTTTCCTCCCCGATATCCTGGAGATATACCAGGACCTCCGGCGCGGCGCCGAAGGCGAGGTGCACGCGGAGGTGACCGCCGCCGCGCCCCTCGATGAGGAGGCGGAAAAAGCCATTGCCAGCCAGCTTGAAAAGCGCTTTGGTAAGAAGGTGAGCGTGGAGAGCCGGGTGGACGAGTCTCTCATGGCGGGGATCGTGATCCGCGCCGGAGACATGGTGATCGACGGCTCCGTCCGGGGCGGGCTGGAACAGCTCCGCAACCAATTAAAAGCCTGAACAGGCCGCTAGGATAAGGGATCTGACGGTGCAACTGAACACCTCGGAAATTAGCGAACTGATTCGCAAACAGATCGAGGGCTTCGAGCAGGATCTGGAAGCCCGTAGTGAAGGCACGGTGGTGGCCGTCCAGGACGGCATCATCAAGGCCCACGGTATCGAAGACGTCATGCAGGGGGAGATGCTGGAATTCCCCAATAACACCTATGGCATGGCGCTCAACCTGGAGCGGGACGCGGTGGGTGGCGTGGTCCTCGGCGACTACACCCACATCCGCGAGGGCGATACGGTCAAGGCCACCGGCCGCATCATGGAAGTGCCCGTGGGCGAGAACCTCGTCGGCCGGGTGGTGAACCCCCTGGGTCAGCCCATCGACGGCAAGGGCCCCATCGAGGCCGCCGGCCAAGAGCCCATCGAGAAGATCGCGCCCGGCGTGATCGCCCGCCAGGGCGTGGACCAGCCGCTTCAGACCGGCATCAAGGCGCTGGATTCCATGGTGCCCATCGGCCGGGGCCAGCGGGAGCTGATCATCGGCGACCGCCAGACCGGCAAGACCGCCGTGGCCGTGGACACCATCATCAACCAGAAGGATACGGGTGTTACCTGTATCTACGTCGCCGTCGGCCAGAAGGCCTCCTCGGTTGCGCAGGTGGTGGCCAAGCTGGAGGAAGAGGGCGCCCTGGACCACACCATCGTGGTCGCGGCCAACGCCTCCGAATCCGCCACCATGCAGTACATCGCCCCCTACGCCGGCGCCACCATGGGCGAGTACTTCCGGGACCGCGGCCAGGACGCCCTGATCGTCTACGACGACCTCACCAAGCAGGCCTGGGCCTACCGGCAGGTGTCCCTGCTGCTTCGGCGCCCGCCCGGCCGCGAGGCCTACCCCGGCGACATCTTCTATCTCCACAGCCGCCTGCTGGAGCGCGCCGCCCGGGTGAACGAGGAGTTCGTCGAGCAGAAGACGAACGGCGAGGTGAAGGGCCAGACCGGCTCCCTGACCGCGCTGCCCGTCATCGAGACCCAGGCCGGCGACGTGTCCGCCTTCGTGCCCACCAACGTGATCTCCATCACCGACGGGCAGATCTACCTGGAATCGGACCTCTTCAATTCCGGCATCCGGCCCGCCATCAACGCCGGCCTCTCCGTGTCGCGTGTGGGTGGCTCCGCCCAGACCAAGATCATCAAGAAGCTGGCCGGCGGCATTCGGACCGACCTCGCGCAGTACCGGGAGCTGGCGGCCTTCGCCCAGTTCGCTTCCGACCTGGACGAGGCCACTCGCAACCAGATCGAGCGCGGTAAGCGGGTCACCGAGCTCATGAAGCAGGGGCAGTACAAGCCGCTGTCCGTGGCCGAGATGGCCGTCTCCCTGTTCGCCGCCAACGAAGGCTACATCGACGACGTCGAAGTGGAGAAGGTGGTGGACACCGAAAAGGCCCTGCACGAGTACATGCACTCGCAGCAGAAGGACCTGATGGAGAAGATGGCCAGCGAGCTCGCGCTGACCGACGAGATCCAGTCCGGCCTGCACAGTGCCCTCAAGGACTTCAAGGAGAAGCACGCCTACTAAGGCGCTGCGCAACGATCGGAGAGCGGGATGCCGAGCTCCAAGGAAATCAAGAAGCAGATCGGCTCCATCGAGAACACGAAGAAGATCACTTCGGCGATGGAGATGGTCGCGGCCTCCAAGATGCGCAAGGCCGAGGCCCGGATGCACGCCACGCGGCCCTATGCCGACAAGATCCGGCAGGTGATCGGGCACATCGGCAAGGCCCACCCGGAGTACACCCACCCGTTCATGGAGGAGCGGGAGGCCAAGAACGCCGGGATCATCATCATAACCTCCGACCGGGGGCTGTGCGGTGGTCTGAACACCAACGCCCTGCGCCATGCCCTGAACCTCATGGAGGACCTCCAGAATCAGGGCATCGCCTACCGGGTGGCCGCCATCGGCAAGAAGAGCCTGCCCCTTCTCAACCGGTTGGGCGTGGACATCATGGCCGAGCGCTCGGACCTGGGCGACGCCCCCGAGGTGACCGACATCACCGGGACGGCCAAGGTGGTGATGGATGCCTACATGGAAGGCGAGCTGGACCGCGTCTATCTGGTGTACAACCAGTTCGTGAATACCATGACCCAGAACGTCCAGACCGAGCAGATCCTGCCGGTCACGGAAGTGGCCGAGCCGGACGAGCTGCACTGGGACTACATCTACGAGCCGGAGCCCCAGGAGGTCATCGACGGCCTCATGGCGCGGTACGTTGAGTCCCTGGTCTATCACGGCGTGGTGGAGAACATCGCATCCGAGCAGGCGGCGCGCATGGTGGCCATGAAGAGCGCCAGCGACAACGCCGAGGACCTCATCGAGGACCTCAAGCTGTCCTACAACAAGGCGCGTCAGGCCGCCATTACCGCGGAGCTCGCCGAAATCACCTCCGGTGCGGCGGCCCTGGAAGGCTAACGCGGCCACGGAATTTCCAAGCTAGAGAAAACGGGCACGAAAATGAGTGAATCCACTGGAACTGGAAAGATTGTCCAGATCATCGGCCCGGTGGTGGACGTGGACTTCGAGACGGGCGACATGCCCGAGGTCTACGACGCCCTGGAGCTGGTAGATGGGGACCTGGTCCTCGAGGCCCAGCAGCACACCGGCGACGGTGCCGTCCGCTGCATCGCCATGGGCTCCACCGACGGCCTGAAGCGCGGCATGGAAGTGAAGGGCACCGGCGCCCCGATCACCGTGCCGGTGGGCGAGAAGACCCTGGGCCGCATGATGGACGTCCTGGGCAACCCCATCGACGAGGCCGGCGAGGTCGACAAGTCCGAGACCGCGCCCATTCACGCCAAGCCACCGGCCTATGACGAGCTGTCGGCCACGGCGGATATCCTGGAAACGGGCATCAAGGTGATCGACCTGATGTGCCCCTTCGCCCGGGGCGGCAAGGTCGGTCTCTTCGGCGGCGCCGGCGTGGGCAAGACCGTGAACATGATGGAGCTCATCCGGAACATCGCCATCGAGCACTCCGGCTACTCCGTGTTCGCCGGCGTGGGCGAGCGCACCCGCGAGGGCAACGACTTCTACTACGAGATGAAGGAGTCAGAGGTCCTCGACAAGGTGTCCCTGGTCTACGGGCAGATGAACGAGCCGCCGGGGAACCGCCTGCGCGTGGCGCTGACCGGGCTGACCATCGCGGAGAAGTTCCGCGACGAGGGCCGCGACGTGCTGATGTTCATCGACAACATCTACCGCTACTCCCTGGCCGGTAACGAGGTGTCCGCGCTGCTCGGCCGCATGCCTTCCGCGGTGGGCTACCAGCCGACCCTGGCGGAGGAGATGGGCGTCCTGCAGGAGCGCATCACCACCACCAAGACCGGCTCCATCACCTCCGTGCAGGCGGTGTACGTGCCCGCGGACGACCTTACCGACCCCGCGCCGGCCACCACCTTCGCCCACCTGGACGCCACCGTGGTGCTCGCCCGCTCCATCGCCGAGCTGGGCATCTACCCCGCCGTGGACCCGCTGGACTCCACCAGCCGCCAGCTGGACCCGCAGGTCATCGGCCAGGAGCACTACGACGTGGCCCGGCAGGTGCAGCAGGTGCTCCAGCGGTATAAGGAGCTCCAGGACATCATCGCCATTCTGGGCATGGACGAGCTTTCCGAGGAGGACAAGCTCACCGTGGCCCGGGCGCGTAAGATCCAGCGCTTCCTGTCCCAGCCCTTCTTCGTGGCGGAGGTGTTCACCGGCGCCCCCGGCAAGTACGTCTCCCTGAGCGAGACCATCCGGGGTTTCAAGGGCATCGTCGAGGGCGAGTACGACGAGCTCCCGGAGCAGGCCTTCTACATGGTCGGCTCCATCGACGAGGCCGTGGAGAAGGCCAACTCCCTGAAGAAGGCTAGCTGAGCCGCGGCCCAGGTCGTCGACGGGGGTTGTCCGCCCCCGTCGATTTGGGGCTATATTGAGTAGGGGAGAGAGGGCAAAATGGGAATGACCATCCACGTCGATGTTGTTAGCGCCGACCGGGAGATCTACTCCGGCACCAGCGAGATGGTTGTCGCTCCTGCCGAGGAGGGCGAGGTCGGCATCATGCCCGGGCACTCCGCCTTCATAACCCGCTTGCTGCCCGGCGAGGTCCGGATCCAGCACGAGGGCAAGGAAGAGGAGGTGGTCTTCGTGTCCGGCGGGTACCTGGAGGTCCAGCCCTCCGTGGTCACCGTTCTCGCGGACACCGCGGAGCGGGCCCCGGATATCGATGCCGCCGAGGCCGAGGCCGCCAAGCGGCGGGCCGAGCAGGCGCTCGAGGAGCAGACCTCCGACATGGAGCTGGCCCGCGCCAAGGCCGAACTGGCCGAAGCCACCGCCCGGCTGCGGGTGTATCGCCGGCACCGGGAGGGCGCCGGGGCTTGATGCCCGGCGGCCACCGGCATCGGACACTGGGTGCCGGATAATTTCGGAAGCAGGGGGCGGCCCAATGGCCGCCCCCTTGCTATTTGGAGGGTGAACGAGCTTTGAACTTGACGGTAGTCATTTTGGCCGCAGGCCAGGGCACACGCATGCGCTCCGACCTGCCCAAGGTGCTCCATGAGGTGGGAGGGCGGCCCATGGTGGAGCACGTCCTCGAAGCCACCCGCTCCCTGTCGCCCTCGGCCATTCGACTGGTGGTGGGCCACGGGGCGGAGCGGGTCCGGGAACGGGTGGAAGCGCCGGACGTGACCCTGGTGGAGCAGCCCGAGCAGCGGGGCACCGGGCATGCGGTGCAGTGCGCGGGCTCCGATTTCTCGGATGCCGATTGGGTGCTCGTGCTGAACGGCGACGTTCCCCTGCTGCGCGGGAGCACCCTCGCCCAATGGACGGAGGCCCTGGAGGCGGCCGACCACGACCTGGGCATCCTCACCACCCACCCTGAGGATCCCACGGGCTACGGACGCATACTTCGGGACGACCGGGGGCGTGTCACCGGGATCCGGGAGGAGAAGGACGCCGGACCCGAAGAGCGTTCCATCGGGGAGGTGTTTACCGGTACGCTGGCGGTACGGGGGGAACGCCTCGGACCCTGGCTGGAAGCCCTCACCGCGGACAACGCCCAGGGCGAGTACTACCTTACGGATGTGGTTGGCATGGCGGCCGGGGCGCGCGGCGTGCTCGCCCACCGGGTGGCCGATCCCGGAGAGGTGCAGGGCGTGAACAACCGCAGCCATCTGGCCATCGTGGAGCATAGCTACCAGCGCCGCATCGCCGAGGCCCTCATGGCCGAGGGGGTCACCCTTCGGGCACCGGAACGGACGGTGGTGTACGGCCAAGTAGTGCCCGCGCCCGATGTGGTGGTGGATCCCGATTGCCAGTTCGAGGGCGAGGTGGTCCTGGAGGCCGGGGCGCACATCGGGCCGGGCTGCGTGCTGCGCAATTGCCGGATCGGTGCGGGCGCCCGGCTGGAGGCCTACAGCCACGTGGACGGGGCTGCGGTGGGTCCCGGGGCGTCGGTGGGGCCCTTCGCGCGGCTGCGTCCGGACACGATCCTCGAGCAGGGCAGCAAGGTGGGCAATTTCGTCGAGGTGAAAAAGGCGCGGCTGGGCGCTGGCGCCAAGGCCAACCACCTCAGCTACGTGGGGGACGCGGAAGTGGGGGCCGGAGCCAATCTCGGCGCGGGGACCATCACCTGCAACTACGACGGTTACCGAAAGCACCGGACCGTGATCGGTCCCGGCGCCTTCATCGGCTCCGCAGTCCAGCTGGTGGCTCCGGTTACCGTGGGTGAGGCGGCGACCATCGGCGCGGGGTCGACCATCACCAAGGACGCCCCGGAGGGAGCCCTTACCCTCTCCAGGGCCAAACAGTTCACCCGTCACGACTGGAAGCGCCCGGAAGAGCGGGCCAAGGAGGAGCAGGAATAGATGTGCGGCATCATCGGGGGGGTAGGCGAACGCAATATGGTGCCCGTCCTGCTGGAGGGGCTATCCCGGCTGGAATACCGAGGCTATGACAGCGCCGGCCTGGCCGTCCTCGGCGCGGGAGGCCTCATCCGCCGCCGCCGGGAGGGCAAGGTGTCCGCCCTGGAGCGAGATGTGGATGCCGAGGGAGTGAGCGGTCACACCGGGATCGCCCATACCCGCTGGGCCACCCACGGCAGCCCCTCGGAGGAGAACGCCCACCCCCACATGGCCGCGGACCGCGTGGCGGTGGTCCACAACGGGATCATCGAGAACCATGCGGAGCTGCGCGCCGACCTCGAAAAAGCCGGCTATACCTTCTCCTCCCAGACCGACAGCGAGACCATCCCCTGCCTTATCCATCAGGAGCTGGCCAAGGGTGTCGAGCTGTTCGCCGCCCTGCGGCGGGTAGCCCAGCGCCTGCAAGGCGCCTATGCCCTGGCGGTGGTGGACGCCGAGGATCCGGGCCGCATCGTCGGCGCCCGCAAGGGCAGCCCGCTACTGCTGGGGGTGGGGGTGGGTGAGCACTTCCTCGCATCCGACGCCGCCGCCCTGGTCCCGGTGACCCAGGAGCTCGTGGACCTGGGGGATGGCGACTTCGTGGAGCTGACCGGGGACGGCTTCACGGTAACGGACATCGAGGGAACCCCGCAGGAACGGGAGATCCGCACCTCGCACATCCGGGTGGACCAGGTGGAGCGCGGTCAGTACCGCCATTTCATGCAGAAGGAGATCTTCGAGCAGCCCTCGGCCATCTCCGAGACCCTGGAGGGGCGCATTGAGCGACCGGACTGGGGCCTGGACGACATCGCCGACGGCCTGGCGGAGACCTGGGCGGGTGTGCGCGAGGTGCTGATCCTGGCCTGCGGCACCAGCTACCACGCGGCCCTGGTGGCCCGCTACTGGATGGAGGCGCACGCCGGCCTGCCCACGGCCGTGGAGGTGGCCTCGGAGTTCCGCTACCGCGATCCCGTAGTGCGACCCGGCACCGCCATCATCGCCATCTCCCAGAGCGGAGAGACTGCGGATACCTTGGCGGCGGTGCGCGAGCTGCGCGCCAACGGTCACGGCCCGGTGCTGGCCATATGCAACGTCCGGGAGAGCTCCCTGGACCGGGAGGCGGACACCACCCTCTACACCGAGGCGGGCCCGGAAATCGGGGTGGCCTCCACAAAGGCCTTCACCACCCAGCTCACGGTGCTGGCCCTGCTCACCGCCGCCGCCAGCCAGTCCAGTCGGGGCGCCGCCTGGCGGGAGCCGGATGCGTGGCGGAGCGAGCTGCGGGGGCTGCCGGGCCGCATCCACAAGGCCCTGGAGCTGGATGAGCCCATCCGGCGGGTAGCGGCCGGGCTTCTGGGCCGGGAGCACGCCCTGTTCCTGGGCCGGGGGCCCTTCTACCCCATCGCCATGGAAGGGGCGCTGAAGCTCAAGGAGATCAGCTACATCCACGCCGAGGCCTATCCGGCCGGGGAGCTCAAGCACGGGCCGCTGGCGCTGGTGGACGAGGACATGCCGGTCTTCGTGCTGGCGCCCAACAACCAGCTTCTGGACAAGGTGCTCTCCAACCTGGAGGAGGTCCGTACCCGCGGCGGCGACGTGATGGTGCTCACGGAGCCCGGTCAGGGGCCCACGAGCGGCGAGGGCATGGAGGTGGTGGAGCTGCCGGATCCCGGGGCCCTCCTCGCCCCGGTACTCTATACCATCCCCTTGCAGCTCCTCGCCTACCACACCGCCGTGCTCAAGGGCACGGACGTGGATCAGCCGCGCAATCTGGCCAAATCGGTGACCGTGGAGTAACCGGACCATCGGCCGGGACCCGCCCCGAAGCCGCGAACCCCAGCGAGGCCCATGGACCTAGCCCGGCTGCTGCGCACCTGGACCCGGCACTGGAGCCTGCGGCTCATGGCCCTGGGGGTGGTCGTGGGCGTGCTGGCGGGCTTGGTGGTGGTGCTCTTCCGGATCGCCATCGGCGAGGCCGCCGAGCTGTTCACCCTGGGTGCCGGGTTTGCCGGATTGCCGGCCTGGGGACGTCTGCTTCTTCCCGCCGCCGGAGGGCTGGCCGTGGGCCTGCTCGCGGCCTACGCCTTTCCCCGCCACGCCGACGTGGGCGTGAGCCGGGTGCTGGAGCGGGTGGCCTACGGCGCCAGCCACCTGGGGGCCAAGAGCGCCTTCGCCCAGTTCCTCTTCGGCACCCTGGCCATTGGCTCCGGCCATTCGGTGGGCCGGGAGGGTCCCTCCATCCACATGGGCGCCGCCATCGGCTCCCTGGTGGGTCAGCGGCTCGGGGTCCCCCCCGAGCATCTCCGCATCCTGGTGGCCGCCGGGGCCGCCGGGGCCTTCTCCGGGGCCCTCAATATCCCCTTGGCCGGCGTGGTCTTCGCCCTGGAGGTGATCCTCGGCGAGTACACCCTGGTCCTGTTCGCGCCGGTAGTGGTGAGCGCGGTCATCGCCACCGTGGTGGCGCAGATCGGCATCGGTCCCGGGGTCCTGCTGGATGTCCCGGAATACCCCGCCCACTCCCTGTGGTTCCTCCCCCTGGACTGGTTCATCGGTCTGGGTGCCGCACTGGTATCCTTCGCCCTGTTGCGCGGCGTGGAGGGGATCTACCACCTCAGCCAGCGCGTCCCCGTACCCACCTGGGCCCTTCCCGGGATCGGCGGGCTCCTGGTGGGGATGATCGCCGTGGAGGTGCCGGCGGTCATGGGCGTCAGCTACGGCACCATGGAGAGGGTGTTCGCCGGGGTCTTTCCCCTCGCCACGCTGGCCATCCTGCTGTTGGCCAAGCTGGCCGCGACGGCGGTGAGCATCGGCGCCCAGGCGCGTGGCGGGGCCATCGGTCCTTCCCTGTTCATGGGCGCCCTGGTGGGGGCGCTGGTGGCGGAAGGCGGACGGTTGCTGGGGCTCCCGGTAGGGGGGACCGGCATCTACGCCATCATCGGCATGGCGGCCGGGATGGCCGCCATACTGAATGCGCCGTTCTCCGCCATCATCGCCGTCTTCGAGCTGGTGCGGCATCCGGGCATCATCCTGCCGGTGATGCTGGCGACGGTGACGGCGGCGGTCACCTCCCGGGACTGGTTCAAGGCCCAGTCCATTTTCGCTTGGACCCTCCATCTACGGGAGCTATCGGAGCCCACCCTCCCGGAGGCCGGGCAGAAGTGCACCGTACCGGTGAATGAGGTGATGCAGTCGGACTACCGGAACCTGCCTCTGCGGGTGGACGCCGGGGAGCTGCGCGCGGCGCAGTCGGATTCGGGCATTCAGGTGGTGTTCCCGGTCTACGAGGAGGGGCGGTTCCGGGGACTGGTGGACCTGGGGGGACTGCTGCAGGCGGGGCTGGCCTACCCGGACGAGGAAGGGCGGATCGATCTGGGTCCCTACCTGCACAGCGCCGAGGATCTCCGCTACCTCTATCCGGGGGATGGCGCGGTGAAGGCCATGGACCTCATGGCCTCCTACGGCCTGGAGGGCTTCCCGGTGCGGTCACCGCGCGACCCGGAGGTGCTCATCGGGCTGGTGAATCGGACCGAGGTGGTGCGGGCCTGCCTGGAACAGATGCGGCGGCGGGACGACGGATCGCACGCGCACGGCGCGGAGGGATGAAGCGGAGGGGCCGTTCACGCGCGGGGCCGGCTAGGCCTCTTGGCCCGTGGCCAGGATGTGGCGGGTGAGATTGCTGCAGCGGGCGATGTCGTCCAGGGTCAGGATACCCACCACGCTACCGGCCCCCTTGAGGCGGCCGTCGCGGGTGAGCAGGGCGATCTCCGCCCCGTTGGCTCGGAGCTTGGCCACCACGTCGAAGATCATGTCTTCCTGACCGACCACCACGAAGCGGCTGTCCACGTGCTCCTCGATCCAGGCGTGGGGCTCGCCTTCCTCGTCCAGGAAGCGGTGCCTCTCCGCCGTAAGCACCGACTCCACCTTGCCGTCCCGCTCCAGCAGCACATGGGGATGGGGCTGGTCGGCGGGGAGCTCCTCCCGGAGCTGGGCGAGGGTCCCCCGGCTGTCGATGCGGATTACCGGCGCTTCCTGCAGGTCCAGGGCGCGCCGCAGCATGTACATGTTGGTCTGCAGGGAGTCGGGGATGTAGTGGCCGCGCCGGGTCAGCTTGAAGGTGTAGATGCTGTCGCGCATGAAGAGCTGCCGCACCCCGTAGGCGATGGATACGGTGATGATTAGCGGGATGATGACGTTGTAGTTGCGGGTCATCTCGAAGATCATCACCACCGAGGTGAGCACCGCGCTGGTGGCCCCGCCCACCATGCCGGCCATGCCCACCACCGCCATGTTGGCGGCGTTCAGGTGGAGGCCGGGAGCGAAATGGCTGACCACCACGCCGTAGGCCGCGCCCAGGGCCGCCCCCAGGTAGAGGGAGGGCGAGAATACGCCGCCGGAGGCCCCCGAGCCCAGGGTGAGGGAGGTGGCCAGTAATTTGGCGGCGAACAGCGTGATGAGCAGCAGCGGCGCGCTGAGCTGGTCGGATAGGATGTCCTGGATGGTGGCGTAGCCCACCCCCTGGATGTAGTAGTGACCGTACTGGGTCATGACCACGTACATCAGGATGCCCACCAGCAGCATGCCGAGGGGGTGGCGGACGTAGTAGCCGCCAGGGATGGCGTCGAAGAGGTCCTCGGCCCGGTAGATGACCCGGATGAAGGCCAGCGCCATGAGGCCGAGCAGGACGCCGAAGAGGATGTAGACCAGGAAGCTGCCCGGGCTCATCAGGTGCAGGGCCGGATGGGCCATCTCCGGGATGTCGAAGGCCGGGCTGAGCCCGAAGAACATGCGGCCAATGAAGGTGGCGGCCCCGGTGGCGAGGGCCACGGGAACCAGGGTGCGGCCGCTGGATTCCGGCAGGGTCAGCTCGATGGTGAACAGCAGGGCACCGAGCGGGGTATTGAAGGTGGCCGCGATGCCGCCCGCCACCCCACAGGCGATCAGGGTGATCCGCTGCCATTCCTGCATGCGCACCACCTGCCCCAGGGTGGAGCCGAAGGCGGCACCGATCTGGATGATGGGGCCCTCGCGCCCGATGGCGGCGCCGGTGCCGATGGAGATGGAGGAGGCCAGGGATTTGACGAAGGCCACCATGGGCCGGATGATGCCCCGTCCGTAGTAGATGGCATCGTCCACCTCTGGCACGCCGTGCCCCTTGGCTTCCGGGGCGAAGTTCTTCACCAGGAAGGCCACTACCAGCGCGCCAGCCACCGGGACCAGAATGATGCCCGCCCCCCAGGGGCTCGGGGCGGCGTGCAGGTTGGCGTCGTATTCGAGGCTCCAGGCCCCGTAGAAGGTCAGGTTGTGCACCAGGGCGATCATGGCGCGGAAGGCCACGGCGCCGAGACCGGCGATGATGCCCACCAGGATGGCCAGCAGGCCCAGCCGGAGGCGGGCGTTCTGAGTCAGCTGGACGGCGGCCGGGATCTTCCTTCGGAACCAGCCACAGCCGGCATCAAAGGAGACAGGGGGGGGCGTGGGCCCGGAAACGGAGTCGCTCCGACTTGCTGAAGCCGGCTCGTCCGCGGCTTCCGGGTCGATGGTCTCCCCGGGCATCTCCTCGACAGGCGGGGAAGCGGATGTGCGGGTGCTAGCCGATGAGTCGCTTTCCGAGTTCATTGCATTGAACACCCTAACAAAAATTTCCTCCAGCCCCAAAAGGGAACGGGCGCAATCCCCGCAGATTCGCCGCGTTTCGCGGCGTGGCGGCGTATTTTCAAGGCAGGACACCGAACCATGAGCAGCTTTCCGCCCCAATTCGACGGCCTCAACGACCAGCAAAACGAGGCGGTTTCCCTGCCGGCCGGGCCCAACCTCATCCTGGCCGGGGCGGGAAGCGGCAAGACCCGCGTGCTCACCCACCGCATCGCCCATCTGGTGGGCCACCTGGGCGAGCCGCCGGGCTCGATCCTGGCGGTGACCTTCACCAACAAGGCCGCCCGGGAAATGCGCGAGCGCGTGGAGGAGCTGCTGGGCATCAGCGTCGTCAACCTGTGGATCGGCACCTTCCACGGGCTCTGTCACCGCATCCTGCGTGCCCACGCGAGCGCCCTGGAGCTGCCCGGCGACTTCCAGATCCTCGATGCCGAGGACCAGAAGCGCATGGTCCGCCGGGTGGTGCGCGAGGCGGGGGTGGACGAGAAGACCTACGATCCGCGTCGCATCCAGGGGGCCATCAACGGCTACAAGGAGGACGGCCTGACCCCGGCGGACGTGGCGGGCGGCGGGGACGGTGACCCCACGGTCACCGAGCTGTACCGGCGCTACCAGGCCACCCTTCACCAGGCGGGGCTGGTGGACTTCGGCGACCTGCTGCTGCGCTGCCTGGAGCTGTTCCGCAAGCAGCCGGAGGTGGCCGCTCACTACCGGGAGCGCTTCCGCCACGTCCTGGTGGACGAGTTCCAGGACACCAATCGTGTTCAGCACCTGTGGCTGCAATCCCTGGTGGGCGAGGGCGACGATTTCTTCGCCGTGGGCGACGACGACCAGTCCATCTACGGCTGGCGCGGCGCCCGGGTGGACCATGTGCTGAACTTCCGCGACCACTACCCCGATTGCCAAGTGGTGCGCCTGGAGCGCAACTACCGCTCCACCCAGCCCATCCTCGCCGCCGCCAACGACGTGATCCGCCGCAATACGGGCCGGCTCGGCAAGGAGCTGTGGACGGACCGGGAGGAGGGCCAGCCCGTGGCCTGGCTGACCGCCCCCACGGAGCGGGAAGAGGCGCAGTTCGTGGTGAACGAGATCCGCAAGTGGGTGGAGGTCGGGCGACCCCGCGCCGATTGCGCCGTGCTGTACCGTTCCCACGCCCAGTCCCGGCAGTTCGAGGAGGCCCTGCTCGGCGCCGGACTCCCGTACCGGGTCTACGGCGGCATGCGCTTCTACGAGCGGGCCGAGATCAAGGATGCCCTGGCCTACCTGCGCCTGCTGCGCAACCTGGACGATGACGCCAGCTTCGACCGGGTGGTGAACCAGCCCGCGCGCGGGGTGGGGGAGAAGTCCCTGGCCACGGTGCGCGAGGCCGCGGAGGGCGGCTCGCTGTGGCAGGGCGCCGAGAACGCCCTGGCCGCGGGAGCGGTGCGCGGCAAGGCCCGCACCGGCCTGGAAAATTTCATGCGCCTCGTCAATGACCTCACCGCGGCCTCCCGGAACCTGGAGCTGGGTGACTTGGTGGAGCGGGTCCTCAAGGACACCGGCTTGGCGGAAGCCTGGGGGGCCAAGGGTGACGGCGACGCCGAGAACCGGGTGGAGAACCTGGAGGAGCTCATGAGCGCGGCGGACCAGTTCGCCGCCGAGGAAGTGCCCGACGAGGAGGACCCCCTGTCCACCTTCCTGGCCCACACCGCCCTGGAGGCGGGCGAGGGCCGCGCGGATCCCGACGAGGACGCCGTGCAGCTCATGTCCCTGCACGCCGCCAAGGGCCTGGAGTTCCCCCGGGTCTTTCTCACCGGAATGGAGGAGGGGCTGTTCCCCCACTTTCGCACCATCGACGACGAGGTCGCCCTGGAGGAGGAGCGCCGGCTCTGTTATGTGGGTATGACCCGCGCCATGGAGGAGCTGACCCTGACCATGGCGCGGCGCCGGCGCCTGTACGGCCGCGACCAGACCAATCCGCCGTCGCGCTTCGTGGAGGAGATCAGCCCGGAGCGTCTAAACGACATCACCCCCCGCCCCGCCATGGACGGTCCGGGCCTCGGCAAGGCGGGAATGGCCGGGGGCGGCGTCCAGCCGGCGGAGGGCCGCGAGGCGCCGCCCTTCCCGCCGGGCGCCGGGGTGCGCCACCCGCGCTTCGGCGCCGGGGTGGTCATGGCCTGCGAGGGCAGCGGGCCCAAGGCGCGTGTGCGCGTCTACTTCCGGGATCTGGACGAGGAGAAGTGGCTGATCACGGAATACGCGGGGCTGGAACGGCTGGAGTAAGGCGAGCAGGTAAAGGAGCGCTACTCCGCCACCGCCTTGGGCCACCCAATCCAGGCATTCTGGGGCAGGTCGCGCCTGGCCTCCAGGATGGCGCGGAAGGTATCCGGGTCCTTGGTGGAGGTGAGCTCGCCATCGCGGGGATGATGGTAGTCCCAGAGCCGCGACAGCCAGAAGCGCAGCGCGGCGCCCCGCAGCATCACCGGCCACAGGGCCTCCTCCACGCTGCTCAGGGGGCGCTCGGCATTGTACTGCTTCAGCAGCGCCCGCGTCCGGTAGGGGTTCAGGGTGCCGTCGGGGTGGGTGCACCAGTCGTTGACGACGATGGCCAGATCGAAGGCCAGAACGTCGCTGCAGGCGTAGTAGAAGTCGATCACCCCGGTGAGCTGGCCCTCTTCGAACAGGGCGTTGTCGTGAAACAGGTCGGCGTGGATCACGCCGCGCGGCAGGTCCACCCGCCGGTTGTGGTACTGATAGGTGAGCTCGTCCTGGAGCAGGCGGTGCTCGTCGGGGGACAGGTCGCCCTCCAAAGCCTCGGCGGTCTCCTTCCACCAGCCCGGCCCGCGCGGGTTGTCCCGGGTGTCCGGGAAGCGCTGGCCGGCCTTGTGCATGCGCCCGAGTACCCCGCCCACCTCCGCGCAGTGGTCCACCCCCGGGTAGTAAATGGTGCGTCCCGCCAGCTTGGTGACGATGGCCGCGAGCTTGCCCGCCAGGCGGCGCAGGTAGCGGCCCTCGTCGTCGAGCACCGGCTGCGGCACGGGCAGCCCGTCGTTGGCCAGGAAGGCCATGAGGTTGAGGAAGAAGGGGAGGTCCTGCTCGGGTACCCGCTCGAAGATGGTGAGTATGTACTCACCTTTTTCGGTGGTCAGGAAATAGTTGGTGTTCTCCACCCCCTGGGAGATCCCCTGCAGGTCGCGCGCCTGCCCGATCTGCCGAAAGTGGGCCAGGAATTCGTCCAGCTGCTCCGAAGTAACCGAGGTATAAACCGACATCGCCCTCTACGCAGGCCTCACCATTCGAAGATGGTCCATTGCGGCACGGAAATGTCCGGACCGAGCTCGGAAAAGCGGTCGTCCCACTCGCCGTCGCCGTTGCGGTCGTACAGGTAGTAGGACGGTCCCGCGACAGGATCCACCTTGATCATATAGACCCGGCCCTGGGCCTGGTACTCGGTGATGGTGGCATCCTCGCGCTGGATGATGCGGACCTCGGGCTCCTCCTTGCCGGGAGCGATCCGCTGCTCCGGCGGGATGTCCGCATTCTCGTCCGCATCCTGGGCCGCCACGGGGAGCGCCAGCGCCAGGCCCAAAACGAGGGGAATGAGGAACTGCATAACGGGCTTCATGGTTCTTGCCCTCCGATGCCGGCGCGGCGGACGGCGCTGGCCAGCATGATACCAGGGAAATGGGACACGGGCGGCGCCTGTAGGTTCAGAATTCTCGCGCGCCGCCTTTCGCGGGGACGGAGCCGTGCTCCTGGTGGTAAAACTCCAGGATTTCGCGAACCACGTCATCCGGGTCGTCGCGGACCTGGAACAGATCCAGATCCTCCGGGCTGATGGTGCCGAAGCCCAGCAGGGACTCCCGGAACCAGTCGATGAGTCCCTCCCAGAAGGGGGATCCCACCAGGATGGTGGGGAAGCGCCGGCTCTTGCCAGTCTGCTGCAGGGTCAGGGCCTCCACCAGCTCGTCCAGGGTGCCGAAGCCGCCCGGCATGACCACGTAGGCGGTGGCGTACTTGACGAACATGACCTTGCGGGCGAAGAAGTGGCGGAAAAAGAGCTGCCGCGTCTGGTACTGGTTGGCGCGCTGCTCGTGGGGCAGATCGATGTTGAGTCCGACGCTCTCGGCGCCTCCCTCCACACCGCCGCGGTTGGCCGCCTCCATGATGCCCGGGCCGCCGCCGCTGATAATGGCGAAGCCGTCCTCGGCCAGACGCCGGGCGATCTGTACGGTGGACTCGTAGTAGGGATGTCCCGGGGCGATCCGCGCCGAGCCGAAGATGCTCACCGCCGGCTCGATGTCCGCCAAGTTCTCGAAGCCGTGGCTGAACTCGGCCAGGATCTCGTCGTTCCACGCCCCGTTGGTGCTCGTTCTCCCCGGCTTCAGGAATTCCTGGGCCCGGGGCGCGGATCGGTCACCCTTATCGTTCATGGTACCCTTTTCGCCTTTGCCGCCCGAACCGGCTGGAGCCGGCGGGCCGCCGTCAAAGAGAGAGAGCATACCGCCTATGACGAAGGACGGGCAAAAATCCGAAGGGGGCACGGGCCCCGTCTTCCTAGTGGACGGCAGCTCCTACATCTTCCGCGCGTACCATGCCCTGCCGAGCCTCACCAACACCAGGGGAACGGCGACCGGTGCGGCCTTCGGCTTCGCGCAGATGATCCTCAAGCTCATCGAGGACTACGCCCCCGCCGAGCTGGGCGTGGTCTTCGACCCCAAGGGGCCCACGTTCCGCGCCGATATCTACCCGGAATACAAGGCCCATCGGCCCCCCATGCCGGAGGACCTGGCGGAGCAGCTCCCCTATATCCACCGTCTGGTGGAGGCCTTCGGCCTGCCCATGCTGGTGGAGGAGGGCGTGGAGGCGGACGACGTCATCGGCACCCTGGCCGCCCAGGCGGAGTCCACCGGCTGCGAGGTGATGATCGTCACCGGTGACAAGGACATGGCCCAGCTCGTGGACGGCCACACCCGCATATTGGACACCATGAAGAACCGCCTGATCGACGAGGAGGCGGTCCGGGAGCGCTGGGGCGTGCCGCCTACAGCTATCGCGGACCTCCTGGCTCTGGTGGGCGACAAGGTGGACAACATCCCGGGGGTGCCGGGCATCGGCGAGAAGACCGCCGCCAAGCTGCTCCAGACCTACGGCAGCGTGGAGAACCTGCTCGACCACCTCGAAGAGCTCAAGGGCAAGCAGCGCGAGAACCTGGAGGCCAATGCCGGACAGCTACGGGTCAGCAAGGACCTCACCACCATCCGCCGCAATCTGGAAATCGGCCGCACCCTGGACGACCTGCTGCGCAACGAAGAGGACGTCCCCGCCCTGCAGAAGCTGTTCCGCGAGCTGGAGCTCCACAGCCTGGCCCGGGAGCTGGGTGAGGTGGAGGAGACTGGCCCGTCCCTGAGCTACGAGGCGGTCACCGACGAGGCGGCGCTCACCGCTCTTACCGGGCGGCTGGCGGAGGCGGAGTGCTTCGCCTTCGATACCGAGACCACCAGCCTGTCCTCGGTGCGCGCCGACCTGGTGGGCCTGTCCTTCGCCGTGGAGGCGAATACCGGCTACTACATTCCCGTGGGGCACACCGGGGAGGGGGCGGAGCAGCAGCTTCCGGCCGCGCAGGTGCAAGAGGCGCTGACCCCGGCCCTAACCGGCTCCGACCCCAAAGTGGGCCACAATCTCAAGTACGACCTCTCCGTGCTTCGCCGGGCCGGCTATGAAGTGCATGGCCCCTTCCACGACACCATGCTCATGAGCTATGTGCTCAATCCCACGCGCCACAACCACAGCCTGGACAACCTGGCCGGCGAGCGCCTCGGGCGGGCCACCACCGGCTACACGGAGGTGGCCGGCAAGGGCGCCAAGCAGGTGACCTTCGACCGGGTGCCGGTGGCGGAGGCGGTGGCCTACGCCGGTGAGGACGCTGAGGTGACCCTGGCCCTGTACGAGTCCCTGGCCCCGGAGCTGGAGGCCGAGCCCCGGCTGCGGACCATATACGAGGAGCTGGAGCTGCCGCTCATGCCGGTGCTGGCGCGGATCGAGCGCACCGGGGTGCGCCTGGATCTGGACCTGCTCGGGCAGCTTTCCGAGGAGATGGCCGGCGAGATGGAGCGCGCCGAGGAGCAGGCCTACGCCATCGCCGGCCGGGAGTTCAATCTGGGCTCGCCCAAGCAGATCCAGGCCATCCTCTTCGACGAGCTGGAGCTTCCCGTGCTAAAGCGAACCCCGAAGGGGGCGCCCTCCACCGCCGAGGAGGTGCTCTCCCAGCTCGCCGAGGACTACCCCTTGCCGGCGCGCATCCTGGAGCACCGCGGACTCTCCAAGCTCAAGTCCACCTACACCGACGCCCTGCCCAAGCTCATCAATCCCGAGACCGGCCGGGTGCACACCAACTACCACCAGGCCAACACCGCCACCGGCCGGCTGTCCTCGGCGGAGCCCAACCTGCAGAACATCCCGGTGCGTACCGAGCAGGGGCGGCGCATTCGCAAGGCGTTCATCCCCGAGGACGGCTGGACCATGGTGGCGGCGGACTACTCCCAGATCGAGCTGCGCCTCATGGCGCACCTATCCGGGGACCAGCGTCTGCGCGAGGCCTTTGCGCACGGCGAGGACATCCACGCCGCCACCGCCGCCGAGGTATTCGGCGCGAGCGGCGCGGACGCGGTGCAGCCCGCACAGCGGCGCGCCGCCAAGGCCATCAACTTCGGCCTCATCTACGGCATGTCCGCCTGGGGCCTGGGCAAGCAGCTGGAGATCCCGGCGCAGGACGCTCAGGCCTACATCGATGCCTACTTCGAGCGCTACCCGGGGGTGCGCGCCTACATGGAGGCCACCCGGGAGCGCGCCCGCGAGCAGGGCTATGTGGAGACCCTGCGGGGCCGGCGCCTCTACCTGCCCGACATCCACGCCCGCAACGCGGCGGTGCGGGCCGCCGCCGAGCGCACCGCCATCAATGCCCCCCTGCAGGGCACGGCCGCCGACATCATCAAGCAGGCCATGATCGAGGTGGACCGCTGGCTGGCGGCTGAGGGCCTGGAAGCCCGCATGCTCATGCAGGTGCACGACGAATTGGTGTTCGAGGTGCCGCCAGCGGAGCTGGAGCGCCTCCGGGCCGCGCTTCCCGACCTCATGACCCGCGGCAACGACATGCTCGACGTGGCCCTGGAGGTGGAGATCGGTGAGGGGGCCAACTGGGAGGAGGCCCACTAGCTAGCCGATGCGCCCGCCCCCCTGGCGGGTGATCGCCACCACCGCCGGACGCGGTGGCATGGTGTCCTCGAAGTCCGGCCAACGGGTGGCGGGGCTCTCGAAGCTGGCGCCGGGCGCGGCCCCGGGATGCTGGACGGCGACGAAGAAGGTCTCGTCGTCGGGGGTGAAGCAGGGCCCGCACATCTCGGCACCTGCCGGAACCCGGTAGAAGTGGCGGCCCGAGCCGCGCAGGGGGCCCTCGGTCTCCAGCGCCCAGATGCCGTCCGCCCGCCCGGATGCGGCCTCGCTGTTGCCGTCGGTGGCCACCCACAGCCGCCCGCCGTGGTCCACCGCCCCGTTGTCCGGATTGCGGAACCAGCCATCGCCCGAGGTGCCCGGCCCCCACCGGGCATCTGCAGCCGGCGCCGCCGGATCCCCGCACAGGGCCAGGACCTCCCAGTCGTCCCGCCGGTTGGCGAAGTCGCCGTCGCGCACCCGGATCTCCAGGATATGTCCGGTCGAGTTGCCCGCCCGCGGATTGGCGGGATGGGTGGCGTCGGCCTTGCGCTTGGCGTTGGCGGTGAGCATGACGTAGATGCGGCCGGAGTCGGCGTCGACGGTCACGTCCTCGGGCCGGTCCATGGGGGTCGCCCCGACGAGATCCGCCGCCCGGCGGGCCTCGATCAGGACCTCCGCCTGGGACCGGAAGCCGTTGTCGGCGGTGAGCGGACCCGTGCCATGGACCAGGGGCAGCCAGTCGAGGCTGCCGTCGGGGTTGAAGCGGGCGGCGTACAGGGTCCCCGCATCCAGCAGGCCGAAGTTGCGCGCGCGCCGGTCGGGGTCGAGGCGTCCCTTGCTGACGAATTTGTAGACGTACTCGAAGCGCTGGTCGTCGCCCATGAACGTGACGAGCCGGCCGTCCCGGTTGGCTACCGTCTCCGCGCCCTCGTGCTTGAACCGGCCCAGGGCAGTGCGCTTGATCGGCTCCGAATCGGGGTCGTAGGGATCGATCTCCACCACCCAGCCGAAGCGGTTGGGCTCCCGCGGCTCGGCGCCCACGTCGAAGCGCCGGTGGTAGCGGGCCCAGTCGTAGAAGCCCGCCGGGACCCCGTAGCGCGCGTGGTTGGCCCGCTCGGCGGGATCCTCCACGGTCCCCGCAAAATAGTACTGGAAGTTCTCCTCGGCGATCAGCACGCTGCCGTAGGGGGTCACGCCGCCCGCGCAGTTGTTGAGGGTGCCCAGCACCCGCACGCCGTCGGGGTCGGCCTCCGTCCGGAGGCGCTCGTGCCCGGCGGCGGGTCCGGACAGGACGATCTCCGTGGAGCGGGCCGATATGCGCCGGTTGTATCTGCCGTCCGGTCGGTAGCTCCAGCGCCCTTCCGCGCCGCGGGCCACCTCCACCACCGTATGCCCGTGTGCCGCCATCTCAATCGCCACGGTTTCCCCATCCCGCCCCCGGGAGTCCGGAAACATCAGCCCGCCGTCGGTGAACTCGTGGTTCACCGCCAGCAGGCCCCGGGCGGAGCGTCCCGCGCCGGCGGGCAGGGGCAGGAAGGCGACGAAATCGTTGTTGTAGCCGAACTGCCCCTCCTGGGCCGCCGCCGACTGCTCCGCCGGATCCAGCGTCCCTGCCCCGGGGAGCACCGGATCCCCCCAACGGATCAGGACCTCCGCGATGAAGCCCTCGGCGACGTGGTGGTCCTCGTCCACCCCCGCAGTCAGCTCAGGGAAATCGAAGGACCAGCCCGTGACCCCGGAGCGCCCCCCGGAATCGCCCCCCGGCGGGACGCCGGTACCGGCCCGGCCGGCGGCCGCCGGTCCGCCCAGGGCGGCAATGGCGGTGACGCCGAGGGCGCCGCGCAGGAAGGCACGGCGGCCGTGGCGGGCTCCCAGAACCTCGCCGAAGGTGGGCCGGTTCCGGGGCGAGATGGGGATGTCCTCGGCCAGCTCCCGGAGCAGGGTGCGCGGCAGCTCGCGGATGGCGATCCGGCGGGGGAAATGGTGGTTGCAGGTCATGATGCGACTCCCAGCGACGAGGGGCGGTGGGCTTTCCCGGACGGGGCGCCATTGCGGCACCGGAATTGGCCATTGTCCACGGCCCGTTTTGCAGTCTCGTATCAAACTGTCGGTAGCCCTTCAATAAACCTGCAATCCGTATTTCCGGAAATGGCAATGTTTCCAGTCAGGCACCGGACCGCGGAGCACAGCCGCCGGTGGTTCCCGGCTGGAGGAAATCCGCAGCGTCCAGGAGGGGACTGGCCGGAACCGGCGCGATTATGCCTGCGTCGACCTGGCCGGCGAGGACAGGGGACGGCCCCTGCACATCCGGGTCAGGAGTACTGCCGGCAACCTCCTGTGGGCGGACCGGATCGAGGCCAGCGGGCCCGGCGCGTGAGGGGCCCGCCGCCCCGGGCGCTAACCGTTAATGCGCCGCCTCCTTGCGGATCACGTAGTAATCGTTCTGGATGTCGTGATCCAGCCGATGGATGCTCACCGATTGGAACCCCGCCTCTTCCAGGTAGCGGCTGGCCTGCTCCCGCCCCCACATGGCGCCCAATCCCTCGCCGCCCTGGGCCAGGGAAACCGTCATACAGTGCATGCAAGAGATGGTGTAGAGCAGGGTACCCAGCGGGTGGTCGCGGTTGTGATGGACCTCGCTGTGGCCGTGGATGTCTTGCATGAGGTAGACTCCGTCCCGCTTCAGGGTGCGGTGGATGCCCCGCAGCACCGACAGGGGTCGAGCCTGGTCGTGGACCGCGTCGAAAGTGGTCACCAGGTCGAATGCCTCGGGCTCGGCCTCCACGTCGAATTGGCTCAGGTCCCGCACCGCGAAGCGCACATTCTCTAGCCCCCGCTCCTGCGCCTCCCGTTGTCCGATGGCCACCGCCTCCCCGGAGAGATCGAAGCCCTGGAACCGGCTGTTGGGGTAGGTAGCCGCCAGCAGGTTGAGCGCCCGGCCGCTGCCGCAGCCCACGTCCAGGACCCGGCTGCCCACCGCCAGACGCTCCGGGAGTCCGGGGGCCAGGGGCAGGATGTGGTCGATCAGGGAGGAGAGCACCGTCTGGCCGCTGTCCTCCGCCATCACCGCGTGAAAGCGCGGATAGCGCGCGTATGGCACCCCGCCCCCGCGTTGGAAGCAGGCCACTATATCGTCCTCCACCGCCCCGAGCAGGGGGATGTATTGGGCGAACACCGCCACGTTCTCCGCCGCCCGCCGGGTCAGGAGGTCCGCGTGCTCGGGCGGCAGGGTGTAGCGGCCCGTTTCCGAATCGTAGTCGACCACCCCGCCGGTCACCAGCGCCCCCAACCCTTCGCGCACATAGCGCTCATCCAGCCCGCTTTCCCGGGCGATCTCCGTGCTGGTAGCGGGGGAAAGGGTGTCCAGCCAGTCAAACAGGCCCGTGCGGTGGCCCACCGAGACCATGAGGCTCAAGGCCCCCTGGTTCAGAACGTCCACCATGCGGTCGCCAAAAGCCTCGGCTTTCTGGGTATCGTAGCTCATGGTCTGGCCCTCCCTGGGTGTTAAACAGACCGGTTGGTATAAGAACTACGCCGGCTCCGGGCCGAAATGAATTGGGGTGAATACCTATAAGGTGGATTTCCTAAAGGTTTGCAGGCAAAAATCTCCATACCGTCCGGTATGCAAGGGCGGCCGAACAACCCTGGAGGACTCCCCATGCCGCGCGATGGCAGCGCCACCCGAGAGCGCATCCTGAATGCCACCGAATCGCTGGTACTGGACCACGGCTTCGCCGGTACTTCCCTCGACATGGTCCTCACCGAGACCGGCATCACCAAGGGCGCCTTCTTTTACCATTTCCGCGGCAAGGGGGAGCTGGCCCGCGCCCTGGTGGAGCGCTACTCGGAGCAGGACTTGGCCAACCTGGAGGCGTACATGGCCCGCGCCGAGCGCCTGAGCCGCGATCCACTTCAGCAGGTCCTGATCTTCGTGGGGCTCTACGAGGAGGCCGCCGGGGCCCTCACCGAGCCCTACCCGGGCTGCCTATTCGCCTCCTACTGCTACGAGAGCCGGCAGTTCGACCCCGCCACCATCGGCGTCATCAACACCACCTTCGATCGCTGGCGGGAGCGCCTCGGGAGCAAGTTCGAGGCGGTCCTCGCGGCCTATCCGCCCCGGCTCCCTGTGGACGCCGCCGGCCTCGCCGACCTGCTCACCACCGTCTTCGAGGGCGCCTTCATCCTCTCCAAAACCCGGGGCGAACCGGAGGTGGTGGCCGCCCACCTGCGCCACTACCGCAATTACCTCGAGCTGCTGTTCGGGGTGGTCCCGGCCCCCGAAGGCACCTGAGCCGTTCCGTCATGGGGCGAGTCGGGTTCGCGCATGCCATCGGCTTCGACGACGTCCCCTTCGGCCGGGACAGCGAGGGGCCGGTGCGGGTGGTGGGGGCGGTATTCGCCCGCGACCGGCTGGACGGCGTGGTGAGCGGCCACGTACGCCGGGACGGTGCCGACGCCACCGCCACCCTGATCCGCCTGGTGGCCCAGTCGCGATTCCACGCCCAGCTCAAGCTGATCCTCCTGCAGGGCGTGGCCGTGGCCGGATTTAACGTGGTGGACCCGGTGCTGCTCCACCACGCCCTCGGAATCCCGGTGCTGGTGGTCTCCCGCCGGGCGCCGGACCGGCCGCGCATCCGTCGCGCCCTGCTGGAGCGCGTACCGGACGGCGCGCGCAAGTGGGCCGTCCTGGAACGATTGGGGCCCATGGAGCCCGTCGCCGGGGTCCACGTCCAGCGGGCCGGACTGACCCCCGCCGAGGCGGAGCAAGCGGTGCACCAGTGGGCGCTGCACGGCAAGATCCCCGAGCCCCTGCGGACCGCCCACCTCATCGCCGGGGGGGTGGGGGATGGCCACAGCCGCGGCCGGACCTAGCCCGTGGAATCGGCAAGGGGCCCTTGGGGCGGTACCCCTGGTGGGGCCGGTTGAAGGACGCGGATAGCGCTTAAACGGGGCACTGTCCCGACTTCTCGACCACGGTCAAGCCCCGGCGATCGGACTCGTTCCGCGATGGGCGTTCCCTCCGAAACCCCGTCCGGCGAGGCGCCGCTCGCGCCCGGCGGTTGGCCCCGGGGCCGGAAATGGGGCATCCTTCTCGGGATGAACCCCTACTAGCCCGGCCCGGGTGCAATCGCTGCCGAGAGCCATGGAATCCCGACTCCTCGACGAGCTGGAACAGGGCGCCACCGTCCTGTCCGCCACCAACCGACTCGCCCGCACCCTGCGCCGGGCCTACCAGCAGCGCCAGCTGGAGGCCGGGCGCGCCGCCTGGCCCAGTCCGGATGCCCTGCCCTGGGAGGCATGGCTGCAGCGCTGCTGGACTGATGCGCGGGACTTCGCGGCCCTGCCGGGCATGCTCCTCGGCCCGGGCCAGGAGCTGACCCTCTGGGAGGCGGTCATGGCGGCGGACGCGGAGCTCCCGGAAGGGTTCCGCGTCGCCGGAACCGCCCCGCTGGTGCAGGAGGCCTGGACCCTGGTGCACCAGTGGCGGCTGGACCAGGCCGCGGGTCCCGGCGATTCGCAGGAGGCGGCGGCCTCGGTGGACGCCAGCGCCTTCCGCCGCTGGCGCGGCGCCTTCGAGCGCCGGCTGGCGCGGGGCGGCTGGATCACCCGCGCACAGCTTCCCGACCGGCTGGCCGCCGCCTTTCGCGAGGGGGCCCTGCCACCGCCCCGCCGGCTGGTGCTGGCGGGCTTCGACGAGCGCTCTCCCCAGCAGGCCCACCTCCTGGACGTGCTGGAGGCGCTGGGCACGGAGGTGGCGGGTGCGCCGGAGCCGCGACCCGGCAGCGAAAGCCCCGCGGCCCGGCTGGCCCCCTACCCGGACCGGGACGCGGAGATCCGGGCGGCCGCTGCCTGGGCGCGGCATGAGCTGGAGGCGGGCGCCGAGGGCCCGGTGGGGATCGTGGTCCCTGACCTGGGCGAGGTGCGCGCTCCCCTGGAGCGGGCGCTGCTGGACACCTTCCACGACCCCCTGACCCATCCCGAGCGGGCCCCCGACGAGCTGGCCTTCAACCTCTCCCTGGGCCAGCCCCTGGCGGAGGTGCCGGTCCTGCACGCCGCCCTGTCCGTCCTGTCCCTGGTGGTGGACGAGCTGCCCATCACCGAGGCCGGGGCGCTGGTCCGCTCCCCCTACCTGGAGGCGAGCGAGGCGGAGGCGGGGGCGCGGGTGCGCCTGGACCTGCGCCTGCGCCGCCGGGGCGGCCAGGGCGTGGATCGCTCGGTGGTTGCCCAGCTCGCCGCCGCCACGGGTGCCGGGGGCAAGCCCGCGGCCCACGGCTGTCCGCGGCTCGCCGGGGCCCTCGGCCGGGCCCGGCGCCGCCTGGAGGCGCTGCCCGCCCACCGGCCGCCGAGCGCCTGGGCCGAGACCTTCGCCGACCTGCTGGGCGACCTGGGCTGGCCCGGCGAGCGCACCCTGGACAGCGTGGAGTTCCAGGCGGTGGGCGCCTGGCGGGAGCGGGTCCTGGAGCCCATGGCGGCGCTGGACGGCGTATCCGGGCCGGTACCCTTGCACGAGGCCCTGCGGCGGCTGCGCCGGCTGGCGGGCGAGGCGGTCTTCCAGCCGCGCAGCAACCCGGAGGCCCCGGTGCAGGTGCTGGGCATCCTGGAGGCGGCGGGCCTGGAATTCGACCGGCTGTGGCTGTTGGGGATGCACGAGGGGGCCTGGCCGCAGCCGCCCCGGCCCAACCCCTTTCTGCCGCGGCGCCTGCAGCGCCAGCAGGGGCTCCCCCGGGCCACGCCGGAGCGGGAGCTGGCCTTCGCCGAGCGCACCATGCAGCGCCTCCTGGCCTCGGCGCCGGTGGTGGTGGCCAGCTATCCGGAGCGCGGCGCGCGCGACGAGGAGCTGCAGCCCAGTCCGCTGGTGGCCGGGCTGGCCCCGGAGCCGGCGCCGCCCGAGGCCTCCGTGCCCGGCCGGGCCTGGGAGGAGCGTCTGCGGCGCGCCGCGGACCTGGAGCCCCTGCACGATCCGTGGGGGCCGCCGCTGGGCGAGGAGGGGCCGGTGCCGGGCGGCGCCTCGCTGTTCCGCGATCAGTCGGCCTGCCCCTTCCGGGCCTTCGCCGCCCGCCGGCTGGGCGCCTCCGCCCCGGAGGCGCCGCCTTCCCACCCCACGCCACCGATCCGCGGCAACCTCCTGCACGAAGCCCTGCACACCGTTTGGGGCGAGCTCGGCGACCAGGCCACGCTCCGGGATTGCAGCCCCGAGCGGCTCAATCAGCTCTGCAAGGCGGCCAGCCGCGCCGCGGTGGACTCGACGCGCCGCGAGCACCCCGGGCTGTTCGGCGAGCGCGCGGCCCGCCTGGAGGTGCGGCGCCTCACCGAGCGCCTGGAGCAATGGCTGGGCAAGGAGGCCCAGCGGCACACCCCGTTCCGGGTGCTGGACCGCGAGCTGCCCGCCGAGGCGGCGGTGGGCGGGGTGAACGTCAAGCTCCAGGTGGACCGCGTGGACGAGCTGGCGGACGGCCGCTGGCTGGTGATCGACTACAAGACCGGCGAGGCCGATTACCGGCGCTGGCTGGGCGAGCGCCCCGAGGAGCCCCAGCTTCCCCTGTACGCCCTGGCCCTGGGCGAGCAGGTGGCCGGGGCGGCCTTCGTGCGGCTCAAGCCGGACCTCATGGACTTCAGCGGCCTCGCCGCCGACGGCATCGACGAGGGGTCGGGCGGCCGCGGCATCAAGCCCGCCGACCAGGCCCGGGAGGCGGAGGGCCGGAACTGGGCCGCCCTGGCCGGGGACTGGCGGCAGGTGCTCGGCGACCTGGCGGAGGAGATCCGCACCGGCAAGGCGGCGGTGGCCCCCCGCTTCGGACCCGGCAGCAGCAAGTCGCCCTGCCGGACCTGCCCGCTCCCGGCCTTGTGCCAGATCCACCACGACGACCCGGGGAAAGACGACCTTGGCGGCGAGTGAGCGGGCCGTTCCCTTCCAGGAGGGGCTGGCCGACGGCGAGGCGCGCCGCGCCGCCATCGACCCGGAGCGCTCCTTCATCGTCCAGGCCCCGGCCGGCTCCGGGAAGACCAGCCTCCTGGTGAACCGCTTCCTGCGGCTGCTCACCACGGTGGAGGAGCCCGAGGAGATCCTGGCCATCACCTTCACCCGCAAGGCCGCCGAGGAGATGCGCAGCCGCATCGTCGGCGCCCTGCGGGCGGCGGAGGCCGGGGAGCCGCCCGCCGACGACAACGCCCGCATCACGCGCGCCATGGCCGACGCCGTGCTGGAGCGCGAGACGGCCAAGCCCGAGGAGGCGCGCTGGAACCTGGCCCGTAATCCCAACCGGCTGCGGGTGCAGACCATCGACGCCCTGTGCGCCTCCTTGGCCCGCCAGCTTCCGGTGCTGGCCGGATTCGGCCTGCCGCCGAGCGTCACGGAGCGCGCCGGCCCGCTGTATGAGGAGGCGGCGCGCGCCACGCTGGGGCTGGTGGAGCACGACGGCTACAGCGAGCAGGTGGCGGCACTCGTGCGCCACCTGGACAACAACTGGGAGCGGGCCGAGGGCCTGCTGGCGGACCTGCTGGCCCACCGGGAGGAATGGCTGGCGCCCCTGGTGGGTCACCGCCTGGCGCCCGACGAGGCCCGACCCCTCTTCGAGGCCGCACTGGAGCGCGCCGTCACCGAGACCCTGGAGGCCGCCCGGGCGGCCTTCCCGGTGGGTCGACTGGGGGAGGCGGCGCGGCTGGGTGCCTTCGCCGCGGCCAACCTGCGCGCCCAGGGCAAGGATTCGGCGCTGCTAGGCCTGGAAGGGCGGGAGGGGCCCCCGGGCACCGGTCCCGAGGACCTGGCGGCCTGGCAGGGGCTGGCCGCTCTGCTCCTTACCGGCGACGGCGACTGGCGGAGGTCGGTGACCAAGACCCAGGGCTTCCCCGCCGCCAAGGACGCGCCGGAGGGGGAGGGGGCGGCCTTCGAGGCCAGCAAGGCGGCCATGAAGGAGCTTCTGGACGCCCTGGCCACCCAGGCGCCGGAGCTGGCCGAGCGCCTCCAGTCCGTGGCGGTTCTGCCCGAGCCCCGCTACACCGATGCCCAATGGCGGCTGCTGGACGCGCTCATCGAGGTGCTGCCGCTGGCGGCGGCGCAGCTCGACCTGGTGTTCCAGAGGCGCGGCGAGATCGACTTTACCGGCCTCGGCCTCGCCGCCCGCGACGCCCTGGGCGACCCGGAGGCGCCCACTGACCTGGCGCTGGCCCTGGACCAGCGGCTGTCGCACCTGCTGGTGGACGAGTTCCAGGACACTTCCAACCTGCAGATGGGCATGCTGGAGCGCCTCACCGCCGGCTGGGCGCCCGGGGACGGGCGCAGCCTGTTCCTGGTGGGCGATCCCATGCAGTCCATCTACCGCTTCCGCGACGCCGAGGTGGGCCTGTTCCTGCGCGCCCGCGCCGCCGGCATAGGCGACCTGCATCCCGAGCCCCTGGAGCTGTCCGTCAACTTCCGCAGCGATCCGGCGGTGGTGTCGGCGGTGAACGGCGCCTTTCCCGCCATCCTGCCGCGGGCGGAGGAGGTCAGCACTGGTGCCGTGCCCTACACCGCCGCGCGTGCCTTCCACGAGCCCGCTCCCGGCGCCGAGGTGGCCGGCCATCCCGTGCTGTTCCCGCAGGAGCGGCGCGGCGACGACCCCGACATGGAAGCGGCGGCCCTGGAGGCCGAGGCGCGGGAGGTGGAGCGCCTGGTGGGCGAGGCGCTGGCCGAGGACACCACCCAGCGGGTGGCGGTGCTGGTGCGGGCCCGACCCCATCTGGAGCGAATCCTCGACCGCCTGCAGGCGGCCGGCATCCCCTACCAGGCGGTGGAGATCGAGCCGCTCTCCCAGCGGCCCGTGATCCAGGGCCTGCAGGCGCTGGCGCGGGCCCTCGGCCACCCGGCGGACCGCATCGCCTGGATGGCTGTGCTGCGCGGTCCCTGCTGCGGGCTGTCGCTGGCGGACCTGCACCATCTGTTCGGGGCCGCCCCCCACGCGCTGCCCCTGGAGCGCCTGGCCGACGAGGCGGTCCGGGCGGGTCTGTCCGCGGACGGCCGGCAGCGTCTGGAGCGGGTGGCGGAGGTGCTGCTGGAGGCGGCGGCGGACCGCCAACGGGGCGGCCTGCGTCGTCGCGTGGAGCGGACCTGGCGTGCCCTGGGCGGTCCGGCCACCGCGACGCGGGCCACGGACCTGGACGACGCGCGGGAATTCCTCGACCTGTTGGAGGGGCTGGAGGAGGGGGGCGCCCTGCCCGATCCCGACCGGCTCGAGGAGCACATGGAGCGCCTCTACGCCCGGCCGGAGCCGGGGGAGGGCCGCGTACAGGTCATGTCCATCCACAAGGCCAAGGGGCTGGAGTTCGAGGTGGTGATCCTGCCCGGGCTCGGTCGCGACCTGAGGGCCGGCGAGGGGGGCAAGCTGCTGCGCCACCTGGAGCGGCCCAGCGCCCGGGGACGGGACCTGCTACTGGCGCCGGTGCACCCCACCGGCTCGGAGAAGGACCCCATCTACGACTACCTGGGCAGCATCGAGACGGAGCGGGACCGCAACGAGATCCGCCGCCTCCTCTACGTAGCCACTACCCGGGCCAAGCGGCGCCTGCACCTGGTGGGCCACTGTCCCTGGAAGCCGAGCAAGGAGGTGCTGACCCCGCCGAGCACCAGCCTTCTCCATATGCTGTGGCCCCTGGTGGGCGCGGATTTCGAGGCCGCCTTCGAGGCCGGCCTGACCGAGCCCGCCGCCGCCCCGGCGGCGCGGGAGGCGCCCCCCGACCGAATCCTGCGCCTGCCCGCCGGCTGGCGGCCGGAGCCCCAGCCGGAGAGCTACCAGCGGGAGGCCGAAGCCCGCACGGAGGCGGCGCCCTGGGGTGAGGAGGAGCCGCCGCTAACCGACCTGTGCGCGGTAACCACCGCCCTGCGGGTTGGAACGCTCGTCCACCGCATGCTGCGCGTCATCGCCGAGCAGGGTCCCGCTGCCTGGGACGAGGGGCGCATCGCCGGGCGGCGCCCCACCTTCCTGGAGGAGCTGGCGGCTTTGGGCGTACCGGGCTCCGCGCTGGAGGAGGCCGCCGACCGAGTCGTGGCGGCCCTGCAGGGCACCCTGGCTGACGAGCGCGGCCGCTGGCTGCTCGACCCCGGGCACCGCGAGGCCCGCTGCGAATATCCCGTCAGCGGCCTGCTGGGCGGCAAGCTGGTGAACGGTGTCATCGACCGCACCTTCGTGGACGGCGACGGCACGCGCTGGATCGTGGACTACAAGACCGGCAGCCACGAGGGCGGCGGCCGCGATGCCTTCCTCGACGGCGAGCGGGAGCGCTACCGGGAGCAGCTGGAGGGCTACGCCGCGCTGTTCCGGAGTCTGGAGGAGCGGCCGGCCAGGACGGCGCTGTATTTTCCCCTGCTGGCCGATTGGCGGGTCTGGGAACCGGACTGAACCGACAGCCCCCGCGCAAAGGGAGGGAGGCCGCCTTGCCGCAACCATCCCCGAGCTTCTGGGTTACCCTGGCCACCGGGCTGATTCTGTTGCTGGCCCTGGTCGGCTCCCTGGTGCTCCCCAACCGCCGCGTCTGGCCGCCAACCACGAAGGGGGCGGGCTGGCGGATCGCCCTGGTTTGGATGTGCACGATCCTCCTCTTCGCGGGACTGATGGTGGTCGGGGTGTCCTCCGTGGACACCCTGGGTCTGGGCGGTGGCTGGGTGCGCTGGGTCGGGGCCGTCCTCGTGCTCGGCGGTATCGGGCTCGCCTTCCACGGGGTGGCCTTCCTGGGGGAGCGGGCCACGGCGGGACTGAAGGATGCCCTGGTCACCACGGGACCGTACCGCTTTACCCGCAATCCCCAGTACCTGGGGAACCTGATGGTCATCGTCGGTCTGGTGGTGCTCACCGATTCCGTGCCGGCGGCGCTGGCGGCCATTCCCGGGATCCTGGGCTTCGTGGTGTTTCCCTTCACCGAGGAGCCCTGGCTGGAGCGGCAATACGGCGCTGAATACCGCGTCTACCGGGAGCGGGTGCCCCGGTTCCTGGGACCGGTAGGCCGTCCCCCGGCGACCTGAAGGCCGGTACCCGGCCTGGTTCCGGCAGCCCATATGGACGGCTGTTTCTTCCGGCAGCGGGAATGGCGCACGGTGGGGATATGCGCCAAGAGCCCCTGAGCCTGGAGGACCTGCTCGACCGGATCGGCGATGCGGCAGCCGAGCGGGAGCGGGTCAACCTGGACACCATTCTCGACGCCACCGGGCGTCGCTCCTTCGGGCCCCTGATCCTGTTGTCGGGCCTGATCACGCTTGCCCCCGTTATCGGCGATATTCCCGGTATGCCCACCATCATGGCGGCGCTGGTGCTGCTTACCGCCGGCCAGCTACTGTTCCGGCGGGAGCACTTCTGGCTGCCCGGTTGGCTCCTCAAGCGCTCCGTGGGGCGGCAAGGGCTCTGCAAGGCCCTGCGCTGGATGCGGCCGCCCGCGCGGTTCCTGGACCGCTGGACCCGGCCGCGCTTGCGGCGGTTTGCCCAGGGAACCGCGCTCTACGCCATCGCCGGGGTCTGCATCCTCATCGCCCTCGGCATGCCGGTCATGGAGCTGATCCCCTTCAGCGCCAATGGCGCCGGCGTCGCCCTGACCGCCTTCGGACTCGCCCTGATCGCCCGGGACGGGGCCCTGGCCCTGTTCGCCTTCCTGGCTACCGCGCTCACCTTCGGGCTCATCATCTATACCATGGTGTGAATCCGGTCCTCCGAGGGCTTCCCGGCTTCTCCGGATATCCCCCTTCAATTCCGCATTCTTATTGCGGAAGCTGGTAATCCCCCCAAGCTGGCCTATTCTGATTTCCTGTGCGGCAATCCCTAACTTTTTAAGTGGGTCCAGCTGCCACTCGTTATGCCTATTTAAAATTTAAATCGGATATTAATTATATTTGCAATGAAAGGGCTTATAGAATCCCGCTTACCATTGCGGCGATATTTACCGGATGCTAGATTCTAATGCTCTTAAATGCCCCATCCGGGGATAACATGCCATTCAAAAAGGGGGAGTACGGTGCAACATCTTTACCGGTTGGGCCTGGCAGCGGTCCTGGGCTTCTTCGCCACCGCCGGCGCCGCCGCCGAGCTCGGGGTCGACTACGTCAGCGATTCCGTCAGCCGCGAAACCACGTATACGCCTGGCAGCTCAACTACGGACAATGGATCCCTGTCCGGTTACCGGGTATATGGCGCTTTTGGAGCGGAGAAGTCCCCGCAGGTGGAGCTGTTCTACGAGTCCCTCACCGGGGATGAAGAGATTGCCAGCAACAGCCAAGTGGCCTTCGGGCTGGACTTCCTCGTGCCCTTTGCCGTGCAGGAAAGGCTGATTCCCCACTTCAAGTTCGGTGGCGCCTATGGCTGGAGGAAGCTGGACTACAAGGTCTACAGGAATGGCTCCCTGGATGACACCTGGTACAACTACAGTGCCAATGTCGGCCTGGGCCTGACCTATATGCTCGGCGACCACCTCGGGATCAAGGCCGGCGGGGAGTACATCTACCGCGTCTGGGAAACCATGACGTACCGCGGGACGGACATCGAGCCCGCCGACACGGTGACCCGCCTGTCCGCGGGGCTGACCTACAGCTTCTGATCGCCGTATCGGAGCCCGCTTCCCGGACTACGCCGGCGCCAAAGGCGGCGCGCAAAGCCCTTCCCTTCCGGGAAGGGCTTTTCCTTTGCCTCCAGGGAGTTAGGGCACGGTGAATCGCGGCCATGCTGCGGTTGCCGTTTCCGCGGCCCCGCACTCGGAGCAGTGGAGAGTAAAATGCAATGAATTGCCGTTGCCGGGAACCGGGCCTGCAGCGCGGCCGCGGATTGGCTTACAATCCGGTCCCTGGCCTCCCTTTGCATGGGGGCTTGTAACCAGTTAGCGCCAAGGAGAACCTTCCGCCATGACTATCGCCCGCGCCGAAAACAGTGTCCTGGCCGTCGTGGACATCCAGGAAAAGCTCGCTCCCGCCATGAACCCCGATGTCCGGCGCGAGGTGCTGGCCGGTGTGGGCGTGCTTCTGCAGGCCGCGGAAACGCTCGATGTCCCCGTGATCGCCACCGAGCAGTACCCCAAGGGGCTCGGTGCCACCCTGCCCGAGGTAAGCGACCAGTTCCCGCAGAACGTCCAGGTCCTGAGCAAGGATAGCTTCTCCTGCTGCGGCGAATCGGCCTTCTCCGGTGCCCTGGAGGCCACCGGCCGCAGCCAGGTGGTCCTGCTCGGCATGGAGGCCCACGTCTGCGTTCTGCAGACCGCCCTGGAGCTGCGGGGAGCCGGCTACACCCCCTTCGTGGCGGAGGACGGGATCTGCTCGCGGCGCGCCGACCACAAGGAGAATGCCCTCCACCGCCTGCGGAGCAACGGCGTGCAGGTGGCCAACGTGGAATCGATCCTGTTCGAGTGGCTGCAGCAGGCGGGCACCGACAGCTTCAAGAAGCTGGCCCGGCTCATCCGCTAGGCTTGCGCACCAGCAGGAGGAAGGCCGGGGTCGGATTGAGGGGCTTGGTGCGCTTGGCCGCGATCTCCAGTCCGGCGGCCCGGGCCCGCCGGTCCAGGCTCCGGCGCTGAAAGGCCGTCTCCATGGCGCTTTCGGCGTCCCGCTGCTGCAGGGCGATGGCCAGGCGCCCGCCCGGGCACAGGATGCGCGCGGTTTCGTCCAGGCTGGCCATGGGATCGGGCCAGAGCTGGATATTGTTGATGGTGAAGGCGGCCTGGAAGGCCCCGCTCCGGAACGGTAGGCGCGAGGCGGAGGCCCGCTGCAGCCCCACCCGGCCGGCCCGCATGTGGGCCCGGTTCCGGCGCGCCGCCTGGGCCAGCATGACCTCGGAGAGGTCCACGCCCATCACCAGTCCGTCCTTTACTCGCTCCGCCGCATCGCCGATTCCGACCCCGGGGCCCGCGCCGATCTCCAGGACGCATTCCCCCCGGGCGGGCTCGAGCAGGGAGAGGGTTTCCCGCGCCAAGGCCCGATTGGAAAGGGCCATCACCCAACCGGCCACCCGTCCCAGGGGACCGCGCGGAAGGGCGAACTGGCTCTGCAGCGGATTCATGGCCGGGCTTCCCCCGGGGAATGGTCCGCGAAGCGGGGTGCACCCCCGGCATCAGGCCTTGGTGAGGATGAGGGGCTCGTCCTTGGTGACCACCAACGTATGCTCGTACTGCGCCGAGCGGTTCTTGCGCGGGCCGGAAAGGGTCCAACCGTCCGCACCCTCCCGGACCCGGGAGGCGTGGGTGGAAAGGAAGGGCTCGATGGTGATCACCTGGCCGTCCTCCAGGACCCGGTCGTCGTGGGGATCGAAGTAGGGCGGTATGAAGCGCGGCTCCTCGTGGAGGGTGGCGCCCACGCCGTGGCTGCCCAGGTTGCGCAGCACCTTGAAGCCCTCCAGCCGGGCGGTCTGCTGAATGGCCCGGCCGATCACGTTCAGGGGCTGGCCGGCGCGCACCTGGGCGAGGGCGCTATCCCGGGCGCGCAGGGTGGCGGCGCAGAGGCGCTCCATTTCCGCGGAGGCCCCGGGCATGAGGAAGCTGCCTCCGGTATCGGCGAAGTAGCCGTCCAGCTCCGCGGAGACGTCCACGTTCACCACGTCGCCCTTCTGCAGCGTTCGGTCGCCGGGTACGCCGTGGGCCGCCTCCTCGTTGAGGCTGATGCAGGTGGCGCCCGGGAAGTCGTAGCAGAGCTGCGGCGCGGAGCGCGCTCCGTGGCGCTCCAGGATCTCGGCGCCCAGGGCGTCCAGCTCCGCGGTGGTCATGCCGGGCCGCGCCTGCTCGGCCATCTCCTTGAGCGTGTGGGCGACGACCCACCCTGCGGCGCGCAGGCCCTCGATGTCTTGCGGGGATCCGATGGTCACGGAGCGCTCCTCCGGTGAAGATTGGAAAGCCGCGCCGGGGCTAGGCCACCCGCAGCCGCTCCAGGGAAGCCCGGGCGTCGCCGTGGCTGATGTCCGGCACGATGACCAATTCCAGCACACCCACCCGGGCCAGCTCGACCCGGTAGTCCTCGTCCTCCCGCGTGGCGCCCTCCGGGTCGAAATGCCACTGCTGGCGGACGATCTCCCGCGGCTCCTCGCCGGGCCCGGTGGCCCAGCCCAGGAACAGCTCCTGGGTCCGGGACTCCACGGTCTCCCGGAATTCCAATTGGACCCGCATGAGCGCCCGTGGTTCGTCGAACAGCAGGCGGAGCGTCTGCGGTCCGGGCGCGGATGCCCGCCAGCCGTCCCGGCGTCCGGGGAGCAGGGCATTCTCCACGGGATATTCGGGCGCCTCGGAGGTGACCTCTACCCGGGCCAGCGCCTCCAGGTCCAGCCAGCCTTCTTCCCAGGGGATTGGCTCGGTCTGCCGGGCGCCGATGATCTGCTTGCGCATGGTGCGTTTCCTCGCTTCAGCTGCCCCGGCTCAGCACCATGAACTGATACGGCTCCATGACCAGCTCCTGGGTGGCGATGATGGTGCGGCCCGCGAACAGGTCCACCATGGTCTTGCGCATGCCCATCTGGCGGAGCCGCCGCGCCTCCAGGCACTGCTCGTGCTCGCTGAAGTTGGCGAGCACCAGGACGCTGGCCTGGTCGTTGATGCGGATGTAGCCGAAGACGTGCTTGTTGCCGGTGGCGGCGAATTCCGTCTCGGAGCGGGTGAAAGCGGGGTTCTGCTGGCGCAGCTGGATGAGCCGCAGCAGGCCCTCGTACACCCGTCCCGGGACCGTGGTGGTGTCGTGGCGCTGCTCCGCCCGTTCCCAGTCGAAGGGCGCGCGGTGCAGCCAGCGCGAATCCCCCATCTTGGCCGGTTCCTGGTCGTAGCTGTAGTCGTTCAGGCTGGCGATCTCGTCCCCCAGATAGATGAGCGGGATACCCCCGATGGTGATGTTGATGCCCTGGAGGAGCAGTATGCGGCGGACGGCCAGGTCCACCTCCTTGCAATCCTCCTCCTCGAGCGCCTTTTCCAGCCCGGCCAGCGACGCGCAGGTGCCGGAAACCCGGGCCTGGCCGGTCTCCGGCTCCTCCTGGAAGGGGGCGCCGCGGGCGAAGCTGCCCGGAAAGCGGCCGGTGTAGAACTGCGTCAGGAAGCGCCGGTGGGCGTCGGGGTCGAAGCCCACGGCCTCCACGTCCTCGTTGGCGAAGGTCCAGCCGATGTCGTCGTGGCTGCGCACGTAGTTGACCCAGGTGCAGCCCTCGGGCAGATGGAAGCTGCGCTCCATGGCCGTGTACAGCACGCGGGTATCGCGGGTGGCCAGCGCCTCCCACAGCAGCGCCATGAGCTGCGGGTTATAGGAAAGCGGGCACTCCTCGGTGGAGATGTAGCGGCGTACCTCGTCCGGGTGGACGATGGCCTCCGATTTGAACACCACCGCCGGCGCGGCGATCTTCGCCAGGGCGTTGAAGGCCTGAATGATCCAGTGGGCCTCCGGCAGGTTCTGGGAGTTGGTGCCCAGGCGCTTCCAGATGAAGGCCACCGCGTCCAGGCGCAGGATCTCCACGCCCTGATTGGCGAGGAACAGCATCTCCTCGAGCATGCTGTTGAACACCGCCGGATTGGCGTAGTTCAGGTCCCACTGGTAGGTGTGGAAGGTGGTCCAGACCCACTTCTTCATCCGGGGAACGTAGGTAAAGGCCCCGGGGTGATCCTCGGAGAAGACCTCCGGCATGGTGGCCTCGTAGGCATCCGGCCACTCGCGGTCGGGGAATATGCGGTAGTAGCCCTGGAGCTCCCGCTCGCCGGCCAGGGCCCGCCGGGCCCACTCGTGCTCGTCGGAGGTATGGTTGAACACGAAGTCCAGGGTCAGCGAGATACCGTGGTGGCGGAGCTCGGTGGCCAGCTCCGCCAGCTCGCCCATGGTGCCCAGCGCCTCGTTCACCTTCCGGTAACTGCGCACTGCGTAGCCGCCATCATTGTCCCCCTCCGGTACCTGGAACAGCGGCATGAGGTGCAGGTAGGTGATGCCCAGCTCCGAGAGATAGGGCGTGCGCTCCCGCAGTTTCTCCAGATCCCCGGCGAACAGGTCCACGTAGCAGGTGGCGCCCATCATGCGCTGCGACTGGTACCAGTAGGGGTCGGCTTCGCGCAGAGCGTCCAGGGCCTTGAGCTCGTCGGGACGGGTGAGCCACATCTCGGTGGCCGAGGCGAGGATGCTCTCCAGATGGTAGAAGAAGTCGTAGTTGTCCCCGTAGAGCGTGTGCAGGAGCTGGAAGAGGCGCGGGAAGTGGCGGGTGAGGCGCTCCACGTAGGCCTCCCACTCCGCCGGGTCGGTGCGCTCCTTGAAGCGCGCCTCGATGCGGGGCATCAGGCGCCGCAGGGAGGAGGCGCTGTGCTCCGCCACCCACTCCGGGTCGCCTTCCCGGGGCTCTTTCATAAGCGGGATTCCCCTTCATGTTCCTGGAATATAAGCGCGACAGGCTGCAAGGGACCGTCTGCGGGATCCGTCCGCCGGGCCCGGCGGACCCCGCCCCCCATGGTAGCGGCAGGAGGCCGCGGAGTCTTCGGAGAAGAGCACTCCCCGCCACATTACCTTCGAGGGGTGCGGCAACAATGGGTTCCTGGCTTCCCCGCCGCGTTTCCGGTACGGCGGGGGAAGAGGACCGTGGAAGCGGCGGCATTGCCCGAAGGACGGCCATTGGGGAAGAGCCGCATATTCTGAGCGGTTTCCCGGATTGAAAGGAAGAATCCGGGAAAAATTCCAGTTATCAGGAATCTCCCCGAAAGGTGCCGTACGCGTCTCAAAAGGAGTGGAAAAATCGATTCGCGGGCCGGCCCATGGCGCGGCCGAAGCACCGCGAATGGGAACCGTATGCGGATTCCATTGCCGATAATTGCAGAGGATCAGGCATGGAAACATCCGATAGGGGGGGCGGACCGCGCGCTAGGCGGTGCGGCCCGATAAAAGAATAAAAAAGTCATTAATCAAGAGGGATCCATGAAAAGTTTCAGCACCCTGGAATGGAATGCCGTGCTTAATCGGGCCGAAAGCTCCTTGAGGGAGCAGGAGCGCCTCCTCGACGGAGGGGATGGCCCCTCCCCGCAGGGAGTCCGCGGTACCGAGCCGAGACGAGCCGAGGTGCCCGCCGACTGGGATAGCTCCCGACGGCGCTTCCGGGGCGCCCATTCGCGGCTGGCGCAGCTGGCCGAACAGGGGCACCCGGCCCAGCGCACGCACATGCGGGATGTCGTGGAGCGTCTGGCGCGGAACGCCGAGGATCTGGGAGGACGTCTCCGCGAGGAGGGGGAGGAAGCACCCCAGGGGACGGTCTAGCGGTGCTCCTTAACGGCCTTCGTATCGGCCGGCCCTCGGGCCGGCCTTTTCATGTCCGGCGGGGTGGTCGGCTAGGGCCTGTTAACGCTATTTGATATACTGTGCTAATGGAAATCACCCAAGCACAGTACGAACAGATTGAAGACCT